>JABXYP010000001.1:3472491-3788172 GCA_024701455.1 Bacillus sp. A301a_S52 | reverse complement strand
ACTTGCAGCAAGTATCTGATATAATAGCTGACGCTGAAGAAATGCAGCAATTCGGGTTGAAAATCATTCAGGCACAGGAAGAAGAACGAAAGAAAATTTCTCGTGAAATCCATGATGGACCAGCTCAAACGATGGCGAACGTGATGCTTAGATCTGAGCTCGTTGAAAAGGTGCTTGATCAAGATGGAGTAGAGAAAGCTAGAGTTGAAATTCATGATCTGAGACGAATGGTTAAAAACTCGTTGAGTGAGGTTCGTAGAATTATTTATGACCTTCGACCGATGACACTAGATGATCTTGGACTTGTGCCGACATTAACAAAGTATTTGAGAAATATAGAAGAACATACAGGTGTGTCTATTACATTCCATAGGTTAGGAAAAGAACAGCGTCTTCCTTCAGAAATGGAAGTGGCGATTTTCCGTTTTATACAAGAAGCAGTCCAGAATGCATGTAAACATGCCGAGGCCGCTGAAATAGTCGTGAAGATGGAAATGAAAAAAGACATTGTGAATGCAGTTATTAAAGATGATGGTAAAGGGTTTGACCCTAGCGTAAAAAAAGAAGGTAGCTTTGGACTCGTTGGTATGAAAGAACGAATTAATATGCTAGATGGGCGTTTGAGTATTGACTCTAAACCAGGAAAAGGGACGCTTATTATGGTGCAAGTACCGGTTAAACCACCGGCTAACAACCAAGTTGCCGAAGTGTAATAGTCAATAAGACCTAAAAAAAGACGATCTTTGTCCGATATACAAATTAGACCCATTAGACGATCCTTTTTAATAGGAGAAAAAACATAACTGAATTCGTATAAATATCATCAAAACAGGAGGAGAACGAAATGGAAAGAGAAAATCAACTACGCATAGTACTTATCGACGACCATCAATTATTCCGTGAAGGGGTTAAACGTATCTTAAGCATGGAGCCTAATTTTGAGGTTGCAGCAGAAGGTAACGACGGAGAAGACGTTATAAATCTCGTAAGACAAACTCGACCAGATGTTGTCTTAATGGATATTAACATGCCGAATGTCAATGGTATGGAAGCAACTAAAAATCTTGTAGAAACTTTCCCTGATGTTAAAGTTCTTATCCTTTCTATTCATGACGACGAAACGTATGTAACACATGTCTTAAAGACTGGAGCATCTGGCTATCTTCTTAAAGAAATGGATACGGAAGCGCTCATTGAAGCAGTGAAAGTTGTTGGGGATGGTGGCGCTTATATTCACCCTAAAGTGACCCATAATTTAATTAATGAATATAGACGTTTGGCATCTGATAATGGAACTGAAACAGAAATTGGCTTCAGAGAAGTTGAATACCGTAGACCTCTGCATCTTCTGACACGTCGTGAGTGCGAAGTTTTACAGCTTATGACAGATGGAAAAAGTAACCGAGCTATAGGGGAAGCTTTGTATATTAGTGAAAAAACGGTTAAAAACCATGTGAGTAACATTCTACAAAAAATGAACATGAATGATAGAACACAAGCGGTCGTTGAAGCGATTAAAAATGGATGGGTAAAAGTTAATTAAACTTTTATGTCTTAATAAAGTGAACATGCACCTGTATTTACGACAGGTGCATGTTTGTGTGGACATGCCTAGTTATCACTTGATATTATTAGGATAACCGAAGTTATGAGAAAAGAAAAAGCGGATTCTCATAATGCAAATAAAGAAGGAAGAAGTGAGAATCTTTATGAGTGATATTGCAATAGTAACGGACAGTACGGCATATATCCCGCAGGATTTGCGTAAACAATACGATATTACAGTGGTTCCTCTTAACGTTATCTTTGGAGAAACGGTCTTTAAAGAAGATGATTTAACGGCGGAAACATTTTATGAAAAAATGAGGAAAGTTGATGAATTACCAACGACATCACAGCCTTCTATTGGTCTTTTTGAAGAAACGTTTTATCAGCTTGGGCAAGATCATGATGAGATAATCGTCATTACACTGTCAAGTGGTATTAGCGGCACTTACCAGACAGCTGTTGCGGCGGGAAATATGATTGATAATGTCAACGTGCATGTGTTCGATTCGGAAGTCAGTTGTATGGTACAAGGTTTGTTTGTATTAGCTGCGGCAAAAATGGTGCGAAATGGGATTGAGTCTCAGGCTATTCTAGCTCAACTGGAGAGTATGAAAAAGAAGAGCCGTGCGTATTTTATGGCAGATGACCTCAGTCATCTTCACCGAGGTGGAAGATTGAATGGTGCTCAGCTTGTGGTAGGGAGCTTACTGCAAATAAAACCAGTACTTCATTTTGACAACAAAGTGATTGTTCCTTATGAAAAAGTGAGAACAGCCAAAAAAGCCCTAGCCAAAATATTTTCATTGCTCGATGAAGATGCGAGAGACGGAGCTGCCTTGGATATCGTTGTAATTCATGCTAATCGCCCCGAAAAAGCAGAAGAATTAGTAGCAGAGTTAAAAGCTAAGTATCCAGCTACGAATGTCCATCTTAGCTATTTTGGCCCAGTTATTGGCACTCATCTAGGTGAGGGGAGTCTTGGTATTGGATGGGTAGCCCCACATAATAAATGAAATTAAGACGAATTAAAAGGGAGGCTGAAAACCCCCTTTTCTGTCTTTTTCTTCTATCTACTTTTATACAACTGTAGTATCCCCGTTTTAATTCCTTAGTGTTGAGCATCTTTTTCAAACCACTTTTTATCATAGGTAACGGACGCTAATATCCTCATTCACTTAACTCTCACTGATTAGAGGTTCGTTTTATTCCCATATATTATGTGGGGCTTACTGAATAACCTGTAAGCCTTAATATGTAAACAAAGAGACAGTTGATTTTTTTGAAATCAATTGCAAAGAAATCCATCTATATAGTTAAAAACTCTCGCGCGTCATATTCGTTGAAAGGGTTTAACTAAAGAGGTGCCGCTAGAATAGCGTAGGCTTACTCCTTCGGGAAAGGAAACACAAGGCGATACCCCCCAAAGCAAAGCTTGAGACGCTCTCCAGCTTCTCGGCAGACTAGTAAGGCACGACAAGATCATGTTGACCCGATGTCGCAATGATACCTCTGGTCAATGCGGAGCTATGCAAGCGATACCTTTGTGGTCGAAGATGAGATTGTTCAGCAGATCCTATGTAAGATCACGGCTTAGTCATCAATCAGTCTTAGATCGATTTTCATTAAAAAACAGCATATAGTTAAAGGAGGTAGCTCATTTGCGTTTTTATGCAGCTGATCAATGGGGGAAAGTGGGTGACTGTACACTTTATCCTTATTCATTCACGAGTGAAGAAAGGAAGAAATGGCTAATTCCTGAAATGTTAATATCTTCGTCAATATCCCCTCACGACATTAGGCACTTCTCGCTCATTCGTTTATCAGACTATCCATCAACTGAGTGGTATTTTCCCAACATCAATAAAACTTATCAACCTGATAAAGTATTAAAAAACATGCTAACTGGTCGCCTGTTATTGTTAGATGAAGTAGTTAAAAAAATACCACTTAACATCATTCATGAACACGTAGCTAATGGCTATATTCAGTATAAAGCGGCGCTAGACTTTACAACCTCAAAGCCTACGTGTAACAGATGCGGTAATACTGATTCATTTTTGTACGAACAGATAACATGTAGTCGGTGTAAGAAAAGTTGTATCTACTGTCGAGCATGTATCATGATGGGACGTGTAACATCTTGTGCGCCTTTACTTACTTGGGAGGGAAAAGAGGAGCGTGTAATGAATGTGCCACAAATGACATGGGAAGGCTCACTAACATTTGAACAAGAAAGGGCATCTAAGTTTTTGATCCAACAATTAGAGACACTAAAAAAACGAAAAGAGTGTCTAGTATGGGCAGTCTGTGGTGCTGGGAAAACTGAAATGCTATTTTCATTAATAGAGCGAGCGTTAAAGGCACAGCTCCCGATTCTCATTGCTACTCCCCGTACAGATGTGGTTTTGGAATTAATTCCTCGATTGAAAGCCTCATTTCCTCACACCGATATCAATGGTTTTTATGGGGGAGTAAGTGAAGAAGCACGTTATGCTCAAAGCCATATCTATGTGGCTACTACACACCAAGTTCTTCGATTCTCTCGTTTTTTTCCCCTTGTCATTATTGATGAAGTGGATGCGTTTCCTTATACACACGACAAGAAACTGCAATTCGCTATTGAACGGGCAAGGGCAAGCCAAAGTCTCATCGTCTATCTTACCGCTACTCCTTCTAAAGCAATTAAGAAAAAAGTAAATAATGGAGACCTAGCTTATGTAAAGGTGACTAAGCGTTATCATGGCTATCCTTTGCCAGAACCCCGATTTATTTGGGTCGGTAATTGGCGAAAAAAGCTTTCAAAAAATTCTCTTCCTTCTCCCCTAGTATCCTGGCTTTCTAAACATTTAACTCTCCACAAACAAATTTTATTATTTTTTCCGGCAGTAAGTGTAATGAAAACGGCCGAAAAGGTCATTAAAGCAGTGTTCAATGAACAACAAGTAGATACTGTTCATGCGGAAGATGAAGAACGGAGAGAAAAAGTAATGCGCTTTAGAAATGGCGACATACAGCTGCTATTAACAACGACCATACTCGAACGAGGTATTACTATTAAGGATATTCAAGTCGCTGTTCTAGGTGCGGAGGAGACCATATTCAATGAGGCCGCATTAGTTCAGATCGCAGGTAGAGCTGGCCGTAGTCCAGTTGCTCCAGAAGGAGACGTTCATTATTTTCACCATGGGAAGACGACAGCAATGGTAGATGCGGTAAACCATATAAAACGAATGAATGACACTTTTTAACTTTAACAAAAACCGTATTATGCAAAAGGGTGATTAAAAGAGAACGGGGGATGAAAGATGACAACCATTTTAAGTGAAGGTGCTCGATGTCTCTATTGCCATAATGCTTTCAGCACAGAAGTAAGCTGGCAGTCTTTTGTCGGGATTGAGACTAAGAAAATTTTATGTGTCGCTTGTGATAGTAAGCTCGAATCAATAAAAATGATATGCTGTGATATGTGCGGACGACCCACACAACGTAAAGGAGACACTTGTGAGAGCGTTAACTTGAAAGATAAGCATATGTCATCTAAAGAGCAGGAAGGAAATGTGATTGTTTTTAATGATACGAATAACCTCCCTCCCTTGTTTAGTGACAATCCAAGTCACCTATGCAGTGATTGTCAGTGGTGGGCAACTACTCCGCTTTTAGCGGCATATCCTGTTCAACACAGAGCTCTCTACACCTATAACGTATTTATGCAAGAACTTATAGCTAAGTTTAAATATCGGGGGGATGCTAAGCTTGCAGAACTGTTTACTGATGCACTTAAAGGACTAACACAATCAATTAGACGCATTGATTGTGTGACTGTCATTCCTTTAACAGATGAGCGAGTTTGGGACCGAGGATTTAATCAAAGTGCTTTATTAGCACAGGCTTTTTCATGGGAAGAAATGCTTCAACGTAAAGGGACGGCTTGGAAGCAAAGTAAGCGGGGAAGAAAAAGCAGGCTTGCTGTATTTCATGAGCATATATTTGAATTTACGAAAGAAGCTAATGAAAGAGTATGGAAGGATAAAAATATTCTTATAATTGATGACATATATACGACAGGGGCTACTCTTCGGGCAGCAGCTGAGCTTTTTTATAGAAGAGGAGCAGCTAACGTGTATAGTGTGACAGTAGCTCGAGCTGTTGGACAAATTTAAAATAAAACTTAATACCTAGTTTGGATAAGTCGATATAAAAAGTATAGATAATAAGTAGAAAGAGAGGTCGAAAAATGCCTGAATTAAAAAATTGTCCGAACTGTGATAAATTGTTTGTAAAAGCCTTACGACCAGTATGTGATGCGTGTGCACGAGAAGTGGAAGAAAAATTTCAGACTGTTTACACATTTATTAGGAAAAGAGAAAATCGACGAGCTTCGATTGAAGAAGTACATGAAGCTACCGAAGTTGAAAGTGACCTTATTATGCAGTTTGTTCGTGAAGGAAGACTCCATCTATCACAATTTCCAAACCTTACGTATCCATGTGAAAAATGCGGAGCGCAAATTCGTGAAGCACGCTTATGTGCTAATTGTCGTGATGAGATTAACGAAGGCCTTCAGGTAGGAGAAAAACAAAAAGCCTTTGAAGAAAGGCAAAGAGATCGGGAACGGGCTCGCTATCAAACCTATAGTACGCTTGGAGACAAAGTAAGGCGGGAGAAATAATAGTTTAAAAAGTGTTCATCATGAGATGAGCACTTTTTAAATAGATAAACGTCCGTAAACCTCCCGTATATGCCCTGATTTACTCAACCTTCAGCCAGTGGAAGAAGAACGAAAACTCCAATTGATTGAAGGTTCGTTTTATATTGTTTTAAGTAGGTAAGGGGTATGAGAACTAGTTTGATTCAGGCCAAACTTTTCTAAACTAATGATATAGGTGCATTAACTTAAAAACAAAGTTCATGAAAGTTACTTGACGATGGAAGGTACTCCAACATGGATAATAAAGATAAAGATAGGAAATCATGAGAACGATATCATTTTAAAGTGATGATTGCTTAAAGAGTAATTAAAGATCTTAGAAACCTATTCCTATACTAGGTCTAATAGTATATCTATAGAGTATAATACGGCTATTTAGCTTTAATAAATGATTCGTGTGACCTATAAGATTTTTTTCACGTTCATTAAAGATCGTTAAACATTAGCCGATATAGAAGGTAGAAGAAAAGGAAAACAGTTATTAGTGAAGGAATTATAGGAGGTGCACAAAATGAAAATTAATCCAGCACATTCAATCCAACAATATCGAAAATCACAAGAAGTACAGCAAAAAGTTGATCAAAATAAGATCAACCAATCTGATAAAGTGCAAATTTCGGAGGCAGCGAAAAAGATGGCTGAAGGAAGTGAAATATCACCAGAGCGTCAAGAACATGTCAATCAAGTGAAACAACAGATTGAAAATGGCACCTATAAAATAAACCATCAAGAAGTTGCTAAAAAGCTTTATGAGTTTTGGGATCTTTAAGATTAGTGAGGTGTAAATTGCGTGGTTGAGCAGCTAATACAAATTTTACAGGCGATGACTGTCGTACATGAACGCTTTAATGAGCAAGCTGTGAGAAAAGAAGAGATTATTAAAAAAGGAAATATAGAAGGTCTTGAACAAATCATGAAAGAAGAGTCGCCGTTTATTCAAAAACTACGCAAACTTGAAAACGCAAGACAGACAGTGATTCGACAATGGATGAAAGACAAAGGTGTCTCTGAGGAAGAAGTGACAATGGCACAACTTCTGCCATTGTTTCCTGAGTCTGAACGCGAACAATTACACTATTGGCAACAACGACTTATGACAGAAATCCATACGCTAAAAAAACAAAATGATCTCAATCACCAATTGTTAGAAGATTCCTTACGCTTTGTAAATTTTTCAATTGATGTTATGTCTCCGAAAACACCATTTTCTAGCTACTCACACGATGGTAGAAATGAAGACTTTGAGGATAAGGAAGGCAGCGGGCCATCATTATTCGATTCAAAAGCATAAGTTATCTTAATGAATGGACGTTCTATGTTGTCTTGCAGAGTAAAAGGAATATTATAAATCTATAAATAAATGTGAAAGTGTTCAAATGAATAAGGGGTAGAAGGAGAGAATAGCATGATATCAACATTTCACGGTCTTGAAACGATGCGCCGTGCATTAAGCACACAACAAGCAGCACTTTATACAACAGGCCATAACATTGCGAATGCCAACACACCTGGTTACTCTAGACAACGTGTTAATTTTACACAAACTGAGGCCTTCCCTAATCCTGCATTTAATAAACCAGGAATACCAGGTCAGCTTGGTACAGGAGTTAAAGCCGGTGAAATTCAACGGATTCGAGATTCGTTTTTAGATTTACAATTTAGAGGCGAGAACTCAAAGCTTGGGTATTGGAGTACAAAGTACGCGGCTTTGGAGCGTATGGAAGATGTTATGAATGAACTAGATAACGGTAATGCCAAAGTGATTAACGAATTTTGGCAAGCATTAGAAGATGTGTCTGCTAACCCTGAAGATGCAGGGGCTAGAGCTGTTCTTCAACAGCGAGGTGTCGCTATAGCAGAAGCGTTCAACCATACGTATGAATCGATTGAAACGATTCAACGTGATTATCGTGATCAAATTGGAGTTGAAAATAGTCAAGTTAATTCATTGTTAAACCAAATTAATGAACTCAATAAACAGATTGCTAGTGTAGAAGTACATGGTTTACTCCCAAATGATTTGTACGATAAACGTGATCTACTTGTGGATGAATTATCTAACTTTATGAATATTGAGGTTGAACGGGTACCTAGCGGTGGTAATGCGAAAGAAATGGCGGAAGGCCGTTATACAATTCACCTACTTGATAATAACGGTCAGCGTTTAAATGACATCGTTTTACTCGATGGTTCCACGTTTGAATATAATCAAGTATCTGTAACAGACGCTGATGGCGACCAGCTTGATGGTCCAGTTACAGAGATTTTAATCGGTGGTACTGCAATTGCTTTTGAAGATTTTAATTCAAATGGCTCACTTAAAGCAATGATAGAAGCTTATGGATACATGGAAGGCGGAGAAGTTAAAGGTATCTACAACGAAATGATGCAACATTTAGATACGATGATCTCCGTTTTTGTAGAGGAGTTTAATAACGTTCATAGCAGTGGCTGGAGCTTATCGGAAATTGAAGCGGGAGAAAAAGCCAACGGTGGAGCAGGTTACAATTTCTTTGAATTTGCAGATGCTCATGGTGGTGGTGTTCAAGGCTCAGCTAAATATTTAAAAGTATCAGAAGCTGTCTTGAGTAGTACTGATAATATTGCGGCTGCTCGTGAAGTATTGGATGAAAATGGCGATCCTACTGCTTATGCTGGTGACGGATCTAATGCGTTGAATTTAGCAGATGTAAAAGATACTCAATTAAACTATGGTGGTCAAACGGCTAGCTTAGATAGCTTTTATCAAGGAGTTATAGGGCGAATGGCTGTTGGTGTTAGTGAAGCAAGCAACATGACAAAGAATTTTCAATCACTAGCAAACTCAATTAATGAAAGACGACAAGCTGTAAGTAGTGTCTCATTGGATGAAGAGCTAGCTAATATGATTCAATTTCAGCATGCATACAATGCGGCAGCGCGTAATCTAACCGCAGTCGACGAAATGCTAGATACGATTATTAACGGTATGGGCCGAGTAGGCAGGTAAATGATTTAATGGGGGAGGTGACGTAAGATGCGTGTAACACAATCAATGATTTCAACTAGTACACTTCGACATTTAAATACAAGTATGTCTCAACTTAAACTCTATCAAGATCAGCTATCCACTGGTAAAAAGATTACTCGTCCTTCTCAGGATCCAGTGGTAGCGATGAACGGCATGCGTTATCGAACACAATTAGTAGAAGTCCAACAATTTAAACGGAATTTAGGAGAAGCATACAATTGGATGGATTCCGCCGATTCAGCTTTAAATGATACGACTAGTGCCTTACAAAGAATACGTGAGTTGACCGTTCAAGCGTCGAACGACACATATGAAGAAGGACAAAGAGAGAATATTGCGGAAGAAGTTCGTCAACTTAAAGAGCATTTAGAGTCATTAGCGAATACAAAGTCTAATAATAAGTATATATTTAATGGTACAAATACGACAAATAAACCAGTTGACTTAGAAAACGACACATTTTCCACAAATACACATGATGTTGAGCTTGAGTTGTTAAAAGGGGTTAAAGTTCCTGTTAATGTGAGTCCACAAAATGTTTTCTCAGAGCAAATGTTTAACGATATCCAGCAACTAGAAAACATGCTGATGAATGAAGATACGACGGCAGAAGAATTGTCTGCTATGCTTGATACAGTAGATGGCCATATAAATAATACTATTAATGAGAGAGCGGCTTTAGGGGCGAGAGTAAACAGAGTTGAAATGATGGATCAACGCCTTCAAGATCAAGAGGTGTTAGCGACACGTATAATGTCCGATAATGAAGATGCTGATCTGGCAGAGGTTATCACACAATTATTGACACAAGAAAACGTCCATCGCGCAGCACTGTCTTCCAGCTCGCGAATTATTCAGCCTTCTTTACTGGACTTTTTAAGGTAGGCTCCAGATTATTTAAAACTAGACTATAGCCTAAGTCTAGTTTTTCTATCTATGTAGAAGGAAAAATGGGCAGGAGGAGGAATGCTGATGTCTTTGCCACAGATAGCTATTTCCACTATTCAAGCTAAAACTGGGATTCAACAATCGCGTCCGTATATTAGCATGCGTCAGCCCGGACCAGACATGACAATTGACCAGAATGTAGCTGGAAAACTTAGAATAAGCACAACAGCCTCACGGTTATATATTGACCAAACAGAAGCTTTTGCAGATGCAGATGTAAAAAGTCCTTTACGCCGTGGGAAGGAAAATGCAGCTAAAGGTAATCAAAAAGTCATGCAATTTATCGCTGAAACGATGCGTCATGGTGAACAATTAAAAAAAATCGAAAACAATACTAATGCCCTGGCTTCAGTCGCAAAGCAACGAAGTGAACGGGCGCCAATGTCGTATAATTTTGGTGCTGTGCCAGAGCATATGGGAAAGGTGAAAATTAATTATACACCTTCAGAACTTCAGTTCGATGCGGATTTACCACATGTAGCTATTAATGTGAAGCGAAATAGTCCTGAAATTCAGGTGCCGAGATGGGAAACAAATGTTTATTTAGAGCAAAAAAATAATATCCACTTTACTGTGATCCCAGGAAGCACAGTAAATAAAGAATTATAAGCCCTTGTGTAGAAATTACACAAGGCATTTTTAATGTGGTAGTAAGAGGGAAATTGATTTTGTGAACGAGAGCTTTCTAGCGAGATAAGGTAACAAAATAAAAAAAGGGGTCGATATCTCTAGGTTTTTAAAGTGTTGAAAGAAGAAAGTATTAAAACATTGAATATTTTTAATTATGGATAGTGTTGCTTAAAACTTGTTATCCTTAATAGAAAGAGAGTGCCTGACTACCTATTGCCATATTTTCTAACAATGCTAATGACCACTTTAGCGATTCTAACACAACAATCTGCAAAGATAATGTCAATGAGAACTATGACTTATTTTAAATTAAATTTTAACAACGTTTATCAAATGACCGAGACACGGGCGCTATTTTTCGTTACAATGAAAAAAAGATGATATTGGAGGGATGATAGTTGCAAATAGATACAAAATATTCAGGTGTGACAGAGATAAATAGACAAAACATTATTACCTTCAATCAAGGACTTCCAAGCTTTGAAGAGGAGAAGTCATTCATACTTCTACCCTTTAGTGAAGAACCTAGCCCATTCTCAATATTACAATCTACTCTCACTCCCGGACTGGCCTTAGTCGTGATGACTCCATTTGCTTTCTTTCCTGATTATGAGGCTGATTTGTCAGACCAGACAGTGGAGGCGCTACAAATTGAAAAGAGGGAAGATGTGGTTGTTTTTATCGTCCTAACATTACGAGATACTCTTGAAGAATCTACTGCCAACTTAAGAGGACCTATTATTATTAACACAACGAAAAAAGTGGGCAAACAGATTGTCTTGAATGATTCTGCTTATCATACTAAGCATTCACTTCAAACAGTGGCAGCGTCTGGAAAGAAGGGAGAATGAGCATATGCTTGTATTAACCCGCAAACTGAATGAGTCCATAAAAATTGGAGACGATATAGAAGTAACCATTATTGCTATAGAAGGAGATCAAGTAAAACTCGGAATTGAAGCTCCGAAAAATATAGATATACATCGTAAAGAAGTCTATTTAGCCATTAAGGAAGAGAATAATGCTGCAGCAAATGGCTCTTTAGATGTTTTAAAACAACTAACAAAGGCTATAAAGGAAAGTAACAAGTGAAATTTTGTTTCTTATAATGAATTTTGTAGCCTATCTAAATAGTTTTCAACGCTGTAAATATAGGACAATAATCGATTTTTAGACATAAATATAAGAAAAAATACCTTTTAATGCATAATTAAACAACAAAAGTCTTACAGATGTTACGACATTCGAATCTTGTCGCTTGAGATATTAGGATGTAACCTTAATAGTAGACACATATGAAAGGGGATCCATCATGCACTCATTGTATTCTGCCGAAGATACAGCCATTACCGAAAAGGTCCTCTTTATCGATTATAATCACTGTCTTACAGATGATACTGCCCAAAAGATGTCAATGGCAGCTGGAGACAAAGAAGTGATTATCGAGAAGAGTTGTCCAGAAAATCTGGATCAAGTGCGCTATCTTTTTTTCTTGATTGAGGATCAAACAGTAGAAACCCTTCGATGGATCGAAGACCAACTGGAAGAATTGAAATCGAAAGAAACATTCACGTTAATTATGACGGTTAACCGTCCTACCAAATATTTATTTCCCTATTTAGCAAACGGTTTAAATGGAATTGTTTCATTACGTCATTTTATGACTCGGGGACAACGGGTACTAGACACTCTCGATCAATTCGGTGTATTTCTGGAGCAGTACCTCCATAGAGAGCTCGTGACTGATCTGCAAAGGAAAAAGCTGAAAGATCGTCCAATAAAACGACTCGTTTTACGTACCGAGGATGTTAAATACATACTAACTCAAAATGAAAAGAAAGTGTTGCAGCATATTCTAGATGGACATAATAACCGTAAAATTGCCGAACTTATGTATTTAGCGCCTTCTACAGTTAGCACAGTTATAAGCCACCTTCTGAAAAAATTAGGTGCAAATGATCGCACAGATGCGATGGTGCAAATTATTAGGAAAGGCTGGGTAGATGCAGTAAGATAAGAAAGTGATTTAAGCACAACTACCTAGAGATAATTTAACTAATATTTATATGTATGTCGATAAGAATACTAATTTGTAGTAAAAGAAGACAGGACATTGTTCCTGTTTTTTTTTACGTTAGTGAGTTTAAAGAGAGGAAGCATAACCTAACATGAGATACCCTTACTTTAAAAAGGGAGTAATGGGACTAAGTGAACAAGAAAAAATAAGCCTAGTGCTTTTTGAATGATTGACTACAAGACAGTTCAATTCTGACGATTTAGATCTTTAGGACTAAATAATTAATAATACTTCCCATTTAATTGTTTTTTAAAACCTTACTCTCTTAAAAAATAGTAGGACTAAATAACTTTTTTAATTAGTCAATTAAAACGTTAAAAAAGGGATAAATTTGAATTTACTACGAACTGTATCCCTTTTCATGACTTAGTTAGACTTTATTCGACATTTTTCACTTGTTTGTCATATTTTTAGGAATATTGTTATATGCCTTATTTTCTGCTAAATTTTAGATTATAAAATACTTCTAAAGAATCAGGTGATGGAGAATGGATAAGAATAAAGTATCAGTTAGTCGTATTTTGATTGTGGATTTAATGGGTCTTATTGCGGATAATCATCTTTGTCAATTACAAGTAAACCTTGAAAGAGCAAAGCTAAAGAAAACGGCAGAATTACCGTCTTCCTTGGAAAATGTAGACGTTTTATTTTATGTTCTCCCTAAAGAGAATCAAGTTGATTTGACTCACTTAAATAAAATAAGTAAAAAGTCACACATGAAAATATATTTAATGACTGAGGAAGTGTCATCGTCTTTTATTCCATACTTATCTTTTCCATTTGATGGCTTATTCTCGCTGGAATTCTTCTATCGAAACGCTCAATTAGTTATTAATACAGTATATTCGACAGGACCGGTATTAGAGCCGGCTATGCATCATCGCTTAGCGTTCGAAATTGACCGACGCCGTACTGTAAAGAAACCAATTAAACAGTTTATCTTAAAAAATGATAAAGTTGATGGATTACTTAAAGAAAATGAGCAAAAAGTTCTCCAACTTTTATTGGAAGGCTGTAGTAATCAAATGATTGCCCAAAAATTATACTTCTCTCCTTCGACAGTAAGTTCCACCATCAGCAGCTTACTTAGAAAAATGGATGTTCAAGACCGAACACAAGCGACTGTGCAAGCAATTCGTAATGGTTGGGTCGAAAGTCTTAGATAGAAAAATTCACTATAATGAAAAATAAGCCGATTTATTTTAAAATAGTTAAACAATTAAAGCAGATAACCGATAAAAGAGGTGTAGGGTGATAAGGAAGGCAGCGGCCGAGGCTTTCCTTTTCACAACTATATAACTCTTCCGCATTCACATGGATGTGATAGGAAGTAAAATTCAAGGAGGAATTATCACATGATTATCAACAATAATTTGAGCGCAATGAACGCTCACCGTCAACTAGGTATTAACCAAAATTTCCAACAGTCTTCAATGGAGAAATTATCTTCAGGTCTTCGTATTAACCGTGCTGGAGACGACGCTGCTGGACTTTCAATCTCTGAGAAAATGCGCGCGCAAATCCGTGGTTTGGATCAAGCAAGCCGTAACTCACAAGATGGTATTTCATTAATTCAGACAGCTGAAGGTGCGTTAGATGAGTCTCACTCAATCCTTCAACGTATGCGTGAACTAGTAGTACAAGCTGGTAACACAGGTACAAACGAAGAAGCAGACCTTCAAGCGATCCAAGACGAAATTGGACAACTTCAAGAAGAGTTAACAGGTATTGCTAACCGTACTGAGTTCAACGGTAAAACACTTTTAAATGGTGACTTTGAAGAAGCAGGTACTGATAGCCTAGTCTTCCAAATCGGTGCTAACGCAACACAACAAATCGAAGTTAACATCGAGAACATGGATGCAGATTCTTTAGGTGATGGAACTGGCGTTATTTCTGACGTTAACGTGACTAACTTTGCTACAATTGCTGCAGGTGATGCAGGCGGCTTTGATGCAACACTAGCAATCGTAGACGGTGCACTTCAACAAGTATCTGACCAACGTTCTGCATTAGGTTCTGTTCAAAACCGTTTAGAGCACACAATCCGTAACTTAGATAACTCATCTGAGAACTTACAAGCTGCAGAATCACGAATTCGTGACGTAGACATGGCGAAAGAAATGATGGAATTCACTAAGAACAACATCCTTTCTCAAGCGTCTCAATCTATGCTTGCACAAGCTAACCAGCTTCCACAATCTGTTCTTCAATTACTTGGTTAATACGTACTGAAATAATTGAAATACAGCTGATATAGTTAATAGGGCAGGACTTAAAAGGAGACTTTTAAGTCCTGCTTTTTTATGGTGTCAGTATTAAGTTGCTTTTTCGAAAAAGTGATATAGATATAAACGGCATGACGTCGTTTGGAAGGTGGATTCCAGGAATATTATTACATGTGTTGTAAAACACCTTTGTTTGAATGAATGTCATAATGCAATGTCACGCTCAATATAACGAATAAGATTGGAAATTGATAATAACTGTTCGTCATTAGAAACGAAAAATTGGAACGAAAGATGGCGGCACTTGGGGGAAGAAGCGACGTCTGAAAAGTCATTCTGACTGAGCTTTGCAAAGGCAGAATGAGTTAAAGACGAACCACATGGAAAGCGTCCATCTATAGTGGACATGTGTCATAACTTTCGGAAATAATGATACAACCATGATTTATCCCACTCTTAAGGTCTGATAAGTTTAAATAACCATCAGTGGGTGATGAAGGAAAACTCCCAATGATTGAAGCTTAGCTTCATGAAATCGATTCATTTAAAAATAAATCGTTAAATTTAATAAAAGACTAAACAATGTGGGGGACGAACCGATAAATAGAGTATAAGGCGACATGGAGAGCGACGGCCGACGCTTCTCACTCGCTTTATACACCAACTTCCACACAAGGATGTGACAGGAAGTAAAATTCAAGGAGGAATTATCACATGATTATCAACAATAATATGAGCGCAATGAACGCTCACCGTCAGTTAGGTATTAACCAAAATTTCCAACAGTCTTCAATGGAGAAATTATCTTCAGGTCTTCGTATTAACCGTGCAGGAGACGATGCTGCTGGACTATCTATCTCTGAGAAAATGCGTGCGCAAATCCGTGGTTTGGATCAAGCGAGCCGTAACTCACAAGATGGTATTTCTTTAATTCAAACAGCTGAAGGTGCGTTAGATGAGTCTCACTCAATCCTTCAACGTATGCGTGAGCTTGTAGTACAAGCTGGTAACACAGGTACAAACGAAGAAGCAGACCTTCAAGCGATCCAAGACGAAATTGGACAACTTCAAGAAGAGTTAACAGGTATTGCTAACCGTACTGAGTTCAACGGTAAAACACTTTTAGATGGTACTTTTGAAGATGGTGAAGATGGATTAGTCTTCCAAATTGGTGCTAACGCAACACAACAAATCGAAGTTAACATCGAGAACATGGATGCAAATTCTTTAGGAACAGATGCCACTTTAAACATTGCTTCTATCGATGTAGCTGAATTTGTTAACAACGCTGCTGATGAAGCAGGTGGATTTGATGAAACACTAGCAATCGTTGATGCAGCACTTCAACAAGTATCTGACCAACGTTCTGCATTAGGTTCTGTTCAAAACCGTTTAGAGCACACAATCCGTAACTTAGATAACTCATCTGAGAACTTACAAGCTGCAGAATCACGAATCCGTGACGTAGACATGGCGAAAGAAATGATGGAATTCACTAAGAACAACATCCTTTCTCAAGCGTCTCAATCTATGCTTGCACAAGCTAACCAACTTCCACAATCTGTTCTTCAATTACTTGGTTAATTAAAGGCAGAATACAGATAAAGGAGTAGTCCAAAATGGGCTGCTTCTTTTTTTAATGCCATTTAAATCATGAATGCTCGATAATAAATGTTGAGTGGACCGTATCTGGCTTCACACGCAATCAGAAATAGGGAAAGCGTAATTATAAGAGGATAGAGGTCACCGTTGCTATTCTTCTATAATGCGAATATTTTAAGCCCATGTTCAAGAAAATGAGTGAAAAAAATTTCAAAAAAACTAAAGATTTATTGAGACGAGCCGATAAAAAAAATGTAGGGTGATAAGAAAAGCGGCGGCCGACGCTTTTCAGTTCACTAAATAATGATTCTTCCGTACACAAGGATGTGACAGGAAGTAAAATTCAAGGAGGAACTTTCACATGATTATTAACAATAACTTGAGCGCAATGAACGCTCACCGTCAATTAGGTATTAACCAAAATTTCCAACAGTCTTCAATGGAGAAATTATCTTCAGGTCTTCGTATTAACCGTGCTGGAGACGACGCTGCTGGACTTTCAATCTCTGAGAAAATGCGCGCGCAAATCCGTGGTTTGGATCAAGCAAGCCGTAACTCACAAGATGGTATTTCATTAATTCAGACAGCTGAAGGTGCGTTAGATGAGTCTCACTCAATCCTTCAACGTATGCGTGAGCTTGTAGTACAAGCTGGTAACACAGGTACAAACGAAGAAGCAGACCTTCAAGCGATCCAAGACGAAATTGGACAACTTCAAGAAGAGTTAACAGGTATTGCTAACCGTACTGAGTTCAACGGTAAAACACTTTTAAATGGTGACTTTGACGATGCTACAGATGATTTAGTATTCCAAATCGGTGCTAACGCGACGCAACAAATCTCTGTTAACATCGAGAACATGGATGCAGATTCTTTAGGTGATGGAACTGGCGTTATTTCAGACGTTGATGTGACTAACTTTGCTACTATTGATGCTGCGGACCCAGACGGCTTTGATGCAACACTAGCAATCGTTGACGGTGCACTTCAACAAGTATCTGATCAGCGTTCTGCATTAGGTTCTGTTCAAAACCGTTTAGAGCACACAATCCGTAACTTAGATAACTCATCTGAGAACTTACAAGCTGCAGAATCACGGATCCGTGACGTAGACATGGCGAAAGAAATGATGGAATTCACTAAGAACAACATCCTTTCTCAAGCGTCTCAATCTATGCTTGCACAAGCTAACCAACTTCCACAATCTGTTCTTCAATTACTTGGTTAATACGTATTGAAAAACTGACTTTATTAACAAGCGGAGCAAAGTCCTGTATGAGGGCTTTCTCTGCTTTTTTGTTGACATGACTAAGGTTGATGTAACTGGATTTAATATTTAGAAGGAAGAGCTTTTTGTTTAAGTGATGTTCACTTGGTCTCAACAATGAGCCTCCTATTTAATATACATAAAATGTGCTTTTAAACAAGCCAACAGTCGCACTATCGTTTCTTAATAAAAGGTAGTCTATAATAGGTTGATAGTGTATAAGTCATAGAGAACAATTAACTAGTAGCATTTATCGCAAAACGACCATGACTAAACTCAATAATAATCACTATATAAGAGAAAATGTCGAAAGGGTAGGTCTATCTGATACATCCTTATCATCAATCAAAAAACACTCATTATATACTATATAATGTAAATATAACAATAAAAGGAGTGGTTATATGAAAAAGGTGTTGAGTCTATGTTTATTTTTTCTATTAATACCACAACTCGTTTTGGCTGAAGAAGTGACTATTAATTTAGCTGAGATTGATGATGT
This sequence comes from Bacillus sp. A301a_S52, assembly GCA_024701455.1. Lineage (GTDB taxonomy): Bacteria > Bacillota > Bacilli > Bacillales > Salisediminibacteriaceae > Salipaludibacillus. The sequence continues at coordinate 3,769,652 of JABXYP010000001.1, read as the reverse complement.
TGTTGTATTAGACAAGTTAAAAGACTTTGAAGGGGAACCACTCGAAATTAAAGGAGAAGATGAGGATATTCATTCCTTACAAACAGAGGTTGAAAAAATTGCTGAAAATGATGCGGAAACTATTGAACCTCTTGATACTCCGATAAATGATAGTCCTAACAACGCCTATAGTATTGACATTGATGGTGTCTATCAGGATGTTTTGACGGAGGAAGGTCAAACTAAATGGTATCTTTTTGAAAATATAGAACCAGGTAAATTAACGGTCTTTTTGCAAACGGTTAATTCTGAAAATATTGATTATGATCTTCATTTATTTAAGTTAAATGAAGATACGATGACGCTCGAAAACCAATTATCATCCACGTATGGTCCAGGCATGAATGAACAACTCGCTCAGATTAGTGATGGCGGCATCTACTTTGTAGCAGTAAGTTCATGGGAAGGCTATGATGAAAATACACCATTTTATTTCACCGTTCTACATTCCTCTGATTATGATAGCCAAGAGCCAGATGACAATATATGGCAAGCAACCTTATACAATAATGAAATCCAAGTAAATGGAACGGTAGATAATGAGTTTGACTTGGATTGGAAGATGTTATCGCTAGATGAAGAGAAAATATTAAATACTCGGTTAGCACATAATGCGGATGCATCCTACCAATTAGATATTTTTGATATGAATTTAAACTTGCTAGCTTCTTTTTCAGATAATCAAAGCTACAATAATTATGTTTTTCCTGAGGGCGACTATTTTATAAGAGTGGCATCTACCTCGTCTTATGATGCGATGGAAGCCTATAACTTAAGTATGACTGAGGCAGGTCCACCGCCGTCTCGTGTGAATGTGACACGAATAGACTCAGATGGAGGGGTTCAAGGTTATATCGATTATGGGTATGGAAACTTCTGGAGAATACGTTCCAATATAACGATTCATGGGCAACTTCTTGATAATAATGGTAATCCAGTCGCAAATGCACCAGTAGAATTTACTGTCATTCGAGAAATTAATAATACGCCGATTAGCGGGGCCTCTACCACAGATAGTGATGGGAATTTCTCCGTAAATATTAATAATATTGGACCAGCAGCTGGCTATTTATCGTATTATACAGGATACCGGATTCATTATTTCGACTTGATTCCTCTTATTGCATCTTCTAACAGTGTTCAGTTACAGTCCAATGAGTCAGGGGTCTATCATTTTGCTTATTCAACATTTTAACTCTTAGGTGTACTATACCGTTTTGCAGACGGTCCACATAAATATGTGGGCCGTCATATTTTATTGATGTGGGACTTTTTATAGTACTAATAACAATAAGTCATCCATCTTTTTGAATTTAAGTGAGCAAAAAAGCTAAACGAAAATTAATAGTTTCCGATATAAATAATAAATTGATAAGAAGGAGTGGATAACACATGGAAGTGAAATCCAATCAGTCGGTGGCGTCCGAATTTATTCAGCGGACGAAAGAATTCTATCCGCCTGAATCAACAGCACAAGGAAGTAAACAGGTAAGTGCCGCTAATCATGTTGAAGAGGCACAAAAAATTCAAAAAGAAGCGTCAAAAGATGAACTTGTGAAACAAGTGGATACATTAAATGATTTAGTCAATCATACTTTTACAAATCTTAAATTCCAGCTTCATGATGACTTAGATAGGTACTATGTTCAAGTCGTTGACCGTCAAACTGATGAAGTGGTTAGGGAAGTGCCGCCAGAGCAATTTTTAGACATGATTTCCTCGATGCTTGAGTATGCTGGTTTGATTATTGACAAAAAAATATAAGTATAATCTGTGATCCGGCTATGCCGGGTCATTTTTCTTGCGAGTAACAGTAAATATATTTTAATTTCTGTCGATATAACTATTAGTGAATGTCGCTATATATAAAGGAGTGAATATGATATGACAATGAGGCTTGGCGGTTTAGCTTCAGGAATTGATACTGAGTCGATGATTAATCAGTTAATGCAGGCGGAAAGATTACCGATGCAACGGTTGCTTCAAGATAAGATAACGATGGAATGGCAGCAAGATGCTTATCGAGAAGTGAACCTTCTTATGACGAATTTTAGAAATTCCCTTCAAGTTTCTAATGGTGGATTAATGAGTCGAGCAACGTTTTATCAAAAAACAGTCACGAGCTCGAATCCTTCAGTTGTAACAGCCGCTGGAACGTCAAATGCTCAAAACGCTACAGCAACGATTCAAGTACATAATCTTGCTGAGTCTGCTACGTGGCAATCCACAGATGGTGCATTTGAAATGGATAGTACATTTTTAACGCAACGAATGGGTGATTGGACTGAAGGTGACGGTCCTGATATTGAATGGGACGCAGACGGTAAAGCTGTGATGTCTTTTAGTGTTACTAAACCAGGAGAAACGAACCCGACTGAAGTTAACGTTACGATTAATAAAACAGATACTGTCAATAACGTCATCAGCCGAATGAACCGTTCAGGAGTCGGATTCTCTACATTTGTTGACCAACGTTCAGATGGGACAGGCAAAACGGTTGTCTCTATGGCTCAGACAGGTGAAGGTGCTGATATTCGTTTAGTAGAAGATGAACATGGGTTAAATAATGCCGCAAGCTTTTTCGCAGGTCTCGGGTTTAATACAGATGGTGGTGGGGCAAGCGTATCGCTAAATGATACAGGTCATCAAGCAACTGCTGGTAAAAATGCATCGTTTACTTACAATGGCTATGAAATGGAACGTGTTTCAAATGAATTTACTGTTAGTGGAGTAACTTACACACTACATGGTACGTCAAATGACCCAGTCAGAGTGACGACTACCACGGACACGGAAGCAGTCTTTGATAATATCATGGAATTTGTTAATCAATATAATGAGATGATTGACAAAGTTAATGGCCTATTGCGTGAAGAAAATTACCGAGATTATCGGCCGTTAACGGAAGAGCAACGTGCCGATATGAGTGAAAGAGAAATTGAACTATGGGAAGAAAAGGCACGAAGCGGTCTATTAAGAAACGATCCGATCCTTTCAAGTGCTATGAATCAATTAAGATCTTCTCTCTTCGGCACAGTGGAAAATGTCGATGGGGTATTTAATTCACTAGCTCAAATTGGCCTTACAACCTCTTCTGATTACCGTGATGGAGGTAAGATTGTATTTGATACGAGATATATGACAATGCCTGACGGATCACGATTAACTGGAGAAGATAGATTGCGACATGCGATTGAAAATAATCCAGAAGATGTTTACCAACTGTTTAACGCCACTGCAGGAACTGATGGGGATGGGAACAAAATTGCTGGTGAAACAGGGATACTCGGTCGTGTAAATGAACAGCTTCGAACAGTGACAAACCGAGTTACTGAACGCGCTGGCCGAGAAGGAAGAACGCTTCAGCAATTCGCTCTAGGTCGTGATATTTTAAGAGTTGAAGACCGTATCACGAATTTCGAGCGCCGATTGCAACAAATTGAAGAGCGTTACTGGAAGCAATTCACTGCTATGGAGAAGGCTGTTCAGGAGATGAACTCTCAAGGCTCACAACTGTTCTCTATGATGGGGATGGGTTATCAATAAATTAAGGTGAAGCAAGTATGAAAGGGTGTATAGCATGGCAATGAACAATCCGTATGCAACATATAAACAAACGTCAATTGAAACGAAATCGAAAGGCGAACTGACTTTAATGCTCTATGATGGATGCATTAAATTTATCAAGCGTGCGGAAATAGCGATACACAATAAAAATCTCGAAGAAAAAAACACTAATTTAATCAAAGCACAAAATATTATTAGAGAGCTCATGGTTACTCTCCAAGGGGATTCTAGTTTAGTCGGAAACATGATGCAGCTCTATGATTTTATTTTAACGAAACTCATAAAGGCCAATACAGATAATGACGTTGAGGCGTTAGCGCATGCAGAGGAGCTTGTGAAGGAATTTCGTGATACGTGGAAAGAGGTTGTGAAAATAGATAGACAAAATCGCCATGGGAATGGTGTGCAGGGTAGACAACAAGGAAATCAACCGAGCTTTTCTCAACAATAAACAATTAAAACTAAACATTTTGTTATGTGCACCGATATAAGAAACAAGTATAGATAGTCGGAAGGAAAACAGAAAAAGGAAGCGAGAATCATCGCGCCTTTTTCTGTTTTTTTCTTTTTATAACGCCTAAACCTATCGTGATGACGAGGAGTAGGCGAAAACAATTGAAAGGATGAGAGAATGCGAATTTCAGGAATGGCGACAGGAATGGATATTGAACAGATGGTTGGAGACTTAATGCGTGCAGAACGTATGCCATTAGAAAGAATGCATCAAGATCATCAAGAGCTAGTATTAAAAATGGATGACTATAGAGAAGTGAATCGGGGTTTTATGAATTTTCGTTCTAATACATTTGATGGCATTCTCAGACAGTCCAATATGGGAGCTAAACTCGTCACGAGTACGAATGAATCGCTCGTAAGCGGAACAGCTACTTCTTCTGCTGGAGATGCCTCTTATACTATTTCAAATGTCGAAAGCCTCGCCTCTGCTGCCAATAATGCGAGTGTGGCAAGCATTATTGTAGGTGAAGAGGAATTTGACCCGAATGCACCGCTAGAGGATCAAGCTCATTTGTTATCAGGCAGTGAACATTGGGCAGGAGATGCCATTGAGTTCACGATTCAAACGTACGATGAAAATGGAGAAAGAGAACCCGTTGATTTTGAATTTGAAGCGGATGCCACGTTAAATGATGTGTTAGATGGCATTAATCGTTCATCAGCAGGGGTGCAGGCATTTTATGATCCATTTAGCGAAAGAGTTTCGATATCTCGAACAGAGACAGGGGTTTTTAATGAAGATGGCAATGAAATGGTCCTCGATTTTGCAGGTAATGACTTTCTAACGGATACGTTACAGTTGGATGGTGCGGAAGAAACGGGCGCGCAAAACGCACGTTTTACGATGAACGGACTCAGTGAGATGGAGCGACATAGTAATACGTTTACAATAGATGGTTTGACCATCCAGCTTCATAATGAATTTGATGAATCGGTACAAGTGAGCGTGGAGAATGATACTGACACCATCTTTGAGACGGTTATGGGGTTTGTAGACGACTATAATGAGATGCTTGCATATACAAATGGGAAAATAAATGAAGAGTATTATCGTGATTATAGACCTTTAACAGATGAACAAAGACGAGAAATGTCTGAGAGTGAAATTGAATTATGGGAGGAACGTTCACAAAGTGGTCTTCTCCGTCATGATTCTATGCTATCAGGGGCTATGAATGACTTGCGATCGAAGCTGTATAATCACGTCGAAACAGGTGACCCAAATCAAACGTTCTCTCACCTGACTGAAATCGGGCTTGATACCTCCTCGGATTATCAGGAGCGTGGTCGACTAGTAGTAGATGAAGCGGAACTACGAGCAGCTATTGAGGAAGATGCAGAAGGCGTTTATCAATTGTTTGCGGCCGAAGGTGATGATGATAGTGAGCAAGGTTTAGCCCATAGAGTTCGAGACTCGTTAAATCATACAATTGAAATGGTTGGTCAGCGCGCAGGCCGTGCAGAGATGTCATCAAACCAGCAATTTGCGATTGGACGAGAGATTAACCAGGTTACAGACAGAATTTCTAACTTTGAGAGACGTATGGAACAGGTTGAAGAAAGGTATTGGGCACAGTTTACAAGGATGGAGCAGGCTGTATCTGAAGCGAACGCCCAAATGCAATCATTGATGCAAGCGATGGGCGGAGAGGGCCAAACGCCGATGTAAACAATCATAAGTCACACAGTTAACTTGGTATTTCTTTAAAGGTTGAGAGTGGGGTCTTTAGGTCTTTAGCCAGATATTTAAATAGGTGTTTTCCCTTGTAAATATTTAATGAGATTTCTCCGATATAATCTAAAATAGCCATAAACAGATGTGTCTTTATGGATAGGGGAGCGGAGAAATGTCAATTATTCACGAAGTACACCGTGTAACAAAAGAGCTATACGATCATTTACAGCAGCCATTACCGTCTGAAGAAGCCAGGGATGACTATATTACAAAAATTACTGAGAGTTTAGAAGAAAGAAAGCAATTAATTAAGGAACTACGGCCACCAGAAAATGACGAGGAAGAAAAGCTAAAAAATGAGATCTTTTCGATGGGGGAAGAGGTCAATAATAAGTTGACAGCTATTCAAGGTATGATTCGAATAGATATTAATAAATTGAAAAAACGGAAGAATACAGGAAAAAAATACGAAAGTCCATATGAATCGAAGACGCTTGATGGCATTTTCTTCGACTCGAAAAAATAGATGTAATACGACGATGTAGCCTGTGTGCTTCCTTAAATGATAAAACCTATTGTGACAATCAATAACGTCACAATAGGTTTTTATACGTCAATATGATTGTTGCATTCGCTTAATTTCATTATTAATCAAAATGTTCAATGATAAGAAAAAGCCCTTACAATAGATTAGTAATGTGTTTATCACCGATAAGCGTCCGTAAAAATCCCTGTCAAAATAGAGAGGAGACTGACATCTATTTAGGCGGGAGATAACGGATGGTAATGTCCTAATTGAAGGGGCGTTTTATTTCAGACTAAGTGTCTTTTCATTTTGTTTTACTAGGTGTCTATCTACACGTTTTAATGTTTCTGACAATTTTCTTGCCATTTGGAGAACAAGGTGCAGTCTAGTGCTTTGTAGAACGAGAAATTCCATCATGCCCCCAGTATTAACAATCCCGGCAATGTGAATATGTCCAGTCTCAGGTAAGTTTTTGTTTAATGCGGCCCCAGGTTTAATTGGCCCTTCTCCAATAACAATGGTTCCGACCGAAGAGGTTCTTCCAAGGCAAGCATCAACACCAATAATAAAGGGGTTATCATAGGTAGTCTGTATGCTTAAAAGAGTGGACTCTAAATTTTTGCTGTGGACAGGGTTTTCTAAAGTTCCGTATATATGAAGGTTCATAGGACGTTTCTCTTTTAGTAAGGTTCCGGTTAAAGGGCCTAGCGAATCCCCTGATGAGCGATCAGTGCCAATAAAGACGACGACAATGGTGCTGGCGGTCTTAGGGATTAAGTGTAGCAACTTCGCTGTCATATCATGACAGATCATCGGTGACTTTATGGAGAAACGATTTGAATGGTAGGGTTGTTGTTCAGGAGTCAGGCTCATTAACAGAACCTCCTATTCGTTATTAAGAACAATTATGTTCATTATAACGTCAAAGAGGCATGATGAAAAGAGCTTTTCGTAAAAAAACAAACGTTCCCAATTAAGAACGTTCGTAGACGAAAATATGACAGACGTTAGAAATTAAGTAGGTAATGCTTTAAACAGCTTGTTAGATAAGAGGTGAAAGCAATAAGCTGGCCCACTTATCCCGAAAAAAAATATAAAAGCAGGCATGAGATAAAAAAAGGCACCTAAACCGATAATCGTAACGAAAAAAAAGAGGGTGATAGGTAAGCGTGTGAAAGGGAGAAAGATAGCCATCATTAAAGATTCCTTTAATGTGAGATCAAATGTCACATAAATAGGGAAGATGACAATCAATGCAATACTGCATAAAGTGAGACTCAAAATGGAACCAGATAAGCTTATCACTTGAAAGGGACCACTTATTAGTTGAGAAAAGAAAACTATATTTGCAAGACTAATGCTTATGACGCTCATAAAGATGACATTTAGTAAATTTGATTTTAAAAAAGCTGATTTAAAGGATTTAAAAAAGAGGTTAAAAGTTGAAATCAGCCCGTCATTGGTATGTTGAAAAGAGCGAATAACCGTAAACATGGCCATCGTAGCTGGAAAAGCACCGAATATAATGCCACCACACAGCGTAAAGAACGCCCATAAAAAATTAATATAAACTAATCTCATTAGCAAATCACATAGCTTATATAGAGGTGAATTCATCCATGAGATGACCATGTCACACACGCCCTTCATTATAGCTGGTAAGATAGAACCAGAGTGCTTTTAATACTCTTTCGCTTTATACACAAAGTAATCAAAATCGGCTGCTTTTTTTGTGCCGGCTAAATCTTGTGTTGCCATTCCGATAAATGTACCAGTAAATCGTACTTGGTCTGCGCTATCATCAGACATATGCGTTACATCAATGTTAGGACCGATGGGGGTCCAGTCATGTGTGGTATCTTCTTTATAAAATAGCTGAAGTGTTTCTTTTTCAATAACCCCTCGCAAATAGATGCTAGTGTCTTCTTTAACGGGTATAGGGCTACCTAGAAGCTCATTGTAATGACCGTTTTTTGTTTGAATAATTTGCAGTGATTTCCCAACAGTTTCATGTCGAGAAAGGTGTAAATAGACATGGTCATCTGTATCGTAAAAAATGATAAGACCAGCTAAGTGTTGATAATGGGAAGGTTCATAATCGACCTTTGTTTCAAATTCACATTGAAAAGCTGTTTGGCGGCGAGCGATGAGGCTCTGCCGATGTAAAGAGCTGAGCGACTCCATTCCTTTAAGTCTTAAATGACCAGGACGTTCTGTTAATGAACACCACGAGTCTTCTGTGGGAATACGAAGGGAATTCCAGAAGGGAGACAGAGTATTCGTATCGAAGTCATCAATCATTGGCTCTTCAGGAAATGGATGTTCGGGTAAATCTGGTGCAGTGGTCGTTGTAGCCGGGTATTGTCCGCCATCTTCAAGGCGTAGCCATCCGTCTTTATCCCAAATGACTTTTTGCAAAGCAGTTTCTCGCCCAAGTGTACAATACTTTTCTTTAAGTGGCCTTCCACATAAGTGAGCGAAATACCATTCGCCATTTTGTGTCTCAACAAGACTGCCGTGTCCTGCTTTTTGTAAAGCAAGTGATGGGTCCCCTTTCGAAGTGATAAGGGGGTAATGAGGGTCTGTTTCATAAGGCCCTTCAATTGTTTTAGCCCTGGCAAGTGTCGCTGCATGTTCATATTCTGTTCCGCCTTCAGCTACAAGTAAATAATAGTAGCCATCTTTTTTGTAAAGGTGAGGCCCTTCGGTTAATTGAATGTCTGTTCCCTTATAAATGGTTTTGACAGGGCCGATAAGTTTTTGCTCGTCCGCAGAAAATTCTTGTAACACAATACCTGCGAATGAATGGTTGTCTTGTCGATAATCCCAGATCATATTTAAGAACCACTTCCGGCCATCGTCATCATGGAAAAGGGATGGATCAAAGCCACTGCTATTTAAATAGATAGGTTCTGACCATGGGCCTTCAATATTTTCCGCTGTGACAAGGTAGTTGTGTGCATCTTTATAGGCGCCGTGCCACTGTTTTACATCCGTATAAATCAAATAAAATAGCCCGTCATGATAGCTAAGACATGGTGCCCAAATGCCTCCAGAATTCATGTTGCCAATCATATTCAGTTGGGAGAGACGTGAGAGGGGACTTGAGATGAAGCGCCAATGAATTAAATCTTTAGAGTGATGGATACGAACACCCGGAAACCATTCAAAGGTAGACGTGGCAATGTAATAATCATCATCTACTCGCAATATGGAAGGGTCAGGGTGAAAACCAGGTAAAATAGGATTTGTAATCATGGACATAAACGATCGCTCCTTAATTAAGAAATTATGATTAGAATTAGGGAAAGTCCCTATAACACACAAGTTGTTAATGAAAGCGCCATACAAATATTATCCTTTGACAGAGCCTGACGTTATTCCTTCAACAATTCGGTTACTTAATAGAACAAAGGCAATTAAAATCGGTAATATACTAATCACAAGGGTGGCGCCAATTGCGCCCCAATCAGTTGAGTACTGCCCTATAAAGTTTTGGATACCTACTGTAAGTGTCTTATATTTGTCAGAGCTTATAAACGTATTGACAAAGACAAATTCATTCCAGTTATAAATCATATTAATAATCGCTGTCGTTGCGACCACTGGTGCTGTCATGGGAAGGATAATTTGAAAAAACATGCGGTGCACTGTACAGCCGTCCATGATAGCTGCCTCTTCTAACTCTCTAGGCAGGGTATAGTAAAACCCAAGTAAGATCATGATGGTTAATGGTAAATTGAAAGCTGTGTAAGTTAAAATAATCGCTAAGGGATGATCCATTAACCCGATATTTAAATAAAAACTAAAGAGCGGAATAAGCGTTGAATGGACAGGAATCATCAGTCCGACCATAAAGAGTCCGAGAACGAATTTGTTTAATTTCCAATGCATCCGTGTAATGGCAAATGTCACAAAACTGGCTAACAGTACTGTTAATATAACGGCAGATCCAGTTACAATAACACTATTTAAAAAATAAACACCAATATTTCCTTCTGTCCATACGTTTAAGTAATTCTCCCATTTAGGGCTGCTCGGCAATGCCAGGGGAGGTAAGTTGAAGACTTCTTGGTTGTCCTTTAGAGAAAAAAGAAATAGCCATACTAAAGGCAGTATTTGAACAACGCCCACGATGATGAGAATGAGATAGAGAACGCTGTGTGACAACTTATGTTTTAATGATGACTGAGCGACTGTAGGAGACGGTGGTAGTTTCTTTGTAGAAGAAACATTTAAGTCGCTAGTTTCTGATAGTTTCTCTTTCATATCTGAATTTTCCCCCTCTAGTATTGGACATTATCTTCACGAGAAGTGGTAAGCTTCCTGATCAAGTAAGTCACAAGTAAGATAAGAATTAATAAGAAAAAGCCGATTGCACTCCCATAACCGAAGTCGTTTGTTCGAAAAGCTAGTTTATACATGTATGAAGCCATCACTTCACTTGCGCCATTCGGTCCACCGTCTGTCATCACGTAAATAAGATCAAAATACTTTAATGAGCCGATAACAGCGAGAACAATGGTCACTTTAATAACGCCAGAAATGAGAGGGAGCTTTATTTTAAAAGCAATCTGGAAAGGTGTAGCGCCGTCAATGCGGGCAGCTTCGACTAATTCATTAGGTATATTCCGTAATGCAGCATAATAGATAATGATGTAAAAACCAGCATATTGCCATAATATCGGGACGAAAATAGCAAAAAGAACAAGGCTTGTATCTGATAACCATAAGGGTGGATTTTCTATACCGATACTGGTTAAAAAACGATTCATGACACCGTTAGAAGGATGATAAATTCGCATCCAAAGCTGGGCGATCGCCACTGAAGACAAGAGCATTGGAATTAAATATATTTTTCTGAATACATCGGCCCCTTTTATTTGGGAAGCGAGTACGAGTGAGATTGCTAAGTAAATGATTAAACTCAAGACAGAAAAGATAGCAAGTAATAATGAATGATAAGCACTATTCCAGAAAAGGTTGTCGGAAATTAACGCCTTATAATTATCCAAGCCGATAAATGTCATAGGGCCAATCCCATCCCAATCCATTAACCCGTAATAGCCCGTTAATACAATTGGAACATAAATGAGTACAAGTAAGAGAATCAAAGCTGGTAGAGTATAAAGAGCAATGATTTTTTTGTCTGACATGATTTTATTCATAAGGACTCCCCTTTCAAATCAGTGAACCATGTAAAACGCCCTTCAATCAGTGGGAGTTTTCGTTCTTCTCCCACTGATTGGTAGTTGAGTGAATCAGGACGCTTATCTGTGATAAAAGGGCATATCATAGATGACGATATGCCCCTCCGTTTCTAAAAGTTAGTCTTCTTCAGAGAGAGCCTGTTCGTGCGCTTCCGCAAACTCCTCAGGGTTCACGTCATTGCCAAATAGTGACTGAATCATATTAAGGTGTGTTTCTGCCACACCAGCGCTCATTTGCACGTCGGCAAATAGCGTAATATTAGAAGCGTTATTTAATTCATCAAGTACGTCGATGAATAAATCTGGCAGGTCCACTTCATCGGTATTCACTTGAGTTCCAGGGATTACGCCAGCATCTTCTACTGAATGTTTTCCCCACTCTTGAATAAAGTAGCTGACAAATTCCTTTGCTTCTTCTTTTACGTCCGAGTTTTCAGCCACGAAAAGGCCTACACCAGCACCACCAACCCAACTATTGATGTCACCCTCTCCACCTTCTACTTCTGGAAACTTAAAGAAGCCAACATTCTCACGAAAATCTTGTGGCACCTCTTCATTCGTTGTGAAGTTTGGGAGATCCCAAGAGCCAATTAAATACATAGCCGCATTGTTATTCATAAACTCAGATTTGGCTTCTTGATCAGATAGCCCATTATAGCCAGCTACAAAAGCATCATGGGCAACCATTTCTTGAATTTTATCAGCTGCATCTATTAGTCTTTCATCAGTAAATTCTCCACTGCGGTCAATGGCAGAGTTTAAAGCATCAGAGCCTCCGATTCTATCTGCTAAATACATATACCAAAGCGATCCCGTCCACCGGTCGCGATTTCCTAATGCTATAGGGGTGACACCGTTATCCACGAGCGTATCGATTACGTCTAAAAACTCCTCATAAGTTTCAGGAACCTCTACCCCATTCTCTTCAAAAATTGCTTTGTTATAAAAAACAGGCGCGATATTTAATTCTAAAGGTAGTGCGTAAGCGTTACCATTCATCTCATAAGCTTCAACAGTCCCGGCAACGAACTCATCTCTTAACCCGTCATCAAGAATTGTGTCAAGAGGCGCGAATAATTCACCATTCACATACGGTTCTAAAAATCCTGCTGGCCACGTCATGCCAACATCGGGCAGTTGGTTTGAGGATGAGATAACTTGAAGTTTATTTTTATATTGCTCGTTTTCTAGTACTTCCAACTCAATGGTGACATGAGGATGATTAGTTTCAAACTCATCAATAATTTGATTAACAATACGGTTATGATCAGCAGAACTTCCTTGAGGCCATAAATGCATAAATTCGATTGTCACATTTTCTTCTGTACCGCCGGAATTGTTTGTATTTGCACCTGATGTCGTGTCGTTTTCCGATCCACACGCTGATAGTACGACTAAAGAAGCAAGTAATAGAGACGTCATAATTGTAAGCGATTTCTTTTTCATGTACTTTCCCCCTTGAAAAGTTATTTATTTCATCAATAAGTATAGCAACGGGTTACAATGAAGATAAGGTCACAACGATTAGGGAAAATACCATTATTATTGGAGAAAGGATAATACCTTTAAACAACTGTTACACGTTAATTAGACAAAGGATTCATAAGTTTTGTATAACTTTTAGATTCTACTTTTGAATGGATGTATTTCAATGGGAGCTATCACATCTCTCTTTAGCTTGACCGGGACAATATTTTCGATATTGACTGGGTGTGATACCTTCATTGTCCTTAAATAGTTTAATGAAATATTTAGCTGTCTGGTAGCCTGCTTGTTCTGCAATAACTGCTACAGGAAGATTACTAGATAAAAGTAGGTGTTTAGCGTGTTGGAGTCTACGGCGTGTTACATAGTCACTAAAGGTGATGCCAAGATGCTCTTTAAAGAGCACACTTAAATAATTAGGATTTAAGTGAACAGCTTTGGCCACTTCTCTAATCCCTATTTTACTTTGATAATGCTGGTCAATGTGAGCAAGTGCTTGACGTACTGATGTTGGTAAAACATCAGAGACATGGTTAACATCAGCAAGTTTAGTATCAAATACTTTTTCCACATGATCAAGACGCGTTTTTTCAGCTCTCAGTTTTAAAGCTTTCGTGACAGCTTCGAGTAGTTTCTGTTTTTGAACAGGCTTGAGCAAGTATGTGAATACCCCTAACTCTAAGGCATGATGAGCATAATTAAACTCAGAGTAAGCTGAGATGACAATACATTCAGGAGAGTGCTTTTTTTCTTGAAGCTTTTCTATCAAACATAATCCAGACATCTCAGGCATTCGTATATCTGTTATGAGCAAGTCGATCATTTCTTCCTCAGCAACGTTAAACGCCTCATAAGCACTGGCCGCGGTGTGAATGGCTAGGAAAGCGTCTGACCATGCTTCGAGTGTGCGTTTTATACCGTTACGTGAACGAGGCTCATCGTCAACGATCAAAATATGTTTAGTCTTCACTGGCATTACCTCCTTTTTTAGGGATGATGATCGTGACAGTTGTTCCTTTATTGAGCTCACTTTCTATAGTCATACAGGTGGTTGCATCATCAGGGTATGTGAGCTTCAATCGCTTCGATATATTGCCAATAGCCAAGCCAGTTCCTTCAGAAGTTATTGGAAAGTTTACTTTCATAGAATGCTTTAATTTTTCTAATATGACAGTATCCATACCGCTGCCATCGTCATGGACCCTTATCTTTACATCACTATTTTGATCGGTTACTGATACGGTGACTTTCCCAGGAACGACCTGATTACCTATACCGTGAACGATGGCATTCTCCACTAATGGCTGAATTAATAATTTAGGTATCATAGATGACAAAAGGCTGCGATCAATATAAATGCCCCATGTGAGACGATCGGTAAAACGTAACTTCATTATATCTAAATAACGTTGAATATGATCGATTTCCTCCTCGATCGTCACCCAGTCTTCACGTTGAATATCACTAATCGTGTATCTAAAGAGCTGTGCCATTGTTAGAATCATAGTTGAAGCCTCTTCATCTTTCTCTTCCAATGTCCAATAAAGCGCTTCCAAAGTATTGAATAAAAAGTGAGGGTTAATTTGTGCTTGAAGCGCTTTTAATTCAGCACGATGGCGTGTCAGTTCTTTTTCATAAACGACATTAATTAAATAGTTCGTCGTTTCGACCATCTGATTATACGTATTATTGAGCTCAATCATCTCGTTCGTAGAAATAATTGGCGGACTTTCTTTTAGGGCACCAAGTTTTCCAAAGCGCATCGCTTGTGTTAAACGATGAATCGGTTTAGTTAAGAATGTTGATAGAAAATAGGAGACGATGCTAAACAAGATGAAACCGATGGTCCCAGCTATGAAAATAGCGGTTCCAATACCAGACAGACCAGTTACTAGCGTATTAACAGGCTTAAGCATAATGAATGACCAGCCTGTAGTATCAGAAAAAACACGAACTCTAACATAATCGTTTCCTTGTAAAGTGACGACTTGGGAATTCGTATTTAACTCTACTTCTGACATTAAGCCTTCCGGAAGGTTTGTTGTAATTAGCTTTTCATTGTTGTCAACTAATAGTCCATAATCTGTCTCCATATCGATCTGCGCATACTCACTTCTAAATTCAAAGAAATGAGTGTCAATCTTAGTTAATAAATAGCCGCCGTGAGAGAAGTTATCATCTAGAAGGTTAATTAGCTTAATCGTTACAAAAGCTTCCTCATCTTGTGGATCTGCTCCACCCCATACCATTTTACCTTTCTCATCCTCTGCCAACTGAATTTTAGCTGAGTCTAGCCTTTCATATAATGGCTGTTCATTTAAAGGAAAAAGTCGTCGGTAATCAGTAAAGTATAATTCAAAGGAGACGATCCCATTTGTATACGCCAGATAGCTGTTAATAATATGATTCATTGATTGTCGTTCTTCGAAAGCGGTAAATTGCCTATTAGACTGATCAACGAGTAATTGCTGAACGGAAGGATTAGTCGCGATCTGACTTGTTATCATATCAATGGCCTCAAATTGCGAATCGATTCTTGCTAGTGTCTCGTTAGCAGTATGTTCGATTTGACTTTCAGCATTGTTTTTTAAAATATCTATGACCAGATTGAACGTGATTATACCAACGAGTAAAAGAATGATTGTCATGGTGCCAGTAAATATAAAAAGAATTTGATTTCTCAATGTATTTGATTTTAATAGTCGTTGTTTGAGCAATGCTAGTCTCCCTTTACTTTTTCATGTAATTTTAGTAAACCATAAAATCAAAAGGAGCTCGTTTGTAAACGAGTTTTTCCTATTTTTAATAAGAAGTGAGCAGATTGTCGTCAAGTCCGATGTAGGT
Organism: Bacillus sp. A301a_S52; assembly: GCA_024701455.1. Lineage (GTDB taxonomy): Bacteria > Bacillota > Bacilli > Bacillales > Salisediminibacteriaceae > Salipaludibacillus. The sequence goes on along the minus strand of JABXYP010000001.1, from coordinate 3,753,790 downwards.
GTTGCTCTCATCTATTATGTGTGAAAAGTGTAGGAAAGTAACTTCATTTTTTGACATCGTCAATTGATAAGTTAGAATCTTGTTTTCTGTCATCAGTTTATCTGTTTGAACGAAAGGAGAGTCACAAGATTTTAATAGGGTTATTTGTTCTTTTGATGGAAATCGTGGTCTCCCCATCTGTTTCCAAACACCCCAAGGATTTGCATGATCTTCGTTAGTGATCTCTCTGTACAAAAAGACGTCATCAGAAGGAAATGGAATAGAGAGCGTCATTGTTTTGTCATGACCTTCACCTTTGGCATGAATTAAATTCCAAGCCACAATGGAAATGGTATTATCTTGATGCTTAGTGACGATCATTGTATCGTCTTTATAAAGACACGAGTCACCTAGTTTATTAAAAAATGAAAATAAGTGATAGGTTGGTTTGCGAATAGAATGTAGTGCCATTAACCCGAAGCCTCCATGGAAAGGGGCACGTGGAATATCAAACTCTTCAAAAACGTCACTAAATGTCCAATAGGAAAAAGAAGATACAATGTCTCCGGCATGACTTAAGATTTTGCCTAGGTACGCAGCATTATAATTCGTATCATGAATAGGGTTGATTGGGCTATAAGACGTATTGTATTCGGTAATATGAAATGGAAGGTCAGGATAAGGTGTGTCATGTATTAATTTTTTAACGCTAGTAAGTTGAGAAAGCATGTCGTTAGGTTCGGCCAAGTCTTGATAATAATAGTCAGGTGTTTTTTTCTTTGGAGGCTTAGAGGTATAGACATGTCGACTAATAAAATCAACAGGTACTTGTTCTTTGTGGCAAAAATGAAGAAAATCAGTTATCCATTCATCACTGCCACCACAAATAGCCGGGCCCCCAACATTTATATCAGGATGAATAGATTTAATTGTATTTGCTGTGATTTTGTAAAGTTGAAAATAGGCTTGCTTATCAGCATTCTCCCAAAAGTTAGACAGGTTAGGTTCATTCCATACTTCAAACGGCCACTGTAAAACTTCTTCAATCCCGTATCTTTCTACAAAATGAGTTACTGTATGATAAATGAGCTTTTCCCATTTCTTTTCATCAGCCGGAGGGGTTACATTGCCTTCCCAATAAAAGATAGTTTGGGTACCGGAAGCAAGTTTTTTAGGCATAAAGCCCAACTCCACAAATGGCCGCAAGTTATTTTGAAGAAAGGTATCGAATATTCTATCAATATATGTGAAGTTGTAAAATGGAGTAAGAGTGCCATCTACGTCTATTTCTTTATAAATGCCGATGTCTTCATGAAAGAGTCCATGTCCTCTAATATAGTCAAATGCGATATCTTGTTGTAGACGTTCAAGGTGATCAACGTACTCCTTTTGTAAGGCTAAGCCTAGTCGACCGGTACCAATACATTTTTTCCAATGTTTATTAAAGGGGATAGCGTTTTCTCTAGAGATCGTTATTTTCTCCATAATGCCCTCCTTCATTCTAAATGAAAGTTCAATCAATAAACTTTCCTACAACTTAAATGAGATTCATTTTTTTGTCAAGCGTTTTCATTCATTACAGATATACGACCATAAAGTTCCCGACTCAAAATAGGGAGGAGAGGTCTATTTAAGAGGGAGCTAACGGCCGCTAATGTCATGATTCACTCAACAACCAAGCGAAAACACCCACTGATTGAAGGTTCGTTTTATAGTCTTCCTTCCTTCTTAAATGCCTTATAACTTTATAGAGAAGCATCATATGACTAGCACAAGTGCCACTAAAGAGCGGCAAAGGAGCTTCGTGATGCGACAGGTTGAGTAATAATAAGTATGTAATAGTGTTTTAATTAACAGATTGTTGCTCATGGTTAATGACTTTTTTGTAAGCTAGAAGAGCTATAGCCATTGATGTGTATGAAAACAATGCTACAGGGAAAAGGGGGATAAGGCCTGGAATTAAAAGGACAATTCTTAAAATGCTGTACAAAACAATAGCTAAGGCTAATGTATGTAACGGTTTAGCTAGCCCAATAAACAACGCTGTTTTATAAGTTTTGATAATAGGTTGGTTGAAAAGAATAAGAGTGGGAAAAAGGTAGATTGAAAGAATGAAAAATAGTAGCGAAGCGTTGATAAACGTAAAGAGCATGACATAATAAAATGTACCGTCTATAACTGTTAAGTATTTAAAATCTATGTACAGCAGATTACTAATGATGAATAAAGGAATCAAAAGCAGGTTAGCTTTTAAAAAGTACTGTTTGTAACTAAGCCAAAACGTTTTGAAGATGGAGGGCTCTTTACCTTGAATCCATAGATGCATCACAGAGAAAATGGCGGCTGTCGCTGGAGCTAGTCCTGCCAAAATCCCTCCAACCAATGTAAATAAAAGCCACAGGATATTAAGGTAAGCCATACGTGTAATGAACACCATTATCTCATAGGTGACTTTTAACACCCCTCTATTAATCATTTAGTTCACTCCTTTAATTAAGTTCTATCTAACTGTCTATTTTACACTAAAATAAAGCGGGATTTTATAATTAATTAAAGAATATTAAGCATATTTAAACTTATTTTTGGATTATTTAGGAATTTGAAGAATTAATAACTAAAAAAACATTGTTTTGTGAATGAACTTTTGATAAACTAATATATTAGTTAGACTAATAAACTTAAATATAATGATTTTTCTTCAAAAGCTGTAATTTCGAAGGCGTGTCATGGTAGATGTTAGGCCGTTTAGTAAAGCTTTTTTTTGTACAAGAAATGTAAGCGTTAACATTCAGACTTTTTATTTATGTAGGTTAGTAGAAGAAGATTTTTGTAAATATGACCTTACTAATAAAGGGAGGAAACAGAATGTTAAAAGGTATTTTAAGCATTGGAATTTGTGTGGGGATCGCGATTACTTCTATGGCAGGATGCAGTGGTGATAATGAAAGTACGATGGAGGAAGATGGGGTATTCACAATGACAACCGCTCGTACACTAGGAGATGATACGGAGTTCCGTCCCGGGGAAGATGTTAATAATAATCCGGTGGTTTGGTGGGCAGAAGAGGAATTAAATCTTAAAATTGAAACGATTTGGACAGTGCCGCATGATGAACAATACAATACACAGCTACGTCTAGCAATGTCTTCTGGGGAACCTTTACCAGACGTTTTTCTCGTTTCAGATGGTCAATTGAAAGCCGATTTAATTGAATCCGGTCTGGTACAGCCAATTGATGAGGCCTATGAAAAATATGCTACAGATAGAGTTAAGGATATTTTTGAGCAGTTTCCTGAAGCCTTTTACCCGTCCACAAATGAGGAGGGAATAAGGTATGGTATGCCGAGACTTTCTGGAGGAAACGGGTCAGATCCGTTGCTGTGGGTGCGAAAGGACTGGCTAGATAATTTAAACCTTGATATTCCAGAAACGCTAGAAGAAATGGAAGAGGTTATGGATGCCTTTGTAAATGATGACCCAAATGGTACTGGTGTAAATGACACGTTAGGTGTTTCGCTCGCTACTGCTAACGGTATGGTTACATGGCTTGCAGATGGAAGTTGGATATTTGGCGCTTACGGTGATTACTTACCAGGTCGCTGGAGTAAAAATGAGCATGGGGAACTTGTTTACGGCACCACACAAGCAAATATAAAAGAGGGTTTAAATACTTTAAATAGGTGGTTTGAAAAGGGATATTTGGATCAAGAGGTCGGTTTGCTTGATGAAAATGGGGCGATTGAAAGTTTCGTAGCTGGTAATACAGGATTTTTGTCAGCTCCGCCATGGGGAGAAGGATGGCCAGTAGGTGATATTTATGATAATGACCCTCAGGCAGAAGTTATTCCAATGCCATTACCTGCGGGACCTGATGGGAAAATTGGACGTTTGGGAGAAGGGTTAATAACAGGATCATTTTTATTTAGTGTTGATTTTGAGCATATGGATAAATATTTTGAGTACCTTGATGAAATTTACGGTTATACATTGGGCGAGTCGGATTATTTTGAAGACGGGATGTTTGAAGGTTATGACTATATTTATGATGAGAATAATGAACCGGTCTATGATCATCAGGCAATTGAAGAGTCAGAAGGTGCTCCTCGGATAGATCCTGGTGGCTATATGTTGCCGAGAAACGTACCTACTATTCCATTTATGTTGTATGACTTGGCGTCTGAGTTTTATTTGACGGACCGAGAACCTGAAAATGCTTATGAATACGGTATTGCATCAAATAACGAACAATATCTTGAAGCGGCTTATATCGTTAAACAACATGATGAGTATCGAATTGAAAACGAATGGACTGGTGCCCCAACCCCTACGATGCAGGAAAGAGGTGAGCATTTGGAAAGGTTGGAGCAGGAAATGATTGTAGACATTATTTATGGGAATCAGCCGTTAGACCATTTTGATGAGTTTGTGGAAGCTTGGAAGCAAGGCGGTGGTGATCAAATAACAGAAGAAGTAAACGAGTGGTACGAGGAGGTACAAAATTAAAGCAGGTATTGATCCTATTAACAGGGGGGACTTCATGCCCCCTCTTGCCTTTTAAACGAAGTGAAGAGGAGGTTAATAGATGCCTAAAATGAATGACACTATTCAGGATACGGTCCGGCGGGTCCCATTCGAGGCAAGAACTAAAAAGCCAAAACAGCGATGGCATTTTAAACAGACGTGGCCACTTCATCTTCTCGTCTTGCCAGCAGTTATCGTGGCCCTTATTTTTCAATATGGACCGATGTTTGGCATTATTATGGCATTTCAAGACTTTAAACCTTGGCTCGGTTTTATAGAGTCAGAGTTTGTCGGGTTAAAGCATTTTATCACAATGTTTGAATACAATTATGCACGTCAAGTTATTTGGAATACCTTTGTCATTTCTATACTGAAGCTTATTTTTGGATTAATTGTCCCTCTAACATTTTCTCTAATGTTGAACGAAGTGTACCACATGCGTTTTAAACGAACAGTGCAAACCATTGTCTATTTACCTTATTTTTTATCCTGGGTCATTTTAGGCGGGATGCTTATTGACATTTTATCCCCTAGTGGAGGGGTAGTGAACCAACTCCTTGGATTAATAGGTGTGGAGCCGATTTTTTTCTTAGGAAGTAATGACTGGTTTAGAACGACTGTTGTTGTGAGTGATTTATGGAAGGAAACAGGGTTTAATACCATTGTTTTTCTAGCGGCTATAACGGTGGTCAATCCCAACTTGTACGAAGCGGCAGTAGTAGATGGAGCTAATCGTTGGAAACAAACCTGGCATATTACCCTACCTGCTATGCGTCCGATTATTATTGTTGTAGCGACATTAGCGTTGGGGAACATTTTAAATGCAGGTTTTGATCAAATTTTTAATTTGTATAACCCACTTGTTTATGAAACGGGTGATATTATTGATACTTATGTTTATCGAGTAGGTCTTGTGAGTGGTGATTTTAGCTACGGAACAGCTGTTGGACTTTTTAAATCTGTGATTAGCTTAATACTTATTGTCATTGGATATCGACTTGCTTATAAATATGCTAACTGGCGAATTTTTTAAGGAGGGATCTCATGCAGTATAAAACGAAAGGGTATCGGATATTCACTGCGTTTAACTACACGTTTATGATCTGCATTTCATTTCTATGTTTATTCCCTCTTATTCATATTTTGGCTGTTTCCTTAAGTGGATCTGCGCCAGCTACTGCTAACATTGTCGGATTGTGGCCAGTAGATTTTACAATTGATGCTTATGAACGAACACTTGCCAACGAAAATTTCCTGCGTTCATTAGGGGTGTCAGTCACCCGAGTCATTTTAGGAACGGCTATTTCTATGACGCTTCTTTTATGTGCTGCTTATGCACTCTCAAAGAATGATAGTGAGTTTAAAGGAAGAAAAATATATATGTGGTTTTTTGTTTTTACTATGTTATTTAATGGGGGGCTCGTCCCTACTTATATTGTCGTAACACGATTAGGCCTGACAGATACTATCTGGGCATTAGTGCTTCCACCAGCTATCAACGCTTTTAACATGATTTTATTACTCAATTTTTTTCGCACGTCCGTCCCTCGCTCTCTAGAAGAATCAGCTTTTATTGATGGCGCAGGACATTTTAAGATTTTCCTGAAAATATATCTTCCCATTTCTGTACCGGCTATCGCAACAATTTCATTGTTTACGATGGTTTTTCATTGGAATTCCTGGTTCGATGGTTTGATCTATAATACAAATGCCTCTAATTATCCCTTGCAAACATTTTTACAAACAATCGTTGTTCAACAAGATTTTAGTAACGTAGATGTGGATGCAGACATGATGAGAAATTTATCTCAACGTACAGTCCAATCAGCACAAATATTTATTTCTGCCCTTCCTATGCTCATTGTTTATCCGTTTTTACAAAGATTCTTTGTTAAAGGTATCGTTCTTGGCGCTGATAAAGAATAGCTTGACCGTAACCATAAACTCTTTTTTCAAAAACTTTGAAGGGAGATGGAATGTATGACACAAGGCCAATATCATATAACCACTAATTATTGTTTGGAAAATGATCAAGTCACTAGTTATAAGGCTTGGCTTCAATATTCTAAAAGTGAAGGAAAATATGCTAAAACGGTGACCCCGTTCTTAAAGACTATTTCGTCCAGTTGTGATGCCTCTCCGATCCTATGGTCAGCAATAGAGGAGCTTAACCAATCAATAACGCAAATGTTCGATTTTTCTCCATTCATTTCATTTGAAGTGATGAGTGGAAAGGGTGTCGTTTTACAACTTTGTTCTGAGAGTGAGACCCGTCTTCAAGATGAAGGATATATGATGTATACAGAGCCGAATGGCCAGCTTATAATCAGTGGAAAAACAGAGACTGGTATTCTATACGGCACATTTCATTTGCTCCGTTTATTACAAATGGGAAAACCGATTGACAAGTTGAATATCATCGAGAATCCTGCCAATTCCTTACGGCTATTAAACCATTGGGACAATATAGATGGTTCCATAGAGAGAGGGTATGCAGGTAAATCAATTTTTTTTGAAAATGATCAATTCAGCCAGAACTATGGTAGATTAAAAGATTATGCTAGAATGCTTGCTTCAATAGGTGTTAATGGGATTGCCATTAATAATGTGAATGTCCATCAATTAGAAACGAAATTAATAACACCCGAGTATTTAACGGGGGTTGAAAAAATAGCTGCAATATTCCGCGCTTACGGGGTAAAAACATTTTTAAGCATTAATTTTGCAAGTCCAATCGAACTAGGAGGTATAGAAACGGCTGACCCGCTTGATGAGAAAGTCAAAAGGTTCTGGGAGCATGCTATAAAAACGATTTACACGCATATCCCTGATTTTGGAGGTGTCGTTGTTAAGGCTGATTCTGAAAACAGACCTGGACCATTTACGTACGGAAGAACACAGGCGGAGGGAGCCAACATGCTTGCAGAAATAATTGCTCCGTATGATGGTCTTGTCATTTGGCGCTGTTTTGTCTATAACTGCCATCAAGATTGGCGCGATCGAACGACTGATCGTGCCAAGGCAGCTTATGATCACTTTATGCCGATAGATGGGGACTTTCATGAAAATGTCGTGTTACAGATAAAAAATGGCCCAATGGATTTTCAAGTGAGAGAACCTGTTTCTCCCCTTTTAGGAGGATTGAAGAAAACAAATCAAGTGATAGAATTTCAAATAACCCAAGAATATCTTGGTCAACAAATACATCTTGTTTATCTAGTCCCTCAATGGAAAGAGGTGCTTGAGTTTGAGACGTATGCAAAAGGATCGGGTTCTACCGTCAAGAAGATTGTTAGCGGTGAACTATACGATAGAAAAAATAATGGGGCAGCAGCAGTCGTAAACGTAGGCGATGACTATAATTGGACCGGTCATACGTTGGCTCAATCCAATCTTTACGGTTACGGAAGACTTATGTGGTCACCAGAAATGACAGCAGAAGACATATCAAACGAATGGGTCACCTGCACGTTTGGAGCAGACCCTCTAGTATTGTCAACCATAAAGGGTATGCTACTTAATTCTTGGACAACATACGAAAACTATACTTCTCCTCTAGGAGTGGGATGGATGGTTAACCCAGGGCATCATTATGGTCCGAATGTTGATGGGTATGAATATCAAGCATGGGGAACGTATCACTTTGCTGATTGGAAAGGCTTGGGGGTGAATCGTACAATGGCTACTGGTACAGGGTTTAGCGGGCAGTATTATCAAAAGAATGCGGAAAAATATGAATCACTTACTGACTGTCCGGAAGAGTTGCTGCTATTCTTTCATTATGTTCCCTATTCATATGTCTTGTCGTCAGGAAAAACGGTCATTCAGCATATTTATGACACGCACTTTGCTGGCGTCGAACAAGTTGAGCAGTATCGACAACAATGGAAACAACTACAAGGAAGAATAGACAAAAAGCGTTTCGATGATGTGGCAACAAAGCTTGATATACAATTTGAGCATGCTAAAGAGTGGCGAGACATAGTAAATACGTACTTTTACCGAAAATCAGGAATTGATGATCAACATAACCGCACGATTTACTAAAAACCACGTTTTTGTATTCAATTAGTTTGAAGGGAGAGGAAGCAACTGAAATAATGGAGGCACATTTAAAGCTCGTAGAATATGAGAAAGAAACGTTGTTAAGGCAGTAGTTTGATTATTTTAGGGATAAGGCAAGTGAGCCACACTAAGTTAAACCAATCGAATAGATAGCCCTTGATAATAAGCAGATAAAGGGTGCCATCATCTCATGGGAGATAGCATCTTGCTTAAATTGTTTAATAGTGAATACAAGGAGCAACGAAAGTAAATAGAAAGGTTATGAGTGTCACGGTATTAATAAATAACATGAAGAGAAGCAGGAGGACTTAATTCCTGCTTCTCTTCAATAGAGAATGGTAGGAGGTTACCTTACTAGTTCAAAATAGAAAGGAAAGCTACCTCAATTTAGGCGGGAAAACGCCATTCCCACTAATTGATGGTTCGCTTTATCATTGTTCGTCTGTATGAAACTGTCTTTCCAAAAACTGTTCAATTGTAAAAGCGGTCATGCCTAATAAAGTAGAATATTGATGTTGATGGGAAAAAGTGATGTCAACTGATTTTCTTAAATGAGTTAACGTTTGGGTGGTAATCACATGCTCTAATTCGTTTTTTAGCAAGTGTTCTGCTTTAGCTAGTCGATTGCCAATAATAATCTTTTCAGGATTAAATGTGTTAATGATATTGTTAATTCCGATGCCTAAATAATGTGCTGTCTGGTTAAAGGCCTCTTTCACTTGATCGCTTGTTTCCGCTTTCTCAATCATTGCTTCAAGTGTCACATCAGCTAAGTGTTCATCTCGGGCATTACACATATTTAATAATGCCATTTCTGACGCGTACATTTCCCAGCACCCTTTACTACCACATCGGCACGACAGGCCATCCGCCTTTACGATCATGTGCCCCATTTCACCGGTAAAGCCATTCGTTCCACGGAAAAGCTCATTATTTAAGATGAGCCCAACACCAATCCCGATTCCTATACTTACATAAATAAAGTGATTTAAGTCTTGGGCACTTCCGTATGTTTTCTCTCCATAGGCTCCTGCATTTGCCTCATTTTCAATAATGATTGGGACGCCGTATTGTTCTGTAAAAATATCTTTTAAATTTGATTGCCGCCAATCAAGGTTTGGCGTTATGAGAATATCATTTTCAGTATTAACTAAGCCTGGGATACCGAAGCCAATCCCAATTAAACCATATGGTGTCTTAGCTGTAGTAGACAGAAAATGATCAATGACACGAGTTACTTCCATAACAGTCTTTGTAAAATCATGTGTGTTAAACGGCTGAAAAAATTTTTCGATAATAGTACCTCTTAAGTCAGTGAGCACACCTGCCACATAGTTGACCCCAATATCGATACTGATCGTATAACCAGCTTGTTCATTGAACTTTAGCATTAAAGGTCGCCGTCCACCACTTGATTCACCTAACCCTGTTTGATAGCAATAATGGTCATCAATTAATTCATCTACAAGAGTAGAGACAGTTGCTTTCGTTAAATTTAACGTTTGAGCAAGTTCTGCCCGTGAAATCGGTTCATATTTTCTAATCGCATTTAAGATAATCATCTTATTTGTTAACTTGACTGTCTGCTGATAAGAGGCCATTTTTCGGAACTCCTTTTTATATACTTAATTAATATAGTGTATTATGTTTCTCGCTTTCAGACAAATAAGTCAATTTCATAATGATGTATTTAAAGCAATAACTCGAATAACATGCAATAAATTTTACCATAGATAAGCCTCAGTAAACCTCCAGCGTCAAAATAGAGAGGAAAGCTAACGGCTGCTAATGTCCTGATTGACTCAACTATCAATCAGTGGGAGAAGAACGAAAACTCCCGTCATATGAAGCTATGAATGAAAGGCATCATCATACAATAGACTGAAACAAGGAATCTAAATGTCCATAAACGTCATACAATTGTCGTAAATACACTTAGTTAATTCAATAGACAAACTAAGTATATACTGATAAAATGACATTAGCAATGAAATCTATCTATAAAATGGAGGGTTTATTATGGCATATTTTAATGACGTCCCTAAAATTAAGTTTGAAGGTTATCAATCTACAAATCCATTTTCATTTAAGTACTATGATGCTGAAGAAAAAGTTGGCGGAAAATCCATGAAAGATCATTTAAAGTTTTCTGTTGCTTATTGGCACACCTTAACGGGAGATGGCGGGGATCCGTTTGGTGCTGGTACAGCATTACGCCCATGGAATCACTTAAGCGGCATGGATCAAGCAAAAGCGAGAGTAGAAGCGGCATTTGAATTGTTCGAAAAGCTTGATGTGCCTTATTTTTGCTTCCATGATGTAGATGTGGCACCTGAAGGAAGCTCGTTAAAAGAAACAAATGACAACCTTGATGTGATTGTGGCGATGATAAAAGACTATATGAAAACGAGTCGAACGAAACTACTATGGAATACAGCGAATATGTTTACACACCCAAGATTTACGCATGGTGCAGCTACAGCTAACGATGCAAATGTATACGCTTACTCCGCAGCGAAAGTGAAGAAAGGATTAGAAGTAGGGAAAGAGTTAGGTGCAGAAAACTACGTGTTTTGGGGTGGAAGAGAGGGCTACGAAACTTTACTAAATACAGATTTAAAGCTTGAATTAGATAACTTAGCTAAGTTTTATCATATGGCACTTGATTACGCGAAAGAAATTGGCTTTGATGCTCAGTTCTTAATTGAACCTAAGCCAAAAGAGCCGACGACCCATCAGTATGACTTTGATGTGGCAACAGCAACGGCATTTTTACACCAATATGGACTGGAACAAGATTTTAAGTTTAATATAGAAGCGAATCATGCCACATTGGCCGGACATACGTTTGAGCATGAATTGCGTGTAGCACGAACGAGCGGCATGCTCGGATCGGTTGATGCTAACCAAGGAGACACGTTACTTGGCTGGGATACAGATGAATTCCCTACTGACCTTTACTCCACCACACTAGCTATGTATGAAATTTTGAAAAATGGCGGTCTAGGCAGAGGAGGATTAAACTTTGATGCGAAAGTTCGCCGCGGCTCATTTGCCCCAAATGATTTGTTTCATGCTCACATTGCCGGGATGGACGCATTTGCCATTGGCCTTAAAGTCGCCAACAAGTTAATAGAAGATAACTTCTTTGAAACGATACTTGATAACCGTTACGACACCTTTAAATCAGCGATAGGCGAGAAAATTACCGCTGGAAACACAAATTTCAAAGAACTAGAGCAACATGCTCTTCAATTAGATACAATTGAGGTGAAATCAGGCCAAGTTGAGAAAATTAAAGCGCAATTAAATCAGTATTTATTACGTGTGAATGAGCTATAATTTGTAGCTGCCATTAAAATAAATAGGGGCTTGTCATACTTAAGACACGCCCCTTTCTCACTGGAGGAGACAAGCAGATGGGGTATGTTTTAGGAGTAGACTTAGGCACGAGCGCAGTGAAGGTGTTGTTAGTTAATCGAGATGGGGCTGTCGTGACAGAAGCTGTTACCGAGTACCCGCTTTTCCAAGAGAAACCGGGGCATAGTGAACAAGATCCTGAAGATTGGGTGAACGGAACGATAAACGCGATCAAAGCTATCACGAATAACTTATCTGACCTAGAAAAAATTGAAGGTATTAGCTTTTCCGGTCAAATGCACGGCTTAGTTCTCCTAGATGAAAAGGATCAGCCGTTACGTCGTGCCATCTTATGGAATGACACTCGAACGACAGAACAGTGTCGAGAGATTGAACAAAAGGTTGGAATCGACCTCCTTCACACAATTACGAAAAATCCAGCACTTGAAGGGTTTACGTTACCTAAACTCATGTGGGTAAAAAAATATGAGCCTGAATTATTCAATAAAGCGGCTACGTTTGTATTACCAAAAGATTATGTGAGGTATCGTTTAACAGGTGCTTTACACATGGATTATTCTGATGCTGCGGGCACCCTCTTGTTAAATGTGGCAAATAAAACATGGAGTGAGGAAATGTGTGCAAAGACAGGTGTGCCGCTAACCTTGTGCCCGCCACTCGTCGCATCTCACGAAAAAGTGGGGGTGTTGCGTGAAGACATAGCAAAAAAATGTGGGCTTTCGTCTCATGTAGCCGTCTTTGCAGGTGGGGCAGATAATGCTTGTGGTGCTATAGGAACAGGGATTTTACGAGAAGGTATGACATTAAGCAGTACAGGCACATCAGGTGTTATTTTATCCTATGAAAAGGATGGGGATAAAGAGTTTAATGGTCGTGTCCATTACTTTAACCATGGAGAAGAGTCCGCCTTTTATACGATGGGCGTAACGCTTGCGGCAGGTTATAGTTTAAACTGGTTTAAAGACACGTTTGCACCTCATAAATCGTTTGAAGAATTAGTGAAAGAAGCTGAAGCATCTCCACCTGGAGCGAGAGGACTCCTATTTACACCTTACCTCGTGGGGGAACGAACGCCTCATGCCGATGCGGATATTCGGGGAAGCTTTATAGGCGTCCACTCCGGACATTCATTAGGTGACTTTACTCGGGCGGTTATTGAAGGGGTGACATTCTCATTGAATGAAACAGTGGAGTTATTCAGAGAGCATGGCAAGACAGTGGATAAAATAGTGTGCACTGGTGGCGGGGCCAAAAGTGATTTATGGCTGCAAATCCAAGCGGATATTTTTAACGCCACGGTTGTGAAATTAAAAACGGAACAAGGACCGGGAATGGGAGCTGCCATGCTGGCCGCTTACGGGCTGGGCTGGTTCTCTTCATTAAAGGCGTGTTCAGATCAATTTATTGACGAAAGTGAACAGTATGAACCGAGTGCTGAACGTGTTGCTGCTTATCGTGACTTATTTGGTATCTATCAACGAGTGTATAACCAAACAAAAGACATCTCAGCTGACCTTAAACCGTATCGTTCTCTCTAATGTGAAAACTATAGTAAAGCCGCTTCAGAAATTCGTTTCTGAAGCGGCTTTATATGTGATGGCACCTAACATTGACTTAGACACGAAAGAGAAAAAGGCATCAAAGTGATTCTTTCGACCTGCTTTGTCGTTTAGGGGAAACGACTCATTTCTTCTGTTTACATTGTAGCATCATAGCCAGTTACTTTATAATGAGGAATATTATACCTAAAAACTCGGCACTTTTATCACTGATAACCGTCTGTAAAACCCCCATCTCAAAATAAAGAGGAGAGCTAAAGCTATTTATGCGGGAGGTAACGGACGCTAATATCCTGATTCACTTAACTACGAATCAGTGGGAGAAGAGCGAAAACTCTCACTGATTGAAAGTTCGTTTTATGAAGTGCCATTCTATAGGGAAAGGAAGAACATGCCGTGAAACATAAAAAACGCATTATTTTAGGGGCCATACTCCTTATGTTATTACTGTTAGTGGGAGTGATCTGGATGAACAATGGTTTCGGTGACTGGTCGGAGAGAAATCGAGAAGAAATTGAAGAGAATGTGAAATTTTTTGTAGCGAGGTACAAGTTGGATCAAGATAAAGTGGAAATTGTTACAATAGGTAATCCACAGAAATACCCCACAGGTGAAGAGGAATTTAGAGTGTTTATTCGTTATTATGGTGACCCATATTTTGCAACGTATTTGAAAGGGAATCCAAATACATTATCGATTATTGATCGAAAAGATGATATAGCTATAAGAGTTTTTAATGAGCTTTATTTACAAGCACGTTATGATGAATTAGAGCCGGCAATAGCTTATCTTAAGTCGCAGGGAATAGAAGATCCATTGAGACCTGAGGGGGATAAAATTCAGTATTTCCAAACAGATATAGGAATTAATTCACAAATTAACGATGAAATTAGAGAGGCATATAAAAGCGGCGATGACTTGGAAGACCTAAAAACTTATATTGAAATAAACCTCGATAAAATTAAATGGTTAGAGGCAGGTATAGATATTGTTGGAACTAAAGAAGGAATAGATGAAACAGAAGCTTCTGAAATTGAAGCAGAATTAAAAGCACTGCTTCCTCGTTCAACTTATTATGCACGGATTGGTGTGAAAGACTTATCGACTGGCGAGAGTGAAGGGCTTTTTAAAACGTTAACAATCCATGAGGAGAGATAAGCGTGAATTTGGAATACAATCAAAATGTAAGGTCAGAGTCCTTTTCAGAGGCGGAGCACCAGCTTATTGGCATGAAAATAAGCTACGAGGCAGAAGAAATCGCAAACGAGATAATGGATGAAGAAGAAGCTAAACGTCAAATGTTACTTGAGTATCAAAGAATGTTAGAAGATGACACTATTCAATTTGTTGATAACGTCCCTCAAAAGCTCAACACAACGAGTAATCCCTAATCCTTTAGATCTAACCCTTTATTTAGGTGCTATGGCTTAATTTTTAATAATAGTATTTAAATATTTTACATTGTAAGATTACAATTGAAAAATGAGGAATGTTCTTCCTGTATAAAAAGACAAAGTATAGATACATAGATTAGTCGTAACGGTATCCCTCACATGTTCTAGAAAGGGGAAAATCATTTGAAAAATAAAAAGCGTGTTATCTTAGGGGCAATACCCCTTGTTTTGCTATTGTTAGTGGGAGTGATCTGGATGAACAATGGTTTCGGTAACTGGTCAGAGAGAAATCGAGAAGAAATTGAAGAGAATGTAAAAAGATATGTGGCAAGGTACAAGTTAGATCCTGATAAAGTGGAAATTGTTACGATAGGTAATCCGAGGAAATACCCGACAGGTGAAGAGGAATTCGGAATTTATTTTTATTATAATGGAGATCCATATTTTGCGATGTACTTGTGGGGGAGCCCAGACACATTATCTATTATTGATCGAGAAGAACGTATAGCATCGCGAGTTTTTAGTGAGCTATACTTACAAGCACGCTATGAGGAACTCTCTCCAGTAATAGAATATTTAAATTCAAAAGGAATAATCGATCCACTTCGTCCAGAGGGGGAAAAGATCCAGTATTTCCAGACTGATGTAGGAATTAATTCACAAATAAACGAGGAGATTAGAGCGGCATATAAAAGCGGCGATGATTTGGAAGAAATAAAGGAGTATATCGAAATAAATTTGGATGAAATTGTAAGGCTAGACACAAACATAGAAATCATAGGAAACAAAGAAGGGATATCCGAGGCCGAAGCATCTGAAATTGAAAAAGAGTTAAAAAAACTGCTTCCAAGCTCAACTTATTACGTGCAAATTGGCGTGAGAGATATATCAACTGGTGAAAGTAAAGGTTTATTCAAAATGATAAGAGTTCCATAAGGGAGGTACACATGAACTTAGAAGGTTCTACCTATTCAAATGATGAGTCATTTTCAGAAGCGGAACATCAACTTTTAGGAATGAAGGTCAGTTATCGATCAGAAAATCAGGCGAATGCAATCGATTGAGTTTGTTGACGATGTCCCTCAATACCTCATCACAACGAGTAATCCCCTACCATTAAATAATCCTTTAGACCTACACCTATATTTAGGTGCTATTGCTTAATTTTTAATAATAGTATTGAAATCTTTTACATTATCAGATTACAATTGAAAAACAAGGAATGTTCTTCATGTATAAAGTGACAAAGTTTAATACATAGGAAAGTCGTAACGGTATCCCTCACATGTTCTAGAAAGGGGAAAATCATTTGAAAAATAAAAAGCGCGTTATCTTAGGGGCAATACCCCTTGTTTTGTTACTGTTAGGGGGAGTGATTTTGATGAATAATGATTTCGGTGACTGGTCAGAGAGAAATAGAGAAGAAATTGAAGAGAATGTGAAAAGGTATGTGGCAAGGTACAAGTTGGATCCGGATAAGGTGGATGTGGAAAGTATAGGTGACCCACGAAAATACCCCACTGGTGAAGAAGAATTTAGAGTATTTTTTCATTATTATGGAGAACCATATTTTTTTATTGATTTGAAGGGAAATCCAGATTCGTTATTTTTAAGTGATCCAAAAGAATTTATTATAACCACTGTTTTTGATGAATTATACTTACAAGCACGCTATGAAGAGCTTGCACCGACAATAGATTATCTTAATTCACTAGGGATAGAAGATCCACTGAGGCCTGGTGGGGGGGAAATAGAGTACTTCAGAACAAACCTAGGCCTAAATTCACAAATAAACGAGGAGATTAGAGAAGCATATAAAAGTGGTGACGATTTGGAAGACTTAAAGACTTATATTGAAACAAATTTAGATAAACTTACACGTTTAGATACACATATTCGAATTGTTGGCAAAAAAGAAGGGATTGATGAAGAAGAAGCGTCTGAAATTGAAGAAGAGTTAAAGGTGTTACTTACACAGGGAACTTATTACATAGAAATTGGTGTAAAAGACTTATCTACCGGTGAAAGTGAAGGAATATATAAGATGTTAAGGGTTCCGTGAGGGGGATAAAGCATGAACTTGCAAGGCGATACTTATGTAAGGGATGAGTCATTTTCAGAAGCAGAGCATCAGCTTATTGGCATGAAAATAAGCTATGAAGCAGAAGAAATTGCAAATGATTTTGGAACAAGTGTGGAATTAGTTGAGGAACGTATGTTACTGAAGTATCGGAGCATGTTAGAAGATGAGACTATTCAATTTGTTGATAACGTCCCTCAAACGCTCAACACAACAGCTGTTGCGTCAAGTCGTGGGTATGGATTTGAGGTTGAAACAGATAATCACATTAATGCGATTACGAGGGGGAACCCTTCTGACCCAGACGAAATTGTTGTTGTTCTGCCTGGGACGGATCCATTTAGCCCTATGGATATCCAACAAACTCTTTTTCCTGATAATGATAGAGCATTTGATTATACTGAAGACGTCATTGCCTATATTGGCGACATCAAGGAGAAATATCCGGATGCTGAGATAACACTAGACGGGCATTCGATGGCTGGAAAAGTGGCGATTCAAGTAGGAATGGTTTATCCAGATATTCAAGTCAATGCTTATAACCCTACCTCTTTCGATAAGGAATTTCGTGACTATGTGTCAATAGATGGTTACTATGACAATATTAATGTGTTTATTTATGATAATGAAGTCGCAGGGTTTGAACGACGTTTGCGCCATCGAGGAACATATGGAATAAATGCTACCTCTATGTTAGGCTACCCATTTAAAATTCATTATATGGATACTCTAGAGGTAGATAATATGACGCGTGAACTCCCTGATTGGATAAAAGATGGCTTATATTCTAATAGACATGGTATTTTTAGAAAACATTCCAACGGTGGGTTTAGAGCCTTAGATGGCTCGTTAATTGATGTGTTCAATTTAAATGAGGTGTCTTTTACGAGAGGTGGCTTGGGTGCTTCCGACATTGTTTTCGATAAAGCGCATTATTTAGAGTTTGTAAGTTTGTTAAAAAACGAGTTTTTTCCAAATTTAACGAAAGCTATGTCTTTACATGAACAGGTAGAAGAAGATGCAGAGTCAAGTTTAAAAGGTGTGTTTGAGCAGGCGGAGAGTGAATTAAATCAAATTAATGTGGAAATTGGTTCGTACGGTGATCCGCGCCAAGGACGGTTAAACACGTTTAAAGAGGATTATTTCTCACAAGGAAAATACAGATGCTATGATGCAGGCAGCTTAGAAGCAGTAATGGCTAAAAATAACCGAGTGAGGCAAAAAATGCAACAAATGGCGCTGACATTAGAAGCGGCAGCGGAGAAGTTTGATTGGGAAGATGAGCTAATAGCTGGAAAATTGAATAAAAGAGGATGAGTACAGGAATGGGGCGACATAGTTATGATTATGGTAATAAAAGTATTAGAAATGATGACGATTTCCACCTCTATTCAAAAATAAGTTATGAAATTGATGATGTTCTTAAGCGGGCTAAGAGGAATGCAGAAAGTGAGAGTCAGGCTATCAAAGACAATGACAAAGTCAATCAAGACGTGACGACGCAAATGTATTTAATAGAGATTATGCTCGATTCCATGCTAATCCACTTAGGCTATCATTTAAAAGGGGAAATAGCTGAAGCGGTCATAACGGAGTTTATCCAATTAAGAAAGGAAATCTATGAGTACAACGAAGAGTGGATCGCGTTTCGTAAAACATTTATTTAAATTATAAAGGTCTTATATATAACTCTTTTTCTCAAAGACAGCTGATATGGCTGTCTATTTATTTGTCATTTTGACTCAGTCGTCACGTTTTTAGAGCGGTCATTCTTTATTACTGGATCGTCATGTCTGATAAACTAAACATAACACAGATTTTTTTGAGGTGAGATATTATGACTGCCAACTTAACGGAAGCCCAACAGACGTTTTTAAAAATGTATGATGACTTATTGAACGAAGTAGAAAAATCTATTATGTATGTTAGTGAATGTTATAAGAACAATGATTGTGATATTGGTGATCGGTTGCTGAAAGGTGTCACGAGCGGTTTGTTACCTTATGATGAGGAAAACATGACAATACAATCTATTTTTCATGACGATAAAGAGGCTTTAATGGTATTAAATACGTTTCAATCAGTGATCCAGTCAGCTGTCAATGTGGATGAAATGTTTACAGGGGCAGAAGAACGACTAAGGTTTTTGCACGAGTCACTGTTACGACAGCAAAAAGAATGGCAGACGTTTGTTAAAAAAAAGATGTCATAGCTTTTCAATGTAGAAGTTGTAATTGAGTGTCGTTAATCTTTGGGTTATCTAGCCCACCCCATCTCAACGCGTCGTGTAGATGGAAACTTTTAAGAGACGCCACCTGATTTCTCGGGGTTTTAGCTTGCTGAAGCGAGTTCACTATCCGTTTAAAAGTAAGGTGTGCCCCTTTAACAATGAAGCACACCTTATGTGATCGTGCTAATTCTATCTTAAAGTAACGTTATCAACGTAGAGAGCAGTTTGACCGCTGCTATTATCTGCCGCTGAAAATTGCACGCCTATTTCCCTAACATGATGACTATTTTCGATGTTGTTTAAATCAAAAGATAACGTTGTACCTGAGTTGGAGCTATTGATACGTGTAAAAGGACCACTATACCACGTATAATCAGAACCCGTCTTTACGTAAAGTCTTGCATTTATACCATTACCGGGATTTCCCCAATTGGCATGGCGAACGGTTGCGTTGAGCTGAGAGTATCCGTGTAGATTACGACTTTGTTCATTATATAGTTCATGTGAAGAATTTGAGGTTAAATTTACATCGGCTTTTAAAGAGTAGTTACCTGAAGCACCCCATTCAGTTACGGACCAAGGGCCACCGGTCACGTTGCTTCCATGCCACCCTTGTGTGCTTCCTTCAAAGTCATACAAGGTAGTCGCAGTTGGCGGTTCAGGGTGACCACCGTTATCATCTATAAATACGGTGGATGGTTTGGAGGTTTCCTGTAAGCCATCGGCTCCGTGGACAATCCCATTCCCCCAGTCAGTTAAATGGTGACCAGCCCAGTCTTCTGAAAGGTCTAAATAGTCCCATTCGGTACTGTTGCCTTTCCAAGACCAAGCGAGCCAGCCTGTGCCAGTTTCTTCAGAATAACTAAGAATTGTATCTTCATCAACATCGCCATCAGTATGTCTATGACCGAATTCACCTATTACGAGAGCAAGGTCTTGATCTATGACTCTATCAATATTTGATCTAACAGTGTTAGCATCACCACCAGCATACTCATACATATGGATGGAGAACATCGTATTTTTTAACGGATCTGCATTAAACACATCTTGTCCGTAATCATGAATAGATTGCGGATATTGCCCCCATCCTGCGGCATCAACCATTAAGGTGTGTGTTAAGCCGGCATCGCGAAGCTTCGGAATGACATCAATGTAGCCATCAGCCCAAGTTGAGCCATCCCAACTGCCATACCATTCGTTTGCAATGTTAATAATAACCGTATCTTCTTTACCGATAAGCGCATCTTTCATTTCTATCCAATAATCAACGGCTCGATTTAAATCACTGCGCGAATCGCGGCCCGTGGCATCATGAACTTCAACGACAGCCACCATTTTATTTTGCTCCGCAAGCTCAATGACTTCACGAACGGTGTCAATGTCGTCTTTTTCCCATTGACCGCCATCTGATAAAACAATACGTATCGTGTTGGCGCCTTGCTCTGCAATGGCAGGAATAGCTGTTGAAGCGGTGTCTTTATACCAAGCATGTCCATGGTTAATACCTCTCATGACAAAGGGCTGCCCATTTGCGTCATATAACGTATTGCCATCAACATAAAAGCCTGAACTTGCTTCTGATGGGGACGTTGTAATCCCCATTATTCCCACACTTATTATAAGTGTGCAAATAATTAAATGATAAATCTGTGATAACTTTTTTTTCATGTTATTACTCCTCCTTGTGGGTCATTTATATTATCTGAGTGACAAGTCACAATCCTCCTTTCGGGCCGTTCTTCAGATAATCAAGAAGCTGAAGTAGGCTCAAGTGACCAAGCCTTTTAATCTAATCTTTCAAAATGACAAAAAGAAAGCGCTTCCTTAAAGGTAAATTAGGTAATCGATAAAGTCAATAAAGAGGTTGAATTTTAATACCATTTACTTAATAATAATATTTAATATAGTTTGTTATATATTGTTTTATTAAATTGAATAAAAAGTCGCATAGGGATTGAGGTTATTCATTTTTCAGGTAAACTATTAAGTAGTTATCCTTAAGGTAATTGGTAATTTGAATATAAACAAGGAGGAGTGGGCTAACGTGCCGACAATTGACTTACCTTTATCCGAACTAAAAGTATACAAAGGGACTAATCCAAAACCGGTTGATTTTGATGACTATTGGGAACGAGGGCTTAGTGAAATGTGTGCGGTCGATCCGCAAGTCCATTTTAAGAAAAGTGATTTTCAGGTTCCTTTTGCCACTTGCTATGACATGTATTTTACGGGTGTTAAAGGGGCGCGTATTCATGTGAAATATGTGAAGCCAGTGTCTGTGTCTGACCCTGCGCCAGCTGTGCTCATGTTTCACGGCTACAGTATGAACGCTGGGGATTGGAGCAGTAAATTGGCTTATGCGGCGTTAGGTCATGCCGTATTTGCAATGGATGTCAGAGGACAAGGGGGAGAATCAGAGGATGTTGGCGGTGTTAAAGGGAATACTTTAAAAGGTCATATTATAAGAGGGTTGGATGACGATAAAGATAACTTATTTTTTCGGGATGTTTATCTCGATTGTGCCCAATTAGCCCAAATAGTAATTGGAATGGACGAGATTGATGGAGCGAATGTATCGGCTACAGGCTGGTCACAAGGTGGTGCTTTAACGTTAGTATGTGCCTCATTGGAGCCGCGAATAAAAAAAGCAGCGGCTGTTTATCCTTTTTTAAGTGATTTTAAACGTGTGTGGGAATTAGATCTAGCGATTGATGCGTATGAGGATATTAAACATTATTTTCGACGTTTTGATCCACAGCATAAGCGTGTCGAAGAAGTCTTTACGACTCTTGGATATATCGACATTCAGCACTTAGCCGAAAGGATTCAAGCAAAAACGCTCATGGCAACCGGATTGATGGATACCATTTGTCCCCCTTCAACACAGTTTGCAGCATTTAATCGCATTAAGTCAGAAAAACAATTAGAAATCTACCCAGACTTTTCACATGAAAATTTGCCGGGTCTTCACGATATAATCATGCAATATTTACGTTCATAATTGGAAAGCCACGATGCTGTTTCAAAAGTCTAAGCTTTTGAAACAGCTTTTTTCATGACTTGTGCCGTCGTCATAGACTTACATTAGCTGTGTCCCCGTTTTTGAATGCATGAGAGCCGACTTTAGTATTCAATAATACCAATTTTAAGGTGATTAAAGATTGACAAGTAAGCGTTATCACTATATGATTATTTTATAACTTAAACGATAAAGTAATTTACAGGAGATAATAAATTGATGCAAGAAGGTGAAAGAATTGGAGAAGCAAAGAAAGTTAGATGAATTGTCGCAAGAGCTTAAAAATGAATTAGTGGCTAATATTCTCCCTTATTGGGTAACACATGTGATGGATAAAACAAACGGCGGATTTTACGGGTATCTCACGACTCATAATAAAGTAGACGAGAAGGCACCTAAGGGGGGCATTCTTAACTCAAGAATTCTTTGGACCTTTTCAAAGGCCTATCATGTATTTGGTAATCGTCACTACTTAGAGACTGCGAATCATGCTTATGTCTATTTAAGAGACTTCTTTTTAGATAAGGAAGATGGTGGTGTTTATTGGATGGTGGATCATAAAGGGAAACCTCAAGAAACACGAAAGCACATATACAACCAATCCTTCGCTATCTATGCGTTAGCTGAGTATTTCAAAATAACATGCCATGAAGAAAGTCTTCAAATAGCAAAAGACATCTTTTATTTAATAGAGAAATACGGATACGATAGGCAGTATAAAGGCTATTTGGAAGCGTTTACTAAAGAGTGGAAGATGGAGCAAGATCCTCGTTTAAGTGAAAGTGATATGGAGGCGGAAAAATCTATGAATACACACCTTCATATTTTAGAAGCCTATACGAATCTATTTAAGGTGTGGAAAAGTCCTCAACTAAAGGAGCGGATTACTGAGCTGATCGATGTGATGCTAAAACACATCGTTGGCCCGACTGATCAATTCACGCTATTTTTTGATCGACAGTGGCATGGAATGGCAAATATTGTATCTTATGGACATGATATTGAAGGCAGCTGGTTGTTATATGAAGCTGCAGAAGTTCTAGGAGATGAAAAGCGACTTGAAAAAGTAAGAAGAACATCGATTGATATGGCAGAAAAAGTAGCGATAGAGGGCTTTTCTGAAAGTGGAGGATTAATAAATGAACGTGAAGGCGACGATGTGGATGAAGAAAAAGTATGGTGGGTGCAGGCAGAAGGGATGATAGGCTTCTTTAATGCCTATCAATTAACGTTAAGTAACGATTATTTAGAAGCGGTCTATAAGTTATGGCGATTCACTAAACAGCATATGGTCGATAAGCACTATGGTGAATGGTATTGGAAATTAGATGAGCAAAACAATGCCTATCTTGATAGACCTAAAGTAGAGCCTTGGAAGTGCCCTTACCATAATTCCCGATGTTGCTTTGAATTAATAGAGCGTATCGATCGTTGTAAATCTTAACTTGAGAAAGGACATTTTTCGATGGACTATATTAAAGGTATGACGTGGGGATGGATAGGAAATAGCGAGGATTGGCGTTCAAACGAGGCAGAACGTTCTATGGAAGAAATGACAAACTTAGCAATTAACTGGACAGCAATTGCTTTTCAAGGTTTACAAGAGACGGCTCATTCGCCGGACATAACATTTGCAGAGCCACCAATGGTCACAGATGAGAACGTACGGTGGGCAATTGCCAAAGCGAAAAGTCTTGGTCTAAGCGTCATCTTAAAGCCTATTGTTAATGTAAGAGACGGAACGTGGCGAGCGCATATTAATTTTTTTGATAAAGATGTCCCTTGTGAACCTACATGGTCACAGTGGTTTAAAAGCTATGAGTCTTTCATGTTACATTATGCCAAATTAGCAGAGGATACAGGATGTGAGATGCTTTGTGTTGGCTGTGAAATGGTACAGACAGAAAGGAGAGAAAAAGAATGGCGGGATTTAATTCAAAAAGTCCGCCAAGTGTATTCTGGCATCATCACGTATAACTGTGACAAATATCAAGAAGACGAAGTGACCTGGTGGGACGCAGTTGACGTGATGTCTTCTAGTGGTTATTACCCGATAGGGTCTTGGGAACATCATAAATCGCGCATAAAAAAAATTGTGGAGTCGTGGCAAAAACCGTTCTTCTTCATGGAAGCAGGGTGTCCGAGCCGTCTCGAATCTGGTTCTGTTCCTAACGATTGGAATAAGAATCGAGGGCAAATCGATATGAACGAACAAAGAGTGTTTTATGAAGAGATGTTTAAATTCTTTCATGGGCAAAAGTGGTTTTATGGATTTATGTTATGGGATTGGCCAGCTAAGCTTTATCGTCTTGAGGATGCAAGTGAAAATGATGACTACTGTGTTTACGGAAAGCCTGCGGCTGAGGTCATTAAATCATTTTTTACCTCAAATAAAATAGCTAAGAGATAGAAAACACGGCTAGTCATTGGCAACTTGATATAAAACGACGCTTCGACATGATAAAAAGGTGTTTACATGGAGGGGAAAAGAATGGCTCAATCCGTTTATCAAAAGTCTACAAAATTCTCCAAGTTATTGTCCTCTAAAAATTTTAATTATAAAAAACAAAAAATGCTAATTATTGTTTTGTTTTCACTTATTCCTGTGACATTACTATTAACATTTTCTTACTTACCTTTAGTTAATATGATCATTTATAGCTTCCATAACTGGAACGGGATTAGTCCGAACAAAGAGTGGGTCGGTTTTCACAACTATGTCCTCATGTTTACGAGACCAGAATATTTTGCTGTATTTGTCGTCAGTTTATATTACTTTTTTGCCACCTTTATTCAGATGGGCCTCGCGTTATATTTTGCAACGGTCTTGAGTTTTAATGTGAGGTTCAAAAATTTTTTCAAAGGCGTTATATTTTTCCCTTATTTATTGAATGGCGTCGCCATTGGTTTTATTTTTCTATTTTTCTTTCGACCAGAAGGGACGCTAGATTCATTACTTAGTTTGATAGGTTTAGGGGAATATACGCAACTTTGGCTTGGAAATCCTGATCTCATCAATATATCATTAGCAGGAACTTCCGTGTGGCGTTACATGGGGTTTAATTTCATCATTTTTCTCGGGGCCATTTCGTCTATTTCAAAAGAGATATATGAAGCAGCAGATATTGATGGTGCAAATAGTTGGCAAAAATTTAGATTCATTATTCTACCTAGTATTAAGAGAATTGTCGAGCTTAATCTAATACTTGCGATTAGTGGTGCTATCGGTGTGTTTGAAATTCCATTTATTATGACAGGTGGTGCTAATGGCAGTACGACATTTGTGATCCAAACGATGACAACAGCATTTGAATATAACCGTATTGGACTTGCATCAGCCATGGCGGTTGTCCTGTTAATTATTATCATTATCGTGACGTTGGTACAACGATTACTGTTAAGAGACAAGGAGGCGTGACAATGAAATATTTTTGGGCAGTTATGAAGTATTTGTCACTCATAATTGGTGTGTTAATTACTGCAATACCCATCATTGTCGTCCTTTTTGCCTCTTTTAAAACACGGGAAGAATATGCCACAACAGGCCCGCTTTCTCCACCAGAAAGTTGGATGAATGTTGAAAACTATGTCCGTGCGTTTACTGAAGGTAATATGCTTCTTGGTTTTGCAAATACAGCATTTATGCTCGTTGTTTCCGTCTTTTTTGCGATTCTTTTTGGCGCAATGATTGCTTATATCTTAAGCCGCTTTAAATTTCGCGGGAGTAAAGTGTTACTAGGTTTGTTTTTACTGGCTACTTTAATCCCAGCGGTGACAACACAAGTTGCCACGTTTCAAATTATTAGTGGATTAGGTTTGTTTAACACGAGATGGTCTGCCATCGTCCTTTTTATGAGCACAGATATTATCGCGGTATATATTTTCTTGCAATTTCTAGATAGAGTTTCAATATCGCTAGATGAGTCAGCAATGTTAGATGGTGCTTCGTATTTTACTATCTTTAGAAAAATTATTTTACCGCAACTAAAACCTGCCATGGCAACGGTCTTAATCATTCGCGGTGTCACGATTTACAACGACTTTTATATTCCATTTTTATATATGCCACGCCCAGATCTGCAAGTTGTTTCAACAGCCTTATTCCGTTTTCAAGGCCCATATGGATCACAATGGGAAGTAATTTGTGCAGGCGTTATCATCGTCATTATCCCAACTCTGATTGTGTTTGTTTTGTTACAAAAATATATATATAACGGATTTACTGAAGGATCAGTGAAATAGCTAAAGACTCTTATAAAATGAATAGCAGTGATTAGTAGGGAGGACAAGATATGGCGTAATTATTTGTGAAGGAGATGACATATGGATGGGATATGAAAAGAGGAGCCTACCAATCGCATTGTCATTTTAGCACAAGTAAGCGTTCGTAAAAACTCCCGGATCAAAATAGAAAGGAGGGCTAACTCTATTTAATCGGGAGTTCACGAACACTATTATCCTGATTAACTCAACTACGACTGATTGAACGTTCATTTTATGGGGAAAAGGTAGAAATTGTTTTGCGTAAGTGGTATCAACATGGAGAAATAAAGTGTAAGAGAAACTAATCAATTTTATTTGTTTGGAGGAGAAGGCATGACTTTAAAACCAAAACGATATGCTGAAGGATTGGCTAAAACTCCCCCTATGGGATGGAACTCATTTAATACTTTCGGGTGTGAACCAACGGAAGAGTTGATAAAACAGAGTGCAGATGTCATGGTAAAATCAGGTCTTTTAGAAGCAGGATACCGCTATATCAACATTGATGACGGGTGGATGGCAGACGAGAGAGATAGTGCTGGTAATCTAGTTCCTGACCCTCAAAAATTTCCGAACGGCATGAAACCCGTCACAGATTATATCCATGAAAAAGGACTTTTAGCAGGCACCTATTTAGGCTGTGGCCAAAAAACATACGGAGAAAAACCAGGAAGCTTAGGATATGAAGAAAGAGATGCACAATTAATTGCTGACCAAGGGTTTGATTTACTAAAGTATGATTACCGTGAACTCCCAGGTGATCCAATAGGAAGAGGGGTAAAAGAAGATTACGTGACGATGAGGGACGCCTTGATGAAAACTGGGAGAGACATGGTCTTCAGTATTTGTGAACATGGGAAATCACATCCAGAAACGTGGGCGCGGGACATTGGTCATATGTGGCGTACAACCCCAGATATTAAAGACAGCTTTGATGAGGATATAAACTGGGGCTGGTCAATTAATCATATTATAGATGAGACCCATGCACTTCATCACTACGCAGGGCCAGGTGGTTGGAACGATCCAGATATGTTAGTCGTGGGGATTAATGGATTAAATGATTGGCTTGGACCCGGCTGTACGTATAATGAATATAAATCACATTTTAGCTTGTGGTGTCTCCTTGCAGCCCCTCTTCTTATTGGTTGTGATATTCGAAAAATGAGTGAGGAAACCAAAACGATTTTACTAAATAAAGAGATGATTGCCATTAATCAAGATCCATTAGGTATACAAGGTCATCTTCTTAAAAAAGAACATGGGATTGATTATTGGGTAAAACCTCTTGCGAATAATGACATTGCGATTGGCTTGCTAAATCGCTTTAATGAGCCTAAAGAGGCTGTTCTTAGCCTGAGTGATCTCCTCGAAGACGGAAACTATTTAATGAAAGATGTATGGACAAATGAACGGAAGGAGCTACAGGCAGAATGGATAAGTAAAACATTGAAGAGCCATGAATGTGCGGTTTTTAGACTTATCTCTAAAGAAAAATAGACAGTTTATTAGATTGAACAATGGCCCGTGTGGTGATAATACGGGTCATTTTTTGCATGTCTTTATAAGAATATTTATAGTGATTAATTGCATCACCTTCATAGTAACATGCTCCTGGAAATTCTACCTTATCCATGGAGCTCCCGTTACAAAAAGCACATTTTCTGAGAGTTACTGGTTTATTACCTCTATCACTTACTGTTACTATTTCAACTTAAAACCTATCTAACTTACATCGCAAACGATCCTCCCTCTCTTTATTATTCTCACACCCGTTGACAAGAAAGCGATTACATATTAACCTTAAGTTATTGTTACCTTAACGATTAACTAAAAAATGAAGGAGGAAAGAAAATGAACAAAAAATTGGGGCTGGTTTCAGGATTAATTATGCTTTTAGTTTTTTTAGCTGCGTGTGGAGATGAGAATACTGGTGGTAATAATGACGGAATAGTGAAGGATGAAGAAGCGAATAATGGTGAAGTGGCTGGAGATATAACCGTATTAATTCACCGAACAGACATCGTAGATACTGCTTTTATGGAATATAAAGAGCGTTTTAATGAAACCTATCCAGATGTTACTGTCACGTTCGAAGCTATTACCGATTATGAAGGTCAAGTTAGTACTCGTATGAATACAGATGATTATGGGGATGTACTCATGATTCCTGATAATGTACCAATCGAAGATGCGTCTCATTTTTTTAGACCACTGGGAAATACAGAAGAGTTAAGTGAGATATATTTATTCGCAGATGAATTTGCATATGAAGGTAGAACGTACGGCCTTCCTATTACGATTAACTCTGATGGTATTCTCTACAATCAAGCTGTTTTCGAAGAAGCAGAGATTGATAGTATACCAGCAACACCCGAAGAGTTTATATCTGCCCTGCAAATGATTAAAGATAACACTGACGCCATTCCACTTTATACAAATTACGGTGACAGTTGGCCATTAGACCAATGGGAGACGAACCGGCTTGCCATTGCTGGGGATGAACAGTTTACCAATGACCTTCCACATAATAAAACACCTTTTGCGGAAGGAGAACCACACTATATTCTTTATAACCTCATGTATGAAGTCGCTAATCAGGGACTTATCGAAGGTGACCCCCTCACCACGGACTGGGAACTTTCTAAACAAATGCTTGCAGATGGCGATGTTGCAACTATGATTCTCGGCTCATGGTCATATGCTCAAGTAGAAGAATTAGCAGAGAACCCTGAAGACATTCAATTTATGCCATTCCCTTACACTCATGAGGATGGAACCGTCTATGCGACGGTGGGACCGGATTTTAATATTGGTATTAATGCTAATACAGATTATCCTGCAGCAGCGGAAGCATGGGTTAAATTTTTCCTAGATGAATCAGGCTATTGGGAAGATGAAGGTGGTATTTCACCTAAAGTAAGTGATGAATTCCCTGATTTCTTGGAAGCATATGAAGAATTAGGAGTAGAATTCATTTCTAATGCACCTGCTCGTGACGGGGAACAGGGCTTGGCAGATCGCGTGGATAGTTCGGGGGAAGTGGGTTTATGGAATTCAAGGTTTAAAGAGCAAATTATCGAAGCGGGCATTGGCAACCGCGATGAATCATTCGATGATATTATGAACCAACTTAATGAAAGATGGCAAGATGGTCGAAGCCTTGAAGGTATAGAATAAGTGTCGATTTAAACTTAAACAATAACTTTGATCTTTTTGCGGCTCCACAAGGTAAACGACTTCTCATGTAATTAAGATACAGAAGTTTCTAAATGGGGCCGCACATTAATGGATAAAAGTAGGTACACATGAGAGGTGAGCACCTTTACTACAAAGGAAAGGTGGAATATATCGTTAGTAGAGTCTTTCAGTAGTCAAGATAGAGTAATAGAAAACGAAGAGGTGAATTAGATGATACATAATCACTATTATGGGATGTTAGAAAAACAAGAGAAACTGCTGTCCAAGCCAAATAAAGTTAATGATAAGTTTTATAATGGGATTTATGAAAAGTATAAAAATCCTGTACTTACAAGACATCATGTTCCTTTGCACTGGAGGTTCGATTTAAATAAAGAAACGAATCCGTATTTTATGGAACGTTTAGGTATTAATGCCACCTTTAATCCTGGAGCCCTCTATTGGAATCATCGCTATTACTTAATCGTTAGGACAGAAGGGGTAGATCGAAAATCATTTTTTGCTCTAGCGGTAAGTGACACGGGCATTGATAATTTTAGATTCATAGACTCACCTTTAACATGGGAAAGGATAGATGAAGAAACGAATATGTATGATATGCGACTTGTTGAACATGAAGACGGCTGGATCTATGGAATTTATTGCTCAGAAAGTAAAGACCCATCAGCAAAGCCATTCGACACGTCAAGTGCCATAGCCCAAGCTGGACTCGTGAGAACAAAAGATTTAGAAAAATGGGAGCGTCTGCCGAATATTAAAACGCCATCACCACAACAGAGAAATGTTGTCCTCCATCCAGAGTTTATTAATGGGAAATATGCATTATATACGCGACCACAAGATGGATTTATATCCACAGGAGCGGGAGGAGGAATTGCATTTGGCCTATGTGACTCACTAGAAAATCCTGTGATTGATCATGAAACAGTGATCGATGAGAAGGTGTATCATACGGTTTATGAAGTAAAAAATGGTCAAGGGCCAGCACCGATAAAGACACCTAAAGGCTGGATTCATATAGCTCATGGTGTGAGGAATACAGCTGCTGGATTACGGTATGTTCTCTACACATTCGCTACTCAACTGGATGCCCCGCATAAAATAATTGCCAAACCGGGAGGCCATTTCATCGCACCTTATGACGATGAAAGAACGGGGGATGTATCAAATGTGATTTTCTGCAATGGGGCTGTCTTGAATAAAAAGGGGGAAATCTTCATATACTATGCATCGAGTGATACGCGTATTCATATAGCCAAAACAACGATTGATAAGTTAACAGATTATACGTTTAACACGCCAGAAGACCCGTATAACTCGCTAGAGTGTGTGAGACAGCGAATGGATCTGATAGAAAAAAACCTACACTTACTTAAAGGAAAGTAGTATCATATTTATAGTATACCTGTGTTGGTGAGGAGGTGGTTTAGTTGCGGAATAATGTGACGATGAGGGATATTGCTGACAAAATTGGTGTGAGTAGTGTCACGGTTTCTAAAGCTTTAAATGATAAAGAAGGCGTGAGTGAAGAATTAAGAAAAAAAATCCAAAGTTTGGCTGAAGAATTAGGTTATAGATTTAATTCAACGGCTAAATCTATGAAGGAAGGCTTATCCTATAATATTGGGGTCATCATCCCGGAACACTTTATTGGGGAAACGAAATCCTTTTATTTAAGCTTTTATCAAGAGATTACCAAACACCTTGAAAGTTATCATTATTATGGAATTTTACAAACGCTCTCACAAGAAGATGAAATGAACCATGTCCTTCCTGGGACATACTACGAAAATAAAGTAGATGGCTTTATCATTCTTGGCCAGATTAGTAATGAGTATCTTAATGTGTTAAAAAATAATGGTATTCCACTTATTTGCCTGGACTTTTATACGGATCAAACTGAAGTTGATTGTATTATTACGGATAACTTCTATGGCACTTACGAAGTAACAAACCATTTAATCAAGATGGGACATAGAGAGATCGCATTCGTTGGAAATATTTATTTTACGAGTAGTATACAAGACCGCTATTTAGGCTATTATAAATCGCTACTTGAGCATCGTCTCCCCTTAAAAGAGCATTTTATCATAAATGACCGTGATGATAATGGGACGTTTATAGACATTCAGCTACCTAAAGAGAGACCGACAGCTTTCGTATGTAATTGCGATCAAGTGGCGTACAATGTCGTTAAAAAATTGCAACGTCTAGGTTACCGGATACCTGAAGATTTTTCGGTAGTAGGCTTTGATAATGACATTTATTCGACGATTGCTTCACCACAACTTACGACGGTACAAGTAAACGTTCCGGAAATGTCTGAAGCTGCCGTGAGAAATATTATAGAAAAAGTCAGGGATAATCAGAAAGCATCAGGAAGAGTATTAGTGAAAGGAAAAATTGTTCAAAGGGATTCAGTTGCTGATATCAATTCAAAATTTAAAAAATAAAACATGAATGCGATAGATATGAAAACCAACAATCGACGATATAGCCATTGTTGGTTTTTTTGTATGTAATTAGAAAAGGGTGAGTGGGCGGTTGATAGTGTCGAAACTAAGTTGGTTTTAAGTGCAATCTAGTTCAGATCAAAGTAAAAGTGAAGCTTGAAAACTGATAAATACAGAAAAGAAAATTGACATGAAAGCGCTTCTAAGGTATCTTTATATTATAACCTTAACGATAAACTAAAAATTAGCTATTGGCTAAAAAGTAGAGGAGTTTGATGAATGACAGTTAAATTAATTGGGGAACAGCTAACAAACATACCCTGGGAAGACAAGCCAGAGGGACTGACAATGCCAGTTTGGCGTCATACGGCTAATCCTGTAATTAAACGTAATCCTGCAAAAGGGATTGCTAGAATATTTAATAGTGCCGTCATCCCTTACGATAATAAATTTCTTGGTGTATTTAGGGCTGAAACAACAAATGGCAGACCTCATCTGCATTTAGGCTACAGTGATGACGCTTTAAATTGGGAAATCGACGAACAGAAAATGACCTTTGTTGATGATTCCGGAGCTGAATTTCAACCGAGATATGCGTATGATCCGAGACTCATTAAAGTTGATAATACCTACTATATTATTTGGTGTACGGATTTTTATGGTGCTTCTATCGGCATGGCAAAGACGCACGACTTTAAGACGTTTATAAGAGTTGAAAATCCATTTCTACCATTTAATCGTAATGGCGTACTATTTCCAAGAAAGATTAATGGTAATTATCTGTTATTATCACGTCCAAGTGATAGCGGTCATACGCCTTTTGGAGATATCTTTTTAAGTGAAAGTCCAGATTTAACGTATTGGGGGAAACATCGCCGTGTGATGGGAAAAGGTGGAGAAGGCTGGTGGCAAAATGTTAAAATTGGAGGCGGACCAGCGCCTATTGAAACATCTGAAGGATGGCTTATATTTTATCATGGTGTAACAGGCACTTGTAATGGTCTAGTATA
Source organism: Bacillus sp. A301a_S52 (assembly GCA_024701455.1). Taxonomy (GTDB): domain Bacteria; phylum Bacillota; class Bacilli; order Bacillales; family Salisediminibacteriaceae; genus Salipaludibacillus. The sequence goes on along the minus strand of JABXYP010000001.1, from coordinate 3,720,632 downwards.
CAGTATGGGCGGCGCGATTCTTGATTTACACGAACCATCAAAGGTAAAGTACCGGTGTAAAACTTTTTTGTTGACCCCTGAAACAGAGTATGAAGAAAGAGGTTTTGTCAATAATGTTATCTTCCCATGCGCTACATTGAGTGATGCACAAACAGGGCGTATTGCTATTTATTACGGGGCTGCAGACACTTATGTAGGGGTCGCTTACACAGAAGTAAATCAGGTAGTAGATTATATAAAAGAACACCATGAACAAGTGGAGGATGATCAAGAAATAGGGACAATGTAATATAAAATAGGTGTATAGGCAGACTCTAAAAGTCTGCCTTTCTAAATGGGGCAAACAGATAAAAAAATAGGTATAAGGAGGAGGAGAAATGCTGTTTTTTGTACGTCTTTATAAATGTATGATGACGAGTCTATTATTCTGGTATTTTTTATTTAGGGGTATGGTTGTTTACAGTCTTCTCCCATCCTCCTATGCGTTAGTTAAAACAACAGCAGATATTACCCTTAAGCAAGACATTACAAAAGAGGGGGATGATATTCCTATAGGAGACCTGTTTAAAGCCTATTATTCAGCATATGCTCATTTGAAATTACCTTCCTTTATGTTCACAAATATTTTTCTCGTGCTGTTTGCTTGTTTATATTTCATTAACCTTGAAGAAGGAACGACCGCCCTGTTGCTTACGATTGTACTACTTTACTTATTTTCCCTTTCTTTCATGATGTTCACTTATACAATTCACTTACTTGGACACAATCAGATGAATTTCTCTCATGTCCTTATCTATGCTTTTACGAGTTGTATTAAAAATATTGGTATTTCCGTTAGCCTAATTGCTATATTAGCCATATTTTATTATATCGGAACAGTTAACTTTATTTTGTTCCTAGTCAGTTTTCCATGCTCTTACGCTTTTACTATGAAAGCATTATTGACTAATGTCACTATCGGAAAAGCACCTGTAAATACTTAAATAAGAGTGAAGAGTACATTTTTATAGCAAGGAATTTTTAATAGTCAAAATGAGATAGGCTATATTGGCAGTTTTAGGCCAGAGTGCAAAATTAGTGCTGGTGGAAATAAAATACATTTTTTAGTCATGAAGGGTATGCATCGCTAATTTCATAAACCTCCCTGCTCAAAATAGAGAGCAAATCTAAAGCCACTTAAGTGAGAGATAACGGACGCTAATATCCTGATTCACTCAGCTACCAATCAGTGGGAGAAGAGCGAAAACCCGAATTGATTGAGGATACTTTTTATTAATAACGTAGCACAAACCATGACTTTGGTTTGTGCTACTCATGCATGCTCTTATTATAACGATTAGCGTTAAATAACGTTTTAAAAAGTCGATGGATTCTCAGGAAAGACTCTCACTTCTATATATGCTGGCTCTTTTGATGAATCTGAGGTATAAATTCCCTCGATGCCTAACCAAATTGATTCAAACTTTGTTATAACCATATCTTCTTCATAAGACGTTGTTTTATCTTTTCTATCTTTAGTAAGGTCTGCGTTTTTCAAAGTTATAATATCCAATCGTTTAAGAAGAGATGTTGTGTAGAGGTGTAAACTGATATTTAAAACGTTTAATGCAATTATTAGGAGAAACTGAAGTCAATATTTTGAATGAGGAAATTTCACTTATATGAAGGAGGAGAAGAGAGTTTCAAGGAGCATAAACAGGTGGAGCAATCTCAGCTAATACAATTAAGGTGATTGCCTATCTAAAACGGAACGTAAAAGCACATCCTCAGAATTGATAGATTCAGCATATTTCATTTCAAAATTGACTTTTAATTCTTGAATGCTGTCCTGTAGCCCTTTCAATAGCTCATCATGCTCAAATAATTGCTCGTGAAGGTCGTCAAGGTCATCTTGTTTGGCCATTTTCGCATCAATTTTAGCTAGTTTATGCATAATGTTTTTTATTAAATCTTTTTCAGTCATAGAACGGTCTCCTTATAATGTGATTAAGATACAAAACTAGCGATATTTTATTTAGGGAATTCTTGATTTTGAGGATATTAATTAGTAATTTATTTAGCTAGAAGGGGATTTTTCTGATGATGAGAGAGGTGGACTGGGAATAGGAACATTTTCATGACTATGTGTATCATCAGATCTTTTTTTCATTTGCAAAAATGTGACGTTTTCAGCTACCACGTCTGGTACTGTTAGTCGTTTTTCTTCTTCCAATTCAAATGATCTCATCTGAATACGCCCATTAACAGAGACTAAAGAGCCTTTTGAGCAGAAATCCGCAACTCTTTCTGCTACCTTGTTCCAGGAGATAAGTTGGACGAAGTCCGTGTCATATTGGCCTGCTTGATTTTTAAAAGGTCGTCGGACGGCTAATGTAAAGCGCGTGAACGATATACCTTCTCTCGTAGTTTGTAGGGAGGGCTGCCTAGCTATTCGGCCAATAAGTGTAAATTGATTTAACATTAAATGAACCACTCCTTTATTTAACAAATTGTGAATGATAAAGTGCTCCTAATTTCGCCCCCTTTCCTAGAGATTAAAAGAAGAGGGAATCAGAATGGCACATTTAATACATAATGATTCCCCTTCATTTTCATGCTTGTGTCCACAACCGCTGAGGATCTACACTTAAATATGATATGAATAATTCATTGAAACTAAGTATAGAGACAGTCCTTGAAGGAAGGAGGGATGTAGAGCACTTGAACCGCAGAAGAAGGTGTGGGTTCAATAGGGAGGATATTATTAGAACAAGTGAATATCAACTTGTTTAATAATTGTTGAGGATGATCGAAGATATAGATAGTAAGTTCCTTTTCATGAAAAAAATGTTATCTATAGTCGTATTTTATTGGAATATGTTAACATTATCAATAGGTATAAAGAACTAATAAAGTAATTGTATAAAAAAAGTAAGTTTTAATAATTTCCAAATTTATTTAATAAAATATTCTAAGAAAGCTTAAATTGTAAACGTAACCATATATGATTTATCAGATTATCAAAATTTGTCAAAATAATCAGTAAAAAATAAATTGACGTTTTTAACTTCCATTGTTATATTGAAAATAAAGGGTATAGACCCAAAGATTTTTAACGAAGGGAATGTGTTAAGAATATGCAGGGAAAAGTAAAATGGTTTAATGCAGAAAAAGGTTTTGGATTCATCGAAAGAGAAGACGGAGACGATGTATTCGTACATTACTCTGCCATTGATCAGGAAGGATTCAAAACACTTGATGAAGGCCAAGAGGTACAATTTGAAATCGTTGAAGGAGCTCGTGGTCCTCAAGCTGCAAATGTTGTTAAAATATAATTCGCATCCCTGAGTTGGTTTTTATTCATATGACAGGTTTAAATGATCATTAGTTCATTTAAATATAGTGTTGAATAGATGGTTTAGGGAATGAAAGCGAAGATTTACCCGTTTTCCAAAAGGAAAGCGGGTTTTTCCTTACCCATACTATGTGAATAATTTCCAATAACATTGTAAAGACTAAACGCTAACGTATATTTACCTAAAACATGGTTGATCATATTTTAAGTGACGTTTTTTGCGTTATTAATATAGGTGTTTTAAACAGTAGGGAGAGGATATGAACATGTGCGAGCACAAAATTTCTGTGAATTTCGACTTCATTAGATAAAAAAGTACAAAATTTATTTAAGTTTTAGCAGGAATATAAAGAGGGTATGAAGAATATTACATACATAACCGATTAAGGAGGAGTTTGCTTATGAATTTTAATATTCGCGGTGAAAACCTGGAAATTACCTCATCTTTGAAGGAGTACGTTGAAAAGAAGGTAGGCAAACTTGAAAAGTACTTTGATACTATCCCCTCATCAGATGTACACGTGAAAATGAGCGTTCTCAATAGTGTTCAAAAAGTAGAGATCACTATTCCGATGCCTAAATTATTATTACGTGCTGAAGAAAAGCATACAGATATGTATGCTGCGATAGATCTAGTGATTGAAAAATTAGAAAGACAAATCAGAAAGCATAAAACAAAAGTAAATCGCAAATTTCGTGGTGACGATAGTTTAAAATACATGTTTAAAAATGAATTAGAACCATTAGCAGAGGAAGACCCGGTTGCTGATGATGAAATAGAAATTGTAAGAACTAAACGATTTGATCTTAAACCTATGGATATTGAAGAAGCTGTTTTACAGATGGATATGTTAGGACATAACTTCTTCGTTTTTGCTAATGCAGTGAGCGGGTTCACGAACGTTGTATATAAGCGAAAAGATGGCCGTTACGGGCTTATTGAACCCGAATAATCCTCTTTAATAGTGAATTCTAGAGCAGCTGCTCCTCAATTATTAGACACATTTAATAATTTGAGGGGCAGTTTTAAATTTCTTTATGTATAATCTGCTAAGATAATTTTGAACATTTCTTCAGAGGTCATATAGCACAAAAAGGGCGTCCTCACACTTTACGTGTGAGGACGCCTTAATAAAATCTAAATAGTTAAAAAGTAGTTACTTATTTATTTTTAATACGTACGCGATCAGTTTCACCAGTTTTAGTTTGACCATCTTTTTCAATAACTACAGCCTGAGAATCGCTTAAGTTAGTGAAAATGATTGGAGTCATAACGGATGGTGCTTTCTCTTTAATACTTTCAAGGTCGAATGTAAGTAGCTCTTGACCAACAGTGACCTCATCACCTTGTTGAATATGAGCCTCAAATCCTTCGCCTTTTAATTTTACCGTATCAATACCAACGTGAATAAGGATTTCTGTTCCGTCTTCAGCTTGAAGCCCAATTGCATGCTTCGTTGTAAATAAGTTAACGACTTTCCCGTCTACAGGAGATACCACACGGCCTACAGTCGGATCAATTGCGAAACCATCACCCATCATCTTTTCAGCAAACATTTTGTCTGGAACTTCTGACAATGGCTTAATGATACCTTCAATTGGCATTGCAACTGCAACTTCACTTGTTACTGGACCTGTTGTTTCAGTTGCTTCCTCAGTACTTTCAGGCACAGGCGTGTTACCTTGGATGATATCTTCCATTTGCCCTTTAATCGTTTCAGAACGTGGTCCGAAAATAGCTTGAATGTTTTTATCAACCTGCATAACTCCTGAAGCACCTAACTGTTTCAAGCGGTCTTTATCAACTTTTGAGACATCATCAACAGTAATGCGGAGACGAGTGATACAAGCGTCTAAATAAGTTAAGTTTTCTTTACCACCGAAAGCTTTTAGTACTTCGTAAGGTAATTCAGTATTTCCTGCTTTTTTAGAATCGCCAGCTACCTCATCGGCATTTTGCTCTTCACGACCAGGAGTCATGAGGTTGAACTTTAAGATCGCAAAGCGGAAACCGAAGTAGTAAATAACTGCAAAGACTAAACCGACAGGAATCACTAGCCACCAAGCAGTTCGGTTAGGTAAAATTCCATAGAGGAAGAAGTCAATAACCCCTCCAGAGAATGTCATCCCAATTTTAATGTCTAAAATATGCATAGTCATGAACGATAACCCTGCAAATAGCGTGTGAACAACAAACAATAGTGGTGCAACGAATAAGAAACTGAATTCAATTGGCTCTGTAATACCAGTTAAGAAAGATGTAAGTGCTGCAGATCCCATAATACCGGCAACCACTTTTTTCTGACTAGGCTTTGCACAGTGGTAGATGGCTAATGCAGCTGCTGGAAGTCCAAACATCATGAATGGGAACTTACCAGTCATAAAGGCACCAGCTGTTAGCTCAGCACCATCTCGAATTTGGTTAAAGAAGATTTGCTGATCCCCACGGATAAGGTCTCCTGCTGCGTTCGTATAAGTACCGAACTCAAACCAGAAAGGAGAGTAGAAAATGTGGTGGAGACCAAACGGAATCAATGCTCGTTCAACAACACCAAAAATAAATGTTGCTAACGTACGGTTTGATTCTGTCATGAAATATGAGAATGCATTTAAGCCATCTTGAACATATGGCCATAAAAAAGCTAAAAGTGTACCAACGATAATTGAAGATGCAGCTGTTACGATTGGAACAAACCGTTTACCAGCAAAGAAACCAAGATATGAAGGTAGTTCTATATTGTAATATTTGTTATACATATAGGCACCGAGCAAACCAGCTATAATACCACCAAAAACGCCCGTTTGCAATGTTGGAATCCCAAGAACACTTGCATATTCAGGATGGTCTACAAGCATGCTTGCATCAACACCACGAATGACACTCATCGTTACATTGATAATTAAATAACCAATTAAGGCGGCAAGACCAGCAACACCGTCTCCTTTGGCTAAGCCGATTGCGACACCGACAGCAAATAATAATGCGAGGTTAGCAAATACGATATCACCTGCTGATTGCATCATTTCAGCAATAAGTGAAAAGATGGCACTATCTAAAAATGGTAATCGTGCTATCATATCAGGATTTTGCATCGCATCACCAAATGCAAGTAGAATCCCGGCAGCTGGTAACAATGCTACAGGGAGCATAAGGGAACGACCAACTTTTTGTAACGTTCCAAAAGAATTCTTAAACACGTAAACTCCTCCTTTAATTTTGATCTAACAATAGGATGTGTAGGAAACGATCGAATCATGACAACAAAAAAGACATGAGCTAAAAAGAATGTAGAAAACCAGTGTGAAGATAAATAAACTTCACACAAAAATGGTCTTAAACTACAGTTCTTTTTTCACTCATGCCTGCTTTACCAGTAACACGGAAAAAGAGTAGTTATCCAAAAATGGACGAATTATATAAGTCAAGTATTCGGTTGTGTAGAGTCCAAACGTTGTAGATGCAATGTAAGATAAACTGCTTCTGCATCTGGAATAGACACTTGTAAGCGCTGTTGCATAATTTTAATCAGTTTCCAAGACAAATTGTAGCATACGGGATATTCAACTTGCAACACCTTTTTTAAACTGTCTTGATTTTCTACGTATGTTTCTGTTTGAATCCGCTCAATCGCATGGTGTAAGTGCCTAACTAGACGTAAATAATTCATGTCTCTGCGACTTATTTTAATTTTTAAATAATCTTCAATAATTAAAATGAGTTCACTTACAAGCTGAGTATGGTGATTGATCTCGGCTAAATTACGATTTGTTAAAGCACTATGAATGTGTAATGTTATAAATCCTATTTCTCCATCAGGAATTCGTATATCGAGTTTTTCATTCAGCCACTCTGTTAATTCCATGGCCGCTGCATATTCCATTGGATATGCAAGTTCAGTCTCATGCAAGAAGGGGTTTTTAATTCCTTGACCTTGTCGAATGCGTTTGGCAGCGAAATAAAGATGGTCGGTTAACCCTACATGGATGTGTTCATGTAGTTTTGTTTTAAATCGTGCTTCCAGCTTTTCGATAAATTCATTCATAATTCCAATGAACTCTTCGTCTACATATTCTAATAAATTCATGTATTGCTGCTGTTCATCTTCATTTTTTAACACGAAAAATTTTTCTGCTTTGTCTCCGGCGATCTCTTGCCCAGGTTCTTTACCAAATCCAAGACCTTTCCCAATCAAGACGACCTCTTGATAGTCTGGGTGTTCAGCTATCACGACATTATTATTTAATATTTTTTTTACGGACAGCATAAATAATCAACTCCGAGATACATAATAGAAAAAAATACCAGCAGCAGAGAAAAGTTTACAGCCAACAAATGAGTGAGAATTCACATTAAAACGAGTATGAAGGATGAAAAGCGCTTCCAGTACCTGTATTATAGAAAAATGTATGTAATAGTTCAACTTCTTTATTAAAAAGCAATGACAATATTACTAGGTAAACTGATTAATTTGTCATATTTTCACGATTTATCACGGATAAGCGTCCGTCGATCTCGCGTCAACCTCTCTGCTCAAAAAAAGTGAGAGAAACTCTATTTAGACGGGAAATACCGGCCGTTAGTGTCCGAATTCATTCAACTACTAATCAGTGGTAGAAGAAACGAAAATTCCAGCTGAATGAAGGTTCGTTTTATATGGTAACAGATTTATCACAGTTCGCATATTATTAAAAAATGTGTCGATAGCGATAAATATAATTAAAAAGGCTACAGCTACACTGCTTGTATGGTGGAAGTCAACCTGTTAAAATGTAGGATAGCGTATTAATGGAGAAGGGAGTCTTGGCCTCTTTGATTAAAACACAAGATTAAGACGATATAAAGACGTCGGCATTATACTACTTAATTAACATGGTTATATGTATTACAAAGGAATCCCGAAGAAATAAATGTATCTAAAGATAATCTAAACTCTATATCGGGATAAAAAAGAAAGGGAGCAATGTCCAATGTTAGGTTTATTAAAAAAGGTCATTGGCGATACAGATAAAAAGCATTTAAAAAAGTTGGAAAAACTTCTTGATGAGATAGAAAACTATAAGGACGACTTAAGTAAACTGAGTGATGAGGGTCTTCGTCAAAAAACTGAAGACTTAAAACAACGTTATCAAAAGGGTGAAAAACTTGATGATATGTTACCTGAAGCCTATGCTGTTGTTCGAGAAGGGTCTACACGGGCTCTGGGAATGACTCACTTCCGCGTCCAGTTACTTGGGGGAATTGTCCTTCACCGTGGGGACATCGCTGAAATGAAAACGGGTGAAGGTAAAACGTTAGTCGGTACTTTGCCAGTCTATTTAAATGCTTTAACTGGTAAAGGTGTACATGTGGTGACCGTTAATGAATACCTTGCTCGTCGTGATGCAGAAGAAATGGGTAAACTGTTTAATTTTCTCGGTTTAACTGTTGGATTAAATGTGAGTGGTATGTCGAAAGATGAAAAAAGAGAAGCCTATGCAGCAGATGTTACATATGGGACAAATAATGAATTTGGCTTTGATTACTTACGAGATAATATGGTGACCTATAAAGAGCAAATGGTGCAACGTCCTCTTCATTTTGCCATTGTCGATGAAGTCGACTCTATTTTAATTGATGAGGCCCGAACCCCTTTAATTATTTCGGGTTCTGCTAACCGAACAACTGAACTGTATACAGCTGCGAACTCTTTCATTCGTATGTTGAAAGACGAGGAAGACTATACGTATGATGAGAAAACAAAAAATGTCCAATTAACGGATGAAGGTGTCAGTAAAGCAGAACGCGTATTTAATATAGACAATCTATTTGACTCAGAGCATGTCCAGCTAAATCATCATATTAACCAAGCTTTAAAAGCCCATAAAGTCATGGTGAAAGATGAAGATTACGTTGTGGAAGACGGAGAAGTGGCAATCGTAGACCAGTTTACAGGACGGTTAATGAAAGGACGCCGATATAGTGATGGTCTCCATCAAGCTATAGAAGCAAAAGAGGCGTTGGAAATTAAGCGAGAAAGTATGACACTTGCTTCAATTACCTTCCAAAACTACTTCCGAATGTATCAAAAGTTAGCAGGTATGACAGGGACTGCGAAAACAGAGGAAGAAGAATTCCGAAATATTTATGGAATGAACGTCTATTCGGTACCGACGAACGAACCGGTCATTAGAGAAGATCGTCCTGACTTAATTTATAAAACGATGGACGGGAAATTTAAAGCTATTATTGAAAAAATCCATGAATTATACGAAAAAGGCCAGCCTGTTCTTGTAGGGACTGTTAATGTCGATACATCCGAATTGATTGCCAATATGTTAAAAAAGAAAAGGGTCCCTCATAACGTTCTAAATGCTAAAAATCATGAACGAGAAGCTGAGATTATTGAGAATGCTGGTCAACCAAAAGCAGTGACAATTGCCACCAATATGGCGGGGCGTGGAACAGATATAAAATTAGGCGAAGGTGTTAAAGATTTAGGAGGTCTATTTGTTCTTGGAACAGAACGTCATGAAAGTAGACGTATTGATAACCAGCTGCGTGGTCGTTCTGGCCGACAAGGGGACCCGGGACGCTCCCAATTTTATCTGTCATTAGAAGATACTCTTATGAGACGATTTGGTTCGGATAACATGAGTAAAATGATGGGAAGAATGGGGATGGATGAAGACCAGCCTCTTGAAAGTAAGCTTATTACACGAGCTGTTGAACAAGCGCAAAAACGAGTAGAAGGAAATAACTTTGATGCACGAAAACAACTCCTCCAATATGATGATGTTATGCGTGAACAGCGAGACATTATTTATGAACAACGTATGGAAGTTCTCGAGGCTGAAAACCTGAGGCCAGTCGTGGAAAAAATGCTTGAATCAACTGTTGAACGACAAGTTAGTCTATATACACCAGAAACTGAAGTCCCTGAAGATTGGAATTTGCAAGGAATTGTGGATTATATTAATGCCACTGTCTTGAGCGGAAATGAGATAAGTGTACGTGAGTTAGATGGCCTGGAACCTGAAGAAATGGTTGAAGAAATTATGGAAAAGGTAACAGAGGACTACAACCGACGGGAAGAAGAATTTACGCCTGAAACGATGAGAGAATTTGAACGAGTGATCCTTCTGCGTACAGTAGATTCAAAGTGGACGAGTCACATCGATCAAATGGATCAACTACGCCAAGGAATTCATCTGCGAGCCTATGGCCAGAATGACCCATTAAGAGAATATAAATTTGAAGGATTTGAAATGTTTGAGCAGATGATAGCCACGATTGAAGAAGAAGTGTCACGATATGTTATGAAAGCGCAAATTCAATCTAACCTTGAGCGAAAGCAAGTAGCTGAAGGGAAGGCTGTTCATCAAAGCTCAAATGAAACAAGCAAAGAAAGCAAACGAAAAACCCCATTTACAAAAGGACAGACCATCGGAAGAAACGATCCTTGTCCGTGTGGTTCAGGAAAAAAATACAAACAGTGTCATGGAAGATAAGAAGCGATAGGAATGTTAAAAGGTGCTTTTATTAAAAGCACCTTTTAAACTGAAAAAGGATAGAAATAATTTTAGAGGTGATCTCACATGGAAATGTCAGAAATAACACAAGAACTATCAATGATGGCTAAACGATTAGCGGACTTTAGGGGGTCTCTTTGACTTAGAAGAAAAAGAGACCCGAATTGCTGAACTAGAGGAAAAAATGTCTGATCCGATGTTTTGGGAGGATCAAAATGCAGCTCAAAAAGTGATAAATGAAAATAATGTATTGAAAAATATCGTGAATACGTATCGGAAATTAGAAAGTGATCATGAAGAGCTTGACGTTTCCTTAGAATTATTAAAAGAGGAAAATGACAGTGATCTAGCTGATGATTTAGAGCAAGGTGTTAAAGATATTGGCAAGCGTCTAAACGAATTTGAGCTTGAGCTGTTATTAAGTGAACCACATGACAAAAATAATGCTATTTTAGAGCTACATCCAGGAGCTGGTGGAACAGAATCACAAGACTGGGCCTCTATGTTGCTTAGAATGTATACAAGATGGGCAGAAGCTAAAGGATTCAAAGTGGAAACGACAGATTATCTCCCCGGAGATGAAGCAGGGGTGAAAAGTGTGACCTTATTAATTCAAGGTCATAATGCTTACGGCTATTTGAAAGCTGAAAAAGGTGTTCATCGACTGGTTAGAATTTCTCCATTCGACTCTTCAGGACGTCGGCACACATCATTTGCTTCTTGTGATGTCATGCCTGAATTGGATGACAATGTGGAAATTACGATATCACCAGATGACTTAAGAATTGATACGTTTAGGTCGAGTGGGGCAGGAGGACAACACGTGAATACGACAGATTCTGCTGTTCGTATGACACACTTGCCAACAAACACAGTGGTCAGTTGCCAGTCAGAACGTTCGCAAATAAAAAATAGAGAAAAAGCAATGAAAATGTTAAAAGCTAAATTATTTCAACAGGAAATGGATAAACAGCGAAAAGAAGCTGAAGAGCTACGTGGTGAGCAATCAGATATCGGTTGGGGCAGTCAAATTCGCTCTTACGTCTTCCATCCATACAACATGGTGAAAGATCATAGGACGAATGTCGAAACGGGGAATACACAAGCTGTTATGGATGGCGAACTTGCCCCATTTATTGATGCGTATTTAAGATCTCAAATAGACTAATCTGTTACTGCTTACTATGGTGGAGTATTCTTAAATAAAGCGATACTAAATATAATGATCAAGGAAATCCTTAGGGGAAAGCGACAATCTGTTCCTCTAAGGTTTTTTGTTCTATCACAGATAACCGTCTGCAAAACTCTGGTTACAAAATAGAGAGGAAGAGATAATCTATTTAGGCGGGAGCTAACGAACCAATGTTCGATTTAAGCTTCGTTTTATCATCCACATATTAAATGAAATTTCTTGCATATTATTTGTGTCAATGCTTTAAAAATCATCATTATGAAATCGACTCAAAGATTTAATAATATAGTTTTTCACATCAATGTACCCCCTACAATGCTATAAAAAAGAGCTAACACTTAATTCAACCAGTTAAAGCGTTAACTGAGTTGTGTTTACAGCAATTTTGCAGGGTGCTATACTACGAAAAGTGCTTGTAAATAAATGTTACATAATCATTCATTTTAAAATAACAAGGTGATAACAGATGATGAAAAAGCTCCAACGTAGAAAAGAAACCAACCCTCTTAATACGACGCAAAGAACGATTATTGAATTTTTATATGTCCTTACGGGGTCGGCAATTGTAGCTGTGACATTTAACCTCTTTCTCTTACCTAACCAAATCGCCTCTGGTGGTGTCTCTGGGATATCAACTATTGTCTTTAATATAACGGCTTGGGAGCCAGCTTATACACAATGGGCGTTGAATATTCCTTTATTTATAGCTGGGATTCTTTTACTTGGGGGTAGTATAAGAGGAAGTATTTTGTATGGAACAAAGACGTTAACCGGAACACTATTTTTACCTTTCATTGTTTTTCTAACAAGAGATTTGCAGCCAGCAACTCATGATCCCCTACTGGCATCTATTTTTGGTGGGGTAGGAGTTGGGGTAGGTCTTGGTATTGTTTTTAGGTCTAACTCTTCTACAGGGGGAACAGATTTAGCTGCTCAAATTATTAACAAATATACAGGGCTGTCTCTCGGAGTGTGTGTATTTATAATGGACGGCCTTGTAGTGAGCGCCTCGGCCGTTGTATTTGGCTTTGAATTTGCTTTGTATGCTTTAATTAGTCTCTTTACAACGAGTAAAACGATTGATTTTGTTCAGATCGGTATAGGTTACTCAAAAATGGTCATAATAATTTCTGAATTTGAAGAAGAAGTTAAGCAAGGCTTATTAACAAAAGTCGATCGAGGTGTTACGAAAATTGCAGGATATGGAGGATATACTAACCATGAAAGACCTATGTTGATGTGTGTGGTTAGCCGGAATGAAGTGACCAAACTAAAAAGATTAGTTCAAACAATAGATCCAGATGCTTTTGTTATTGTCAGTAACGCCTCAGAAGTACTAGGTAAGGGTTTCAAAAAGTAGTAAATCAGTTATAATAAAGTTAGGTTTTAAAACCCAATCACACTATAAATTTCTAGGAGGGGAAACGAATGAAGAAATGGATGTTTGCCATATTCGGGGCAGTACTTGTTTTAAGTGCCTGTGGGGGTAATGATACGAACACGAATGAACCAGCTCCCGAAAATAATGGTAATAATGCAGAAAACACAGAAAATACTGCTGACAATGGTGAGTACGATTTAGCAAATGGTGAGCAAGTTTACGTTCAAAATTGCGCAGCCTGTCACGGTGGGGATTTAACAGGTGCTTCAGGACCTGGTCTAGAAACGCATACAGCTGAAGAGGTGGAAGCGGCTATTCAAGAAGGCCCTGGTAGTATGCCCGCAGACCTTGTTACAGGTGAGGATGCAGCCGATGTAGCGGCATGGATAGAATCTCAATAGTAAAAAACAAAACCTGGGATTGTATTTCCAGGTTTTGTTTTTTACGACATATCACTTATTCTCGATTTATTCATTACTTAATTGTTACATAACCTCATTATAAAACCAAATCTTTTCACAGATAATCGTCCGTAAAACTCCCACTACAAAATAGAAAGGAGAGCTAACGGACGCTAATGTCCTAATTCACTCCCCCCACTCGTAGACATGCAGTCTACCTAACATAGCATTTATCCCACAATGAAGTTTGTTCAAATACATTATGTTTTAAAATGATAATGGAAAAAACCTGATCATATGAGCTTTATTGAAAGTGTGAATTGGAGTTTGTTTATTTCATAAAGGCAAAAAAAATGCAAAAGAACTATAAATAAATTTATGATTTGTTCCGAACTATGTAACAGAGACGTGTCGCTGGTAATTTAATGGCTAATGTACCAATCAATGCCTATCAAAAATAGAGAAAATACCTGTTATAAAAAGGTTTATAATATAGTAGTGAATTAGTTTTACCTAAAATAACCAGTCGTCGCTGTTTGAAATGAAATTGTAAAGAAGTTTAACTTCCAACGACAAATTTTGATGCTATAATGTATAAGAGTAAAAACATTGTCGTAATTAAATCACCGAACTTTCAATTAGTACTCTTTAATAATTTCTATCTAAATATAAGGCTGTTTTAATATAGTAACAATTTCAGTCCACAACATGAGCGTCAACGACAACATAAAAGAAGGACAAAATGATTGGGATGTGAAAATATGATTCAAATGCAGGATGTATGGAAAACGTACCCTAACGGTGTTATGGCTGTTAATGGGATTTCTATCAATATAAAGAAAGGCGAATTTGTTTATGTAGTTGGGCCGAGTGGTGCTGGTAAATCTACTTTTATTAAAATGATTTATCGTGAAGAAAAACCGACTCGAGGCGAAATTACAATTGATAATCAAGAATTAACAAAGATTAAGGAACGCCATATTCCGTATTTAAGAAGAAATATCGGAGTTGTTTTTCAAGACTTTAAGTTGCTTCAAAGTCTTACAGTTTATGAAAACGTAGCTTTTGCTATGGAAGTGATCGAAGAAGATAAAGAAACGATTAGACAACGGGTTATGAATGTCCTAGATATTGTTAGATTGAAGAATAAAGCACGTTTCATGCCGGACGAGCTTTCTGGAGGAGAACAACAGAGGGTGTCGATCGCAAGAGCAATTGTTAATAAGCCAGCAGTATTAATTGCAGATGAACCAACAGGAAATTTAGATCCTGAAACTTCATGGGAAATTATGCACATTTTAGAGGAGATTAATGAGCGAGGGACAACCATTGTGATGGCTACGCACAATCGGGACATCGTAGACAATATGCGAAAACGCCTGATTGCGATTGAAGGCGGACGCATTGCTCGTGATGAGCTGAGGGGGACGTACCGCTATGAAGGTTAGAACATTAGGCCGCCATGTGAAAGAGGGCAGCAAAAATATAATAAGAAATGGATGGATGACATTTGCTTCTATCAGTGCAGTGACTGTCATGCTATTAGTTGTGGGCGCGTTCCTGCTACTTATTATGAACGTTAACCATTTTGCTGACTCGTTAGAAGATGATGTAGAGGTAAGGGTTTTTATTGAACGGACTGCTGCCGAAGAAGAAAAGGAAGTACTCTTAGATAATATTGAGGATATTACGAACATTGATTCTGTCACCTTTATTCCGAAAGAAGAAGGATTGGAACAATTTATTGATAGTCTCGGTGACCAAGGGGACTATTTTGAAGGTCTAAGAGATGAAAATCCTTTGAATGATGTTTACGTTGTTCGTGCTGAGCAACCGCATGAAACTGAAAATGTCGCCGAAGAAATCGAGCAATTTGACTATGTAGAAGGCGTAGAATATGGGCGAGATATTTTCGACCAGTTATTTACGGCTACTGATTTTATTCGAATAGCGGGAACGGTGCTTATTGTTGGCTTACTCTTTACAGCTATATTCCTGATTGCTAACACAATTAAACTAACTATTATTGCCAGAAAGCGCGAAATTCAGATTATGAAACTCGTAGGTGCTACTAATGGTTTTATCCGCTGGCCTTTCTTTGTTGAAGGATTGTTATTAGGAACCGTAGGGGCAATTATTCCAATAAGTGCTTTAGGCTATGGCTATCATTATTTCTACAATACGATAGGTGAGCAGACCGGAATAGATTTTTTCAAATTCCTATCTCCTAATCCACTGGTCGTTCAAATGGGAATTTTGTTAATCGTCATCGGTGCCGTCGTCGGAGTTTGGGGAAGCTTGATGAGTGTCCGGAAATTCTTAAGGGTTTAGAATTTCCGGGACTAGTTCCCTCCCATATAGATTTCCAAGGAAATAATTTGTGATTGACTAAGGAGGTTTATGCGTGATAAGAAAATTTTCGTTCACTATAGTGACTGCTGTATTGGTTTTTACTGCGCTTTCTGGCTCTTTGAATCTACATAATGAGACAGCTTATGCGAATACAGGTGAAGACCTTGAGAGAGATATAGATTCATATAAACAGGAACAAGCAGAAAAAGAAAGTGAAGCTGCTGAAAGAGAAGAGGAATTAGAAAGTATTGAAGAAGAAATAACTGACGTTAAGGAAGAGATAAAACAATTAGATGATGAAGTAATAGAAACTAATGAACAAATTAGTGTAAAAGAAGAAGAAGTCGATGAAACAACAGCAAGAGTTGAACAATTACATGAAGACATAGAAGAATTGGAGGAGCGTATTGCTGCTCGTGATGAACTCCTAAAAGAACGTGTGAAGTCCATGTATCAAAATGGAGGCAACGTCAACTATCTTGAAGTTGTACTTGGTGCGCAAAGCTTCGGGGATTTAGTAGAGCGTGTTTCTGCCCTAAATTCAATTGCTCAACAAGATCGTGCTATTCTAGAGGAACATATTGAAGACATGGAAGCTCTTGAAATAGCTACAGAAGAACTAGAAAATGAACTAGCCAGCCTTGAAAACCAAATGGCAGAATTGGAAGGATTAAAAGAGCAATTAGAACAACAACTTGAAGCTAAAGGTGTTTTGATAGATGATTTAGAAGCACAAGGGTATGAAATTGAAGATGATCTATTATCTATTGAAGAAGAGCGAGAGCTTTTGAAAGCGCAAGAAGAGGCAGCGAAGATAGAACTGGCTGCTTGGGAAGAAGAACAAAAACGATTAGAAGAAGAACGGAAAAAAAAGGAAGAGGAAGAACGACGTCAGCGTGAAGAGGCTGAGCGGCGAGAAGCTGAAAAAGCAAACCAATCAAGTGGCTCTTCATCTTCAAATAGTTCTAACGAAACAGCATCATCGTCAAATGGTGGGTCTGCCACCTTCCATAGACCGGCCAATGGACGTGTGACGTCTGGATTTGGAAGTAGGACACATCCTGTTTATGGGACAACACGCCAACATAATGGAATTGATTACGGGCGAGATGGTGGAACAGGTATATTTGCAGCTGAAGCTGGGACAGTTGTTTCAGCGAGAAGTATGGGTGGATATGGGAATACGATTATCATTACACATGTTATCGATGGCAAAACGTATGCCACGTTATATGCCCATCTAGCATCTTTCAATGTGTCTGTTGGTGATCGCGTGAGTAGAGGGCAAAACATTGCGACGATGGGGACAACTGGAACTTCTACTGGAGTACATCTTCATTTCGAAGTTCACCCAGGCGGCTATTCAGGAGGCTCATCAGCAGTTAACCCTGCCCCTTATTTACCTTAATAACAAGTGAAACTATGAATAAAAAAGAAGGTCCAATAGTATATTATACTGGACTCTTCTTTTTTATTGATTTAAATAGTTTGATCCGGATATAATACGAGGTAATAACAGATGCTTAGAAAGAGTCCACCCCCTACTTTTCGAATAAAGCAGCGTTAAAACTGTTTAGATTGCGTATAAACATAACCTTCTAACAGTCTAAAAATTAAAGGGAAAATTACTTGTAATAACCTACATGCCAAAACATTCTTGAATTACTTAAATGAATTATTTCATAATTTAGGTTATCTTTGATATGATAAAGAGAGCTTGTAGGGGGATTTCGACATCTTCCAAAGTTTAATTAGGGAAAAAAGAGGTGGGAAAGTGAATAAGAATAAAATACTCCTCCCGGTGGCGGTGGCGATCTCCCTCCTATTAGGAGCCGGCGGAATGTATACTGCTTTAGCAGCGATAGATAATGATGAAGCAGCAATGGTAATGGAGTCAGGAAATAATGACAATTCTGCAGGTAATGAAGGACATGACTCAGAAATAACAGAAGATCAATTAAAAAAACTTGAGCGAGCTTTTGACATTATTTCTGAACAATATGTGAATGAAGTTGATGAATCTGAGCTTCTTGATGGTGCAATCCACGGTATGTTAGAAGTATTAGATGATCCTTACTCAGTATATATGGATGAAACGACTGCAAAAGAATTTATGGAGTCATTAGACTCTTCTTTTGAAGGTATCGGGGCAGAAGTGAGTATGACAAATGGAAAGGTGACAATTGTAGCACCATTCCGCGACTCTCCTGCCGAAGAGGCTGGGCTGAGACCAAACGATCAAATTATCGAAATTGATGAGGAGAATATTGAAGGGCTTTCTCTTTATGAGGCAGTGTCTAAAATTCGTGGAGAGAAAGGGACAACTGTCACCTTAACAATTGAACGTCCAGGAGTAACTGACCCTATATCTATTGACGTTGTACGAGATGAAATTCCAATTGAAACAGTATATGGAGAGATTATTGAAGAAGAAGATCAATCAATTGGTCTAATAGAATTACGCTCTTTTTCAGAAAATACAGCAGAGCGTTTTGAAGAGGAATTAGTCAAACTAGAAGATGAGGGAATTGATGGTTTAATTATTGATGTACGCGGCAATCCTGGAGGATTTTTACAAAGTGTTGAAGACATTGGCAGCCTTTTAATACCTGAGGGTGAAGCTATCGTACAAATAGAAGACCGAGAAGGCGAACGGATGCGACACCTTTCAAATCTGGAAGAAGAAAAAGAATATCCAGTCGTCACTTTGGTTGATGAGGGAAGTGCGTCAGCTTCGGAAATTCTTGCAGCCGCATTAAAAGAGGCTGGTGGCTATGATGTCGTTGGAAAAAGTACATTTGGAAAAGGGACCGTTCAACAAACTCTTCCAATGGGTGACGGGAGTGAGATGAAATTAACGTTATTCAGATGGTTAACGTCTGATGGTAATGACATTAATGAGGAAGGCGTCGAGCCAACAGTTGAGATTGAGCAACCGGAGTTTTTCTACGTCTCCCCAATTGATGCAGAAGAAACCCTTATGATTGATATGACTAATGATCATATTGCAAGTGCTCAAATTATGCTTAAAGGACTAGGGTATAAACCTGGGAGAACTGATGGGTATTTTGATGAAACGACTGAAGACACCATTTCTGACTTCCAAGAGGATGAGGATCTTGACGTCACTGGTGAAATTAATGAAGAAACAGCTGATCGCTTGCAAGAGTTAATCATTGAAGCAGTTCAGAACAAAGAAAATGATAGGCAGCTCAAAAAAGCTATAGAACTTTTGACGAAAGAATAACGTGTTATTAACCGGTAATCTCCTAAGATAACCGGTTAATTTTTTATCACAGATAAGCGTTCGTAAAACTCCCGGCTCAAAATAGAGAGGAGAGCTAACTCTATTTAGGCGGGAGATAACGGACGCTAATGTCCTGATTAACTCAACTACCAATCAGTGGGAGAAGAACGAATACTCCCGCTGATTGAAGGTTCGTTTTATCTATATAATCAAATGACACTATCTATCTCTATCAATAGTGGACATGAGTGGCGACTATACTCATTAAAGAAGAGACAGAAATCAATTATGCAGAATGGGTGAGGTTCCTTGCCCATTTAAACATTGTGGAGAAAGAGTAGGACTTTCTTCTGAAGGAAATCATAAATTTATTAAAAACGGCTTTTTTTTTCTGAAAATTCATTTACAATGAAAGGAAGGGACTATTAGGATCAGTAAGAAAGTTTATCCCACACTTAAGGGGCAGTAAAACCCCCACCTCAAAACTTAAGAAGATCGAAAAGTTTAGGTGGGGGATAAACTGCCCCTAAAGGTCCGATAAGTTAAACTAACAATCAGTGGGGGATGAAGGAAAACTCCCACTGATTGAAGCTTAGCTTTATCACAGATAAGCGTCCGTACCCCCTGCTCGAATTAGAGAGGAGAGGTAACTCTAATTAAGTGGGAGATAAGGGGCGTTAATGTCCTGATTGACTCAATGATCAATCAGTAGGAGAAGAACGAAAACTTTCACTGATGGAAGGTTCGTTTTATGTGGCATGACTATTTTGTAGATAAGGTTCCTTTATGTTCGAGGAGGCAGTGATTATGGATGTAATAGGATTTGAAATACTTAAAGCAGTAGGTAGATTCTTTTTACACCCGCTTACATATGTCATGATACTCGCTATCTTTTGGTATAATTTACGGCGAGTGAAACGGGAGCGAAAGGATTTTCATACCCGTGTGTATGACTTGATTTCATATGTGGTATCACCATTAGGAATTTCCTTAATATTTACTATTATAGTGTCGATAGTGACACTGTTACTAGGTATTCATTTACAACCCGGCTTTTTAATTTTAATTTCATTATTATGGGTATTATTAGTACCTTTTAGCAATGCTAGATGGTTAAGTATGACGACAATCGTCTCACTAGGAATGCTTATCACCTTCTTTCTACCAGAACTAACATTACAACATCCGTTAGTTAATAGCTGGTTAAATGATTTAAGGACAACCTCATTATTAAATGTTGCGTTACTTATTACAGTGCTATTCATCACTGAAGCAATCCTGGTATTATTAGACGGCTGGAAAAAGACGTCACCTGCTATTATTAAAAGTAAGCGAGGGAAACTAATTGGTGAACATCTAGCTTCGCGTTTTTGGTTTATACCTGTGTTTTTAATCGTTCCTGTGGGAGAATTAACCGATGCAGGCTGGTGGCCGGTACTTGATATACCAGGTACATTTTTTGGAATTGCCCTTCTACCATTCGTGTTAGGGTTTCGTCTAAACATACATGCTGAGTTACCAGTCCTAGGAGTGAAAAGGGTTGGAAAACAGTTATTGCTCGTGGCTCTAGCAGTGATCCCTTTGGCGACTATAGCCTATTTTTATCCATTGGTAGCAGTGATAATTCCAGTTGTTGTTTTAATAGCGAGAGAATTAATTTTTGTATTATATCATTGGAAAGATAAAGGTCAAACAAGCTTTTTTGCTCGACGTGAGGATGGGTTACGAATTGTAGGCGTATTACCTGGCTCCACAGCTGCAAAGATGGGCTTGGAAATAGGAGAAATAATCGTTAAAGCGAATGGACGAGAGGTCTATTCGCAGCGGAGTTTCTATGATGCGCTACAGCAAAACTCTGCTTATTGCAAATTAGAGGTACTAGATACTAATGGCGAATTACGCTTTGCTCAATCGTCAATCTTTCAAGGAGATCATTTTCAAATAGGCTGTTTGTTTGTTCCAGATGATGAGTTCGGGAACCTGTCATACCGAGGGCTTCGCTCTTCTGTTGTTATTAACCAAGATAGATCAGAATTGACTGAGCATGAAAAGGAAAATGATAGTCAGGAACACAGAGAAGATGAGGAAGTGACCAGAGAGTTTGAAGAAGACGTTAGCACTGAAAATGAAAAGACCTCTTCTGTTGATGGTGATCATGTAAGTGAGAGTCACCCCATCCCTTCTCAGGAAGAGGTTGTTGATAAAGAAGCCTTCTTTAAATCAGCTAAAGATGCATATGAAACAGGTAAACCTTATGGACAAGCAGAAGGATTATCCTCTTTTTATGATGAGTTCCGAAAAATGAAGTCCGAAAGAAATAAATGGCGTCCTAAAATGGAAAGCGATATAGAAGAGCAAGAGGAAAAGAAAGAATATAATGACTAAATGAGAGTGGTTGAAAAGCTGTCGAATGGCGGTTTATCTACCACTCTTTTTAATTGAGAGACTAAAGATATTTAATATTAATCTTATTGAAGAGGCGTTGATAGGAATTAAAAATGAGTGTTTTAAAAGAGAATGAGAGGTGTATTGTTAGAAATATAAGACCATGCTGTTAGTAATAAAAAACGTCTAAGTACGTTATATTTTAAATAATAACGAATTCATATACGAAGGTCCGTTCGGTTTTTATGATATTTAAGGGAATATTTGTTCGTGTTTTGTATGAAATATGCTATAATGAAAAATGTCACTGAAGAAAAAATAGAGAAGCTATCTTATCGAGCGAAGTAATTGGTTCTAATATGTTAAAGAGATGATCTCGTTAAAAGATATTGATGTTTAACATGATTGGCGAAAAGTTAAACGTACTAAACACATGTTAATAAACGTTAATACCGCTGTTTTTTGTTAATTCATATACATACCTTGGTTTTATAGAGATGAAAAGGAGGAAGTGCTGTGTCTGGAGAATCTTTAACATCTTTTGAGCTCGTTTCTGCTTACGAGCCTCAAGGAGATCAGCCGCAAGCGATAAAAAAACTCGTCGAGGGCATTAAGAGCGGTGAAAAATATCAAACCCTACTTGGGGCTACTGGAACTGGTAAAACATTCACTGTATCCAATGTGGTGAAGGAAGTAAATAAGCCTACCTTAGTCATCGCTCACAATAAAACGTTAGCTGGTCAATTATATAGTGAGTTTAAAGAATTCTTCCCTAACAATCGGGTAGAGTATTTTGTGAGTTATTATGATTATTACCAACCTGAGGCTTATATTCCTCAATCAGATACATTCATTGAAAAAGATGCCAGTATAAACGATGAAATAGACAAGTTAAGGCACTCGGCAACAAGTTCATTATTTGAAAGAAACGATGTGATTATAGTAGCGAGTGTATCTTGTATTTACGGTCTCGGTTCCCCTGAGGAATATAGTGACCTGGTAGTGTCGTTACGAACTGGCATGGAACGTGAACGCAATGATATTCTTAGACAGCTTGTTGATGTGCAGTATGAACGAAACGACATCAACTTTACGCGTGGAACGTTTCGTGTGCGAGGAGATGTGGTCGAAATTTTTCCAGCTTCACGAGATGAGCATTGTTTGCGAGTCGAATTTTTTGGAGATGAAATAGACCGCATTACTGAGGTGGATGCACTGACGGGTGAAATTCTCGGAGAACGGGAACACGTGGCGATTTTTCCAGCCTCTCACTTCGTCACACGTGAGGAAAAATTAAAGCGTGCCATTGTTAATATTGAAAAGGAGTTAGAAGAAACGCTTAAAACACTTCATGACCAGGGAAAGCTGTTGGAAGCACAACGCCTTGAACAACGGACTAGGTATGACATTGAAATGATGCATGAAATGGGCTATTGTTCTGGCATTGAGAATTATTCGAGACATTTAACCTTCCGTGAAGCCGGTGCAACTCCATATACGTTACTCGATTATTTTCCAGATGATTTTCTTATTGTGGTGGATGAATCCCACGTCACACTTCCACAAGTGCGTGGGATGTATAATGGAGACCAGGCACGTAAAGGTGTCCTTGTAGATCACGGTTTTCGCTTACCTTCTGCTAAAGATAACCGTCCTTTAAAATTTGAAGAATTTGAGAAACATATACATCAAACTATATTCGTCTCTGCCACACCTGGACCATATGAAATTGAGCATTGTCCTGAAATGGTGGAGCAAATCATCCGACCTACTGGTTTGTTAGATCCACCGGTAGACATTCGACCTATTGAAGGACAAATTGATGATTTAATAGAAGAGATTAGATTGCGAAAGGAAAGACAAGAACGGGTACTTGTCACAACATTAACGAAAAAGATGTCTGAAGATTTAACAGACTATTTCAAGGAAGTAGGTATCCGTGTTAAATATTTGCATTCAGATATTAAAACACTAGAACGTATCCAAATTATTCGTGATTTAAGAAAAGGAGAATTTGATGTTCTTGTGGGTATTAACCTATTAAGGGAAGGACTTGATATTCCTGAAGTGTCACTCGTCGCTATATTGGATGCCGATAAAGAGGGCTTTTTAAGATCAGAACGTTCCTTGATTCAAACGATGGGTAGGGCAGCAAGAAATGCGAATGGACATGTCATTATGTATGCTGATAAAATAACGAATTCTATGCAGATAGCGGTCGAAGAAACAAAGCGTCGCCGCAGCATTCAAAAAGCACATAATGAAAAGCATGGTATTGAACCTAAAACGATACAAAAAGCTATTCCTGAACTGATTCAGGCTACTTATGCTGCTGAAGAAGAAGAAGCATACGATGCGTTCACGAAAGCGCCGAAACAAAAATTAAGTAAGAAAGATCGTGAACAAGTCATCGAGCGAATGGAAAAAGAAATGAAGGAAGCGGCTAAAAACCTGGACTTTGAACGGGCAGCAGAGCTTCGCGATGTCATTATAGAATTGAAAGCGGAAGGGTGAATGAACATATGGCACTAGACAATATCATTGTTAAAGGGGCTCGCTCTCATAACTTGAAAAATATTGACGTGACTATTCCTCGTAATCAGCTTGTCGTTTTAACAGGGCTGTCTGGTTCAGGGAAATCATCACTAGCGTTTGATACAATCTATGCAGAAGGCCAGCGACGTTACGTTGAATCTCTTTCGGCTTATGCTCGTCAGTTCTTAGGACAGATGGACAAGCCTGATGTTGATGCTATAGAAGGCCTCTCTCCTGCTATTTCGATCGATCAAAAAACCACTAGTAAGAACCCCCGCTCAACTGTGGGGACAGTTACAGAGATATACGATTATCTCCGTTTACTTTTTGCCCGTGTAGGGAGGCCGATTTGTCCGAGACATAATATTGAAATAAGCTCACAGACTGTTCAACAAATGGTCGATCGACTTATGGAGTACTCTGAACGAACTAAAATGCAGATCCTTGCCCCGATGATCTCTGGACGGAAAGGGACACATGCAAAGGTATTAGAAGATATAAAAAAACAGGGATATGTACGTGTAAGAGTGAATGGTGAAATGCGCGAAGTTGCTGAGGATATCACGTTAGATAAAAATAAAAAGCATAATATTGAATTAGTTATTGACCGACTAGTGATGAAAGAGGGAATTGAAGCCCGACTCACTGATTCTATGGAAACAGCATTAAATTTAGCTGATGGGCGTGTTATAGTCGATGTCATTGGTGAAGAAGAATTATTGTTTAGCCAAAAACATGCTTGCCCTCATTGTGGATTCTCCGTCGGTGAGTTAGAACCGCGTATGTTTTCATTCAATAGTCCTTTCGGTGCGTGTACATCGTGTGATGGACTAGGTCATAAGCTTGAGGTGGATCTTGAGCTGGTCATTCCCGACCCTGCACTAAGTTTAAAAGAAGATGCTATTATTCCTTGGAAACCGGTAAGCTCCAGTTACTATCCATCATTACTTAAAAGCGTATGTGAGCATTTTGGGATTGATATGGATGTTCCTGTGGAAAAACTCCCTAAAAAGCAAATGGACAAAATCTTGTATGGCAGTGGGAATGAAAAAATCTATTTCCGATATGAAAATGAATTTGGGCGTGTAAGAGAAAAAGAGATTTATTTTGAAGGTGTTTTAGAGAATATTTCTCGTCGCTATCATGAGACAGGGTCGGATTATATTCGTGAACAAATGGAAGGATATATGGCACAAAAGCCTTGTCCAACATGTAAAGGAAATAGGCTAACAAAAGAAGCCTTGTCTGTTAAAATTAATGAACGTCATATTGGACAAGTCACGAATCTTTCAATTACTGAAGCGAAAACATTTATTGAGAATCTTAGCTTGACTAATAAAGAAATGGCCATTGCCAAGATGATTTTAAGGGAAATTGAAGAAAGACTTGGTTTTTTAATTAACGTAGGACTTGACTATCTATCACTTTCTCGTGCGGCTGGCACACTTTCTGGTGGAGAAGCTCAGCGCATCAGACTGGCTACACAAATCGGATCATCATTAATGGGGGTACTCTACATTCTTGATGAGCCTTCAATTGGCCTCCATCAAAGAGATAATCATCGGCTTATTAAAACACTAGAGCGAATGCGCGATTTAGGCAATACATTAATCGTTGTTGAACATGATGAGGATACGATGATGGCTGCAGATTATTTAATAGATGTTGGGCCGGGAGCTGGTGCTCATGGAGGAGAAATTTGTGCAACGGGCACACCAGAAGAAGTGATGAGGGACCCCCATTCGTTAACGGGTCAATACTTATCAGGGGACAAATTTATCCCGTTGCCTGTGGAACGGCGTCAGCCTGATGGGCGCGAGATTCAGATAAAAGGGGCGGAAGAGAATAATCTTAAAAAGACAAATGTGACTCTTCCACTTGGGGTATTAATGGCTGTTACAGGTGTATCAGGCTCAGGGAAAAGTACCCTCATTAATGATATTTTGTACAAATCGTTGGCACAAAAATTAACCACTGCTAAAGCGAAGCCCGGCAAAGTTAAAACAGTTGAAGGAATCGAACAACTAGAGAAAGTAGTTGATATAAACCAATCCCCAATCGGCAGAACACCGAGATCAAATCCGGCAACTTATACTGGCGTTTTTGACGATATACGGGATATGTTTGCCATGACAAATGAAGCTAAGGTGAGAGGGTATAAAAAAGGGCGTTTCAGCTTTAATGTGAAAGGTGGCCGATGTGAAGCTTGTCGAGGTGATGGCATTATAAAAATTGAGATGCATTTTCTTCCAGACGTCTATGTGCCATGTGAAGAGTGTCAAGGAAAACGCTATAACCGTGAAACATTAGAGGTAACCTACAAAGGTAAAAATATTTCTGATGTTTTGGCGATGACGGTAGAAGAATCTTTAGATTTTTTTGAGAATATTCCACGTATTAAGCGAAAAGTCCAAACACTGTATGATGTAGGTCTTGGCTATATGAAACTTGGACAGCCTGCTACAACCTTATCGGGAGGTGAAGCACAGCGTGTTAAATTGGCTTCACAATTACATCGGCGGTCTAATGGAAAGACATTTTATATTTTAGACGAACCAACCACGGGGTTACATGTGGCTGATATTGACCGCTTATTAAAAGTCCTTCAGCGCCTTGTAGATAATGGTGATACAGTTCTTGTTATTGAACATAATTTAGATGTTATTAAAACTGTGGATCACATTATTGACCTTGGACCAGAAGGTGGAGATAAGGGCGGAACTTTAGTAGCACAAGGAACTCCCGAAGAAGTCGCTAAAGTGAAAGGCTCTTATACAGGCAAATATTTAAAGCCAGTACTCGAGCGGGAACGGGCTAGGATGGCAGAAAGAATGAAAGAAAAAGAACAGGCTGGATCCGTGTCATAACGAGTCCCTGGATACCGTATGTATCCAGGGGTTCCTTTCATGACACATATAAAACGACTAGTGGTATTTTTTTAGTGTTAACTTTAGTAATATGACTTTATAATAGAAAGTGAAGAGGTTAAATACGTCATACGTCCAAAGCCTATCGTACTATCTGATTTATCACAGTAACCGTCCATAAAACTCCTACTGATTAGACTGACCTAGTCATATGAGACAGTAATAAAACACCTTCCTAGGCTGCCATATCACCAAACTTTATTGGTGTGTGGTAGCCTAACTTTTCTTGGATACGCTCTTCGTTATAATACGTCATAAATTGATCTACACGATCCTTGACTTCTTCTAAAGACAAAGAATTGAATTTAACATACTGAAATTCTTCTGATTTCAAGTTCGAATGGAAGGACTCAATAACTGCGTTGTCCCAACAGTTTCCTCTGCGTGACATACTACTGACTAAATTCTTTTCTTTAATCCGATTTTGATAAGCATAAGAAGAATAGACACTTCCTTGATCTGAATGGATGATGACTCCTTTGGGGTTTCCTCGCTTTTCTAGTGCTTCATCTAAGGTATCAATCACCAAAGGGATTTGTTGATGAGTATAAAGCTTATAAGCCACGATTTGATTATTAAACAAGTCTATAATCGTTGATAAGTATAAAGTGTCTGGACCATATTGAATGTAGGTAATATCCGTTACCCACTTTTCGTTAGGTTTACTTGCATGAAACTCTCGCTGTAATAAGTTTGGCGCGATAACGACGGATTCCCCTTGAGATTTCCACCTTCTTTTTTGCTTTACTCTACATTGAAGATGATGTTCTTGCATGATCCGTTGAACGGTATTGCGATTTAATTTGATCTGGTAATCACGTTTTAATAGCTCCTTGATTTTACGGTGACCATATCGATACTTTGTTTTTTCGCAAAGGTAAATAATCGTTTCCTCTTCCTTAGACAACTCCACTGGTTGCGCAGATGCCCAGCGATAATAGGTCGATCTGGACACATTTAAAGCTGATAAAATAGCTGACACTGTATATTTTCCCCGTAAAGTTTGGACTAGTTGGAGGACGATTTCTTTCTCAACTCCTTTTCGATCTCCAAATACTTTTTTAAGATGTCATTTTCCTGTTTTAAATGATTCATTTGGCGTTCTTTTTTCTCTTCATCACTTGAACTATCAGGCCCATGTCCATATGAATATTGTTTTCCTATTGGTTGATCGAATCGATGAACCTGATTTTCACGATACCACTTCATCCACGTTTTGATTTGGGACACATTTTTAATCCCATACTTCTCCATGATCTCACGATTAGTAAACTGCCCACTCATCTTATCTTTCACGACTGCCCACTTAACCTCATTTGAATATACGTTTTTGCCCATGCAAAAACACCTCCGAATTAGTACTTTGTTTAAGTGTACCATTTCGAAGGTGTTTTATTGTGTCCCAATAATTTAGGTTAGTTTAGATTGCAGGGGGCGTTTTATATGCTCGCCTTTTGAAACCTCAACCTTTATTATTACGTAAATGATGATTAATACTAAAAGGAGGAATTCCCTATGCATGAAGAGAGAAAAATGATATTAAAGATGATTGAAGATGGGAAAATTTCAGCTGAGGAAGGGTTACAGCTCTTAAATGCATTGAAGGAAAATGTCCAGAGTGATGTCACACCAGAGCAATCAAAACGGGACGAACAAACTAGCGGGCCTCATAGTGCGTCAATAGACAGCGAAAAGGAAGCCCCGAAAAAACAAACAGATTATTACATGACGAAAGACGTTAACTGGGATAGAGAAGGCTATCGCCAGTCCCAAGAAAAAAATGCCTCTTTTGCTACGAAATTTTCAGAGTTTATCGATGAAGCGGTTCATAAGATAAAGGAAGTAGATTTAGATTTTAATTTCGGCTCCTCTGTTGACGTCCATCATATCTTTCAGCATCGTGATGCCTCTGTAAAGGATGTTGATATTCATATAGAGAACGGGAATGTTACCTTTCACCCTTGGGAAGAAGAAGACATACGAGTGGAATGTCGTGTGAAAGTTTATAAAGCCCAGGATACGGAAGAAGCTCGTCGACAATTTTTAAATGATGTCACGTTTCAGTATAATGATGAAAAGCTTAAGTTAGAATCACGTAAAAAATCGATGAAGGTTAACACGATAATATATGTACCAAAAAAAGAACTGGAAAAAATCAAACTTTATGCGTTTAACGGCAAAATTGCAGGGGAAAATGTGACAGTAAGAAGTATTGACAGTCGCACAGTCAATGGCAAAATCACATTTAACGAACTAACTGCTGATAGCGTTCAGTTAGAAACGGTTAATGGCACGGTTTCACTTGATCACTTAAATGCTGGACAATGCGATGTTAAAACAATGAATGGTACTGTTGCTATCAAGACTGTAAGAGGAGATTTAGAAGCTGAAACACTAAATGGCACCATTCATTTTACCCTTCTAAAGAAATCAAATGCCAGAGCTTATATTAAAACGACTACAGGCAGTGTGAATGTGAATCTACCTGAAAATATTAAGGCAGAGGGAGAATTAAAGTCTTCTGTTGGAGGCATTAAATGTGATTTGCCTGCTATGTCAGTTATAGATGAAAAGAAAGAATTTGCGAGCAAAAAGATGTCTTTCCTCTCTAATAAACAAGCTGAAGCGAGTTTTTACATTGAGGCTGAATCAGCTGCAGGGACGATCTCTATTCATAATTAACTAAGGTGTCAAAGGAGAGAAGTAGAAGATGAAGCGCTTATATCGCACGAGTCACGACCGTAAACTTGCAGGAATATGTGGAGGATTAGGGCACTATTTCAATATTGATCCTACGATCGTAAGGATTGTATTACTGCTTCTCATCATTCCCTTTAATGTGGGGATTATTTTAGCCTATGTTATCGGGATCTTCGTTATCCCAGATGAAATGGATGTGGCATAAGAATGGGCTGGCTTCTCCAAATTGTCGTAAACGCAGCAGTCCTTCTTATTATTGCTCACTTTTTTCAAGGTGTAGAAGTAGCAAGCCTTTCCTCAGCATTAGTAGCAAGCGTTATTCTAGCTATTGTTAATTTAATCGTGAAAC
The DNA here is from genome assembly GCA_024701455.1 of Bacillus sp. A301a_S52. Classification (GTDB taxonomy): domain Bacteria; phylum Bacillota; class Bacilli; order Bacillales; family Salisediminibacteriaceae; genus Salipaludibacillus. The sequence continues at coordinate 3,690,320 of JABXYP010000001.1, read as the reverse complement.
CGATCTTAGTCGTCTTGACATTGCCTGTTACTGTTATGTCTCTTGGCTTATTCCTTTTCGTTATTAATGCCGTCACATTAATGCTTACTGCTTCTATTATGGGGAACAGCTTTGTCATTGAAGGGTTTGGATTAGCCATTGTTGTAGCGGTCATTTTTGCCATTCTCAGCGCGCTTATTCACTCATTTGTCGTTGATCCCTTTACTAAAAGATAACTCTAAAGACTCCGTTTGACTAAGTTTCAACAGTCAAACGGAGTCTTTTAAAGTGAAGTGATTTGTACGATTTACATTCACTTTCAAGTGTCACTTACATAGTCCGTAAAAGTGTCATACCGATAGAAGAGTTTAATATCTATCCGTTAAAAGTGCCACACTAAATAGCATGTTTAATATAGAAATCGGACGACAACAATCTACTTTAAATTCAAGTTGATGTTTTGCAAACGGATGGATGATGGGTATGCTAAAATAAACGTAGTGACTAAATAGATGAGATCAACTAGAAGGAGGCGCTTTTCTATGGGAGAAGTGACAGCGAAAGATTTAATAAAAGAATTCAACTTTAAACTGTTAAATAATGAAGAAGCAGTAGCGTTTCGACCAATAACGACAAGTGATATATCGCGGCCTGGTATGGAAATGGCCGGTTATTTTACATATTATCCGGCTAAAAGAATTCAATTGTTAGGTAAAACAGAAATGTCGTTCTATGATGAATTAGATGAAGAGGCGAAAATTGATAGGATGGAAGGGCTATGCACCTATGATACACCTGCAATCATTCTTTCAAGAGGAATGGAAGCGCCTGAAAACCTCATTGAAGCCGCAGATAGAGTGGGAGTCCCTGTTCTTTCCTCTCCAATGACGACAACACGGTTAAGTAGTCAATTGACAACATTTTTAGAAAGCCGATTAGCACCAATGACAGCAGTACATGGCGTGTTAATTGATATTTACGGAATAGGCGTCCTCATTACTGGATCAAGCGGGGTAGGGAAAAGTGAAACGGCGTTGGATCTTGTTAGAAGGGGACATCGCCTCGTCGCAGATGATTCTGTAGAAATTAGAGAAGAGCATGATAATGTCCTCGTAGGAAGAGCACCTGAATTAATTAAACACTTATTAGAGATTCGCGGGCTTGGAATTATCAATGTTATGACGCTTTTTGGTGCAGGATCTGTAAGGAACTTCAAGCGAATCGGGTTAACGATAGATTTAGAAATATGGGATCAGAAAAAACAGTATGATCGTCTCGGATTAGACGAAGAGACAATTAAAATTTTTGATACTGATTTACCTAAAATAACACTCCCTGTGAGACCTGGGCGAAATTTAGCTGTTATCATAGAAGTAGCAGCGATGAATTTTCGCTTGAAACGGATGGGGATTAATGCAGCAGAACAGTTCTCTGAACGGCTTAATCATGTTATTGAAGAAAGCGACAGAGAAGAGTATTAATGACAAGGGAACTTTTCATAATTGAAACGGTTCACTTGTGAAAAGAAAGCTTTATTTTTATTTGAAGGTATTTTCTTCAACTATTTTTCACATGTATGATACATTATAAAATGAATGGACAGTTGGCTGGCCTGCTGTCCTTGAAAATTTGGTCATAAAGGTGTCACGGTCATTCTATGTTATTTACTTGTTCCATACAGAAGTGTGGCGTTATATAACATAGACATAGCTATTATAAGAAAAAGAGGTGTACATATGTTTATCGGAACAATCCAACCATTGAATCCAGTTGCATTTGAACTTGGGCCCCTCACTGTTTATTGGTACGGTTTATTAATTGGGCTTGGAGCTTTTATCGGTTACCTCATTGCTAACCGTGAGGCGAAGAAGCGGGGCCTGCCTGCCGATATGTTTGCTGATTTGCTCCTTTTCGCATTACCGGCCGCTATTATAGGGGCTAGAATTTATTATGTTATTTTCCGTTGGGAGCAATTTGTGGAAGAACCAGTACGGGTATTTTATATATGGGAAGGTGGCCTGGCTATTCATGGCGGGTTAATAGGCGCTCTTTTAACAGCCTATATTTATGCGAGAATAAAAGGCTTGTCTTTTTGGAAGATTGCCGATATTGCCGCGCCAAGTATTATTTTAGGACAGGCAATTGGGCGTTGGGGTAACTTTGTGAATCAAGAAGTATATGGTGGTGAGGTATCTAGAAGTTTCTTAGAGAACTTAATGCTTCCAGACTTCATTATTAATCAAATGTATATACAAGGTGCTTATCATCATCCGACATTTCTATATGAATCTGTCTGGAATATTATCGGTTTTATACTCTTGCTCTGGTTGCGTCGTGTTAACTTACGTCGTGGGGAATTATTCATCTCGTACGCTATATGGTATTCAGTAGGACGATTCTTTATCGAAGGTATTAGAACTGATAACTTACTAATTTTAGACGTGATAAGAACTGCTCAAATCGTTTCTATAATCACGGTGATCGGAGGTATTATTATTCTTATATACCGCCGAAAAACTGGGTTGTCAGCCCCGCGTTATTTAGATGATGGAACTACTTCTAAATCAAATAAACAAAAACGAAGTAAACCGAAGAAAAAGAAGTAACAGATTTGCTATGTCAACAGAAGGGAGTGCCGGCTGAATGAAAACATTAAAAAATGGTTTGAAAAGCGGTCTTCTGACGACATGGAAACTCGGGAAAATTATCTTTCCTGTCACATTGATTGTCACGATACTTGGACATACAGTCGTGATGGATTGGTTAACAAAGCTACTATCTCCTTTTATGGGGTGGATCGGTTTAACTGGTGAAGCTGCTATTCCAATTGTTTTAGGGAATGTGCTGAATTTGTATGCCGGTATAGGTGCTATGTTGACAATGGATTTAACGGTGAAACAAGTTTTCATTTTAGCTGTCATGCTTTCATTTTCCCATAATCTCTTCATTGAATCAGCTGTGGCTAAACAAGTTGGCTTAAAGGTGTCGATCGTATTGATAGTTCGTCTTGGACTTGCTTTCATATCTGCATGGCTTATTCATCTGTTTTGGCAAGGCGGTGAAGAGAAAGCGACATACGGTTTTATACCGGCCAGTGAGCCAGAAGTGGTTGAAGGATACGGTTATATTGTGTTACATGGAATAGAGAGTGCCCTATTCGGAATTGGGCAACTAGCGATAATTGTTATTCCTATTATGCTTTTTATTCAAATAATGAAAGATTTACAGTGGCTTTCCGTCTTTTCAAAATGGATGAGCCCTTTTACAAAGCTGCTTGGCGTCAAACCTAATACAGCGACAACGTTGGCGGCTGGTTTAGTATTTGGATTAGCGTATGGTGCAGGGGTGATGATTCAGGCAGTGAAAGAGGACGGGGTAAGTAAAAAAGACCTCTATCTCGTGTTTATTTTTTTAGTAGCATGTCATGCCGTTATTGAAGATACTCTTATTTTTGCACCACTAGGTATTCCACTTTGGCCGCTACTAGCGGTTCGCCTTATCGTAGCTACTTTGTTGACAGTGACGGTTGCTTTTGTTTGGAACAGGCTAGATAAAAAGAAGTTAAAACAGGAAGAGCAATCAGCTATCTCCTATTCTCAACGTTCGTCATAAGCTAGCTTTGAATTATGAAAGGATGTTAACGTATGATACAACGCAAAAGCATAAATACAGTCTTATTTGATCTCGACGGTACATTAATCAATACCATTGATTTAATAATTGCTTCGTTTCTTCACACGATGGAGACTTATTACCCGGGGCAATACACACGAGATGATGTGATTTCGTTTATTGGTCCTCCTCTTTCTGAAACCTTTTCTAAACTTGATCATAGTAAATTAGATGAGATGACGACCACCTATCGCACGTTCAACCATGCACAACACGATGCGCTTGTGAAAAAATATGAAGGTGTTTCAGAAACACTAGACATATTAAGAAATGAAGGCTATAAGATGGCGATTGTGACCACGAAGCGACGAGACACAGCAATTCGTGGCTTAGAGCTTATGGAATTAGATCAATTCTTCGACGTTATTATTTCATTGGATGAGGTAGAGAATTATAAACCGGATCCAGAGCCGTTATTAAAAGCGTTAAGAGCTCTTAAAGCAACACCAGAACAAGCCATAATGGTAGGGGATAGCGAACATGATATTCTCGGCGGCAAAAATACCGGAACGAAAACTGCTGGTGTCGCTTGGAGTGTTAAAGGAAGTGACCATTTAGCATCTTTTGAGCCGGACATTATGCTAAACAATATGAGGGATTTATTAACATATTTAGAAGTAACGTCTTCTAAATAATCCATTCAAGTTAGGCAGGTGGGGGCTATGGGCAGAAAGACAGAGCGTTATCCTGTCAGTGAGGCGAACTCATTGTGGCAAGTTTATAAAACAGTGCCTTTTTTTAAAGTAGTAAAGAATTTTATAGTCATTCAAGTGGCACGATATACGCCTTTCCTTGGTGTTAAGAACTGGTTATATCGGACTTTTTTGCGTATGGAAGTAGGGGAGAAAGCAGCTGTCGCATTAATGGTGATGATGGATGTGATGTTCCCCGAAAAAATTACGATAGGTAAAAACTCAGTCATTGGATATAACACAACTATTTTGGCTCATGAATATTTAATTAAAGAATACCGGCTTGGGCGTGTCACGATAGGAAATAATGTCATGATCGGAGCAAATACAACTATACTTCCAGGGGTCACGATTGGAGACGGTGCAATTGTATCAGCAGGGACTCTTGTTCACAAAGATGTTCCGCCAGGATATTTTGTGGGGGGAAACCCTATGCAACTTATCACAGATAAGCGTCCGTAAAACTCCCGCATCAAAATAGAGAGGAGAGGTAACTCTATTTAGGCGGGAGCTAACGGGTGCTAATGTCCTGATTAACTCAAGTGGGAGAAGAACGAAAACGCCCACTGATTGAAGCTTAGCTTTATAAAAAAAACGAAGGCAGCCATGAATAAGCGATTATTCAGCTGCTTTTTTTAATATAAAAGTTTGAAATAAGTGAAGCAATTTAAAGGAACTTTAATATTGACGTAATGCTATTTCCCTTGTAGACTACTCTTAAGGTCTTTATTGCTCTATCACATTAGCGAAATAAAGTAAATTTAAAATGTTACCTGAATCGTCAAGTTGTTAATATACAAACTAAATGAAAGTGTAGAAGGTGAGGGACGTCATGTCAAAGCTATTTATGTTCGAAAAACCGTTAGGAATGAGAGATACGCTCCCAGAGCTTTATCAACTCAAAAAGCAGGTTAAAGAAGCTATCTCTAAAGAAATGGGACTATGGGGGTATGTGCCAATTGAAACACCTACCTTGGAGTTTTATGAGACGGTGGGATCAGCCTCTGCGATCCTTGATCAGCAGTTATTTAAGTTGTTAGATCAACAAGGTAATACGCTCGTGCTTCGTCCTGATATGACAGCACCCATTGCAAGAATTGCAGCTTCTACCTTGAAGAGCGCTAACAGGCCACTACGTTTAACGTATGAAGCACCAGTATTTCGTGCTCAACAAATTGAAGGGGGAAGACCAGCTGAATTTGAACAAGTTGGTGTGGAGCTTATCGGCGATCAATCTAGCAGTGCTGATGCTGAAGTGATTTCCCTTATGATAGCATCTCTCCATTGTGCGGGCGCACTTCAAAGTAAGGTTGCTATTGGTCACATCGGCTTTGTAAATGCCTTTCTAATGGAAGTGTTAGGAAATGAAACGCGTGTCAATCACTTTAGACGGCATTTATACGAAAAAAATTATGTTGGCTTCCGAAAAGAGGTTGAACAATTGCCTCTTTCCTCAATTGATAAGCAACGACTTTTCAAATTGTTACGATTAAAAGGCGGCCCAGACATTATTTCAGAAGCAAAAGAGATTGCCGAGTCTGAGGAAGCACTTAACGCATTGAAACAGCTCAATCATTTATTCTCTATACTTAATACGTATGAATTGGAGACAAATTTAATCGTAGATTTAAATCTTGTGATGCATATGAGTTATTATACTGGAACCGTTTTTGAGGCCTATAGTGAAGGACTTGGTTATCCGGTAGGAAGTGGTGGCCGCTATGATCATTTACTTAATGAGTTTGATCACCCTGAAGCAGCTACGGGATTTGGGCTGAGACTTGACCGTTTAACTGAAGCGATTGGCCAAAGTGAGGTGTCTTTTAATCAAGATGTTTGCTTAATTTTCAGTCACGACCGCCGAAAGGAAGCGATGAAAAAAACGAAGGAGCTACGTCTGCAAGGTCACTCAGTGGTGATGCAGGAGTTAAGCGGTATTAAGGATGTCGATGCGTATTCCGCTCAGTTTGAAGACGTGATTTACTTTGTTGGAACAAATGGAAAAGGGGGTGCGACTTAATGAGCAACGAATGTTTAACAGTAGCGATGCCTAAAGGTCGCATATTTGAAGAAGCAGTGGAACTGCTTAGAGAAGCGGGCTACCCTTTACCGCCGGAGTTCGAGGACTCCCGAAAGCTTATTATTGAAGTCCCTGAGGCGAAAATGAGATTTATTCTGGCGAAGCCCATGGATGTCCCAACTTATGTTGAACACGGTGCAGCCGATGTGGGTGTTGCAGGTAAAGATGTGATGATTGAGGAAAAACGAGATGTCTATGAAGTACTTGACTTAAAAATAAGTGCTTGTTACATGGCAGTTGCTGCTTTGCCTACCTATAATAGGGATTACGAAGTCGCTCCTAAAATTGCGTCTAAATATCCTAACCTTGCAAGTGAATATTTTCGGGAACAAGGTGAACAAGTGGAGATAATTAAGCTTAATGGTTCAATAGAACTGGCACCGATTATCGGCCTTGCAGATCGGATTGTGGATATCGTGTCCACAGGGCAAACTTTGAAAGAAAATGGACTAGTAGAAATAGAGACAATGATGCCTATTACATCACGCTTTATTGTCAACCCTGTAAGCTATCGCACAAAGTCAACTGATATTGATGATATGGTAGACCGGTTGGCTGATGTCATTAATGCGAAAGAGAGGAGTCTATAACTGTGAAGATTATACCTCTTAAAGAGACAGTTTCACTTAAACGTTCCATTGATCAAGGGACGGACCAACAACGTCAATCGGTGACTGCTATTCTTGAAGACGTCAAAGAAAGAGGGGATAAAGCCCTTCAAAAATATACATTAAAATTTGATGAAGTAGAGATAACCAATACTCTCGTATCACAAGAAGAAATATCTGAGGCGTATGACGCTATTTCTGAAGAAACGTTAACCATTATACGAGAAGCCATTACCAATATTCGAGATTTTCATGTCCGCCAAGTTCAGCAATCGTGGATGACGACGAAAGAGGATGGGACGATACTAGGTCAGAAAGTGACGCCGCTAGATGCTGTTGGTGTGTACGTGCCTGGAGGTAGAGCCGCCTATCCGTCTTCGATTATTATGAACGTCGTACCAGCTCAAGTTGCAGGAGTCAAGCGTATCGTCATGACATCGCCACCTCAGAAAAATAATACATTAGATAATATCGTGCTCGTGACAGCCCATGAATTAGGCGTAAAAGAAATTCACAAAGTAGGTGGTGCTCAAGCAATTGGGGCGTTAGCTTACGGAACGGATTCTATAGAGCCTGTAGATAAAATTGTCGGACCGGGAAATATTTATGTGGCACTTGCTAAACAACTTGTGTTCGGTGTTGTGGCCATTGATATGATTGCCGGGCCTAGTGAGATCGCTGTTTTAGCCGATCGTACGGCTAACTCAGCTTATATAGCGGCAGATTTATTATCACAAGCAGAGCACGATCCAATGGCCACAGCTATCCTTGTTACAACTGACCGAGCTTTAGCAGAGGAAGTAGCTCAAAAAGTATCGGAACAGTTGGCTACTTTACCGAAAAAAGCTATTGCAGAGGAAGCGATAAAACATTATGGCGCCATTTATTTAGCTGAAACGATGGAACAAGCTGTTGAAGCAGTCAATGAATTAGCCGCAGAACACTTGGAGATCCAAACGGAAGATCCGTGGGTAATTTTACCAAGTATCCGGCATGCAGGCGCTATCTTTCTGGGGGAGCATAGCTCAGAGCCAGTGGGAGATTACTTTGCTGGACCTAACCACGTTCTTCCCACAAATGGTACTGCACGATTTTCAAGTCCATTAACAGTTGAAGATTTTACGAAAAAATCAAGCATCATTTCCTATAGTAAACAGGCGATTCAGTCACAGGCATCTAAAATTGCAACCTTTGCTCGACTTGAACATCTGGAAGCCCACGCTCGAGCTGTGGAGAAGAGATTGGAGGATTAAGGAAATATGGAAAAGCGACAAGTAAGTAAAAGGCGAAAAACAAACGAAACAACGATTGAGCTAACATATTCAATTGATGGGGACGGAACAGCTGATTTAACGACAGATGTCCCTTTTATGACTCATATGCTCGATTTATTTACAAAGCATGGGTTATTTGATCTCAGCTTAACAGCAAACGGGGATGTGGACATTGATGATCATCATACAACAGAAGATATAGGAATTGTTCTAGGAGAAGCACTGAAAGAAGCATTAGCGGATAAAAAAGGGATTCGTCGCTATGGCAATGCTTTTGTTCCAATGGATGATGCTTTAGCCCAAGTAGTGATTGACTTGAGCAATCGTCCTCACTTTGAATTGCGTGGTGAATTGCCTAAAGCAAAAGTGGGCACGTTCGACACTGAGTTAGTCGAAGAATTTTTATGGAAACTAGCTTTAGAGGCCCGTATGAATCTCCACGTGATCATTCACTACGGGACGAATACTCATCATATTATTGAAGCCATTTTTAAAGCCCTCGGTCGTGCTCTAGATGAAGCAACACAATTAGACCCGCGAGTAAAAGGTATTCCTTCAACAAAAGGAAGTTTATCATGATCGGCATTATTGATTATGGTATGGGAAACTTACACAGTGTCACAAAAGCGCTTGAAAGACTGGGGCATAGGTGCTTTCTTTCTGAAAAGCCTCACGAGCTTGAAAAGGCTACACAGCTCATATTACCGGGAGTAGGCTCCTTTAAAGATGGCATGATTGAGCTTGAAAAGAGAAAGCTTGATGTATTTATAAAAGACTGGGCAAAGAAAGAGAATTCTTTGCTTGGTATTTGCTTAGGTATGCAGTTATTATTTGAAAAAAGTGAGGAAAATGGCTTTTCAAATGGTTTGGGTCTACTTCCTGGGTACGTGACACGTTTTAAAGAAGGTGCATATAAAATTCCTCATATGGGGTGGAATCGGTTAACGTTTAAGGATACTACTCACCCAATCCTTCATGATGTCCCAGAAGGACACGTCTACTTTGTTCATTCTTATTTCGTCAACGCAAAAGAACGTGATGTCCTTGTGGCTACAGCTGACTATGGTGGGGAACAAGTACCAGCAGTCGTGGCGAAGAAATCGGTTTGGGCGACGCAATTTCACCCGGAAAAAAGCAGTGAGGTCGGGATGCGCATGCTGAGAAACTATGTGAATCAAAAAGGGGTGACAACCTATGAGTAAGTTTACAATTTATCCAGCTATCGATATACGTGGTGGCAAATGTGTCCGACTTATGCAAGGGGATTATGATAAAGAAACCATCTATGGCGACTCTCCTTTTGACATGGCAGCACGTTTTGAAAATAAAGGTGCTGACTGGATCCATATGGTTGATCTGGATGGAGCGAAAGAAGGTCACCCAGTTAATCATGCAGACGTGATAAAAACAGCACGTGAGCTTTCTGCAAATATTCAAATTGGCGGAGGGATTAGACGCCAAGAAGATATAGAGACCTATCTAGAAGCAGGTGTATCTCGTGTCATTCTGGGAAGTTCAGCTATTTCTGACCCCGAATTTGTTAAAAACATGCTTCATGTATATGGCGGGAAGCGTATTGCAATCGGGATTGATGCAAGGGATGGCTATGTTGCGACACATGGTTGGCTACAAACATCTAAAGTAAAAGCAGAAGAGCTTGGGAAAGTATTGGCTGAGGAAGGTGCAGAAACGTTTATTATGACGGATATATCTAGAGACGGCATGCTATCAGGGCCAAATGTTGCGGCAATTGCTAGCTTAGGACAAGCAACAAACAAGCAGGTCATTGCTTCAGGTGGAGTCAGTGATTTAACCGATTTAAAAGAACTTTTAGCTAACAAGGATAGTGGTATAGCAGGTGCCATTATTGGAAAAGCACTCTACACTGATCGTATTCATCTTGAAGTGGCTCTAAATGAGGTGAATCGTTAATGCTTACGAAACGAATCATCCCATGTCTTGATGTGAAAGAAGGGAGAGTTGTAAAAGGCGTCCAGTTTGTCAACTTACGTGACGCTGGAGATCCTGTTGAATTAGCTGCCTTTTATGATGAGCAAGGGGCGGACGAATTAGTGTTCCTCGATATTTCAGCATCACATGAAGGCCGGGAAACAATGGTGGATGTTGTTGAAGAGGTGGCAGGAACACTTGCTATACCGTTCACTGTTGGGGGTGGCATTAATACGTTGGAAGATATGAAACGTATTTTACGCGCAGGTGCGGATAAAGTGTCGCTAAACACAGCAGCGGTAACAAGACCGGAGCTTATTCGTGAAGGCGCAGATTTTTTTGGGTCTCAATGCATTGTTGTGGCGATAGATGCAAAATGGGATGACACACTGTCGTCATGGCTCGTCTATACGCACGGTGGGCGAAGAAAGACTGATTGGGAAGTGATCACCTGGGCACAAGAAGCTGTTTCCCAAGGTGCAGGAGAACTTTTAGTCACTAGTATGGATGAAGATGGGGAAAAGCAAGGATTTGATGAGGCGCTAACGAAAAAAGTGAGTGAGGCAGTGTCTGTCCCTGTTATTGCATCTGGTGGTGCTGGTAACCAACAACATTTTTACGATGTATTTACACACGGCAAAGCAGATGCCGCATTAGCAGCCTCCATTTTTCATTACCGAGAAACGTCAGTAGCTGAAGTGAAAAAGTTCTTAAAAGAAAAGGGGCTGGAAATTCGATGAACATTGATCACTTAACGTTTGACGAGAAAGGATTAATTCCTGCTATTGTCCAAGATAGTCAGACAAAGCAAGTTCTAACTTTGGCCTATATGTCCAAATCATCACTAGCAAAAACAGCTCAAACAGGTGAAACGTGGTTTTATAGCCGATCACGTCAAGAATTATGGCATAAAGGAGCCACATCTGGTAATACACAAACTGTGAATGAAATTCGCTATGATTGCGACCAAGATGCTCTTGTCATTTTAGTAACACCGAAAGGGCCGGCTTGCCATAAAGGAGATGTGAGCTGTTTCTCTGAGCAGCTTTGGGCAGCAGCGGGTAAACAATCAGACAGACATGGCGTCGTTTCCCCAAAAAGATTTGCCATCATTGAGGAGCTTGAACGTATTATTGCTGAGAGAGAGGTAACACGACCTGAAGGTGCATATACAACATATTTATTCAATGAAGGTGTGGATAAAATCTTAAAAAAAGTAGGAGAAGAAGCGGCAGAAGTCATTATAGCGGCAAAAAATCGCGACAAAGAAGAGCTTACTTGGGAGAGTGCGGATCTCCTTTATCATTGGCTTGTTCTACTTCAAGAACAAAAGCTTTCACTTGATGATGTTTTACAGAGGCTAGAAGACCGGCATGTGAAGAAAAAGTGATTAATAACCACTCGGTAGAACTATTTCCGAGTGGTCGTTAAGGTACTTGTAAATGGCCCCTTATCTAAATTGTTATGCCATACGACCTCTATCTCGCCGATAATACCGCTTAAGAGTCAATTGAATATTCCTCGTTCGGCAATCTTTTAAGCTGGATTCGTTGTTACACTACTATAAGCGTGTTATACTGCAAAGAGAATAGGCGAAATATGGGGAAATAAGTCAATTTAACGCTCTTTTTTTGAGTGAAGAGAAAGAATGGGGGCACACATATATGCCAGAAATTGAAACAAAGGCAAAAAAAGGGCGCGTGATCCCTTTTATACAGGATGGTGGTTATTTTTATAAAAAAGGAATTGAAGCCTACCAAAATAAGCAAATTGAAAAAGCCATTATGCACTTTGAACGGGCTATCCGCTTAGATCCGGAAGAGCCTGTTTTTATGTGTCAGCTCGCTATTGTGTTATCAGAACAAGGAAATTACGACCGTTCAAATGAATGGCTTAACAAAATTAAGTTTGACGTAGACCCTTATATGAGTGAGTGCTATTTCTTTATGGCTAACAATCTCGCGCATTTAGGGGAATTTGAAGAGGCGAAAGAAAACTTAGAAGAATATTTAAAGATGGATGAGGATGGAGAATTTGCAGACGACGCAGAATCGCTTCTGGACATGATTGAAAAACAAAAGGATCCGGCCCGTGACTTTTCACCTGAGCATCAAAAAATGCATGGTGGATTCCACCTTATTGCATTATTAAATCGTGGAGATTTCCCAGAAGCTGAGCAAGAAGCACGGAAGCTAATTGGAGAAGAACCTGATAATTGGAATATGTATGTTTACCTTGCTGAATCCTTAATATACCAAAACAAATGGGAAGATGCAGAAAATATATTGCAGAATTTATTACTAAAAGAAGAACCTAATTTTCTTGCTCAATGTTTGATGGCAGTTTTACTCCATTTGAAGAGAGAACCAGAGGCAGCAACGTGGGTGAAAAACCTTGTGAACTTACGACCTATCGATGCGTGGGATTGTCACTATTTAGCGAGGGCATTAAGTATGACAGGAGAGTATAAAACTGCCTTTGCTTGGTATGATAAATTACTTGGTGACTATTCTCTACCAAAATTGCCTCATATTACGCATCAAATGGCGATTCTTTCCTGGCACTGTGGGGATCTACAGACTGCCAAGCACATTTGGGAAGACATTCGGCAGGAAGACGTTAAGAAGCAAGGATTAATAACGTATCTATTAAACGAGGTTGAGAAGGGAAACAAACCTTCTCATGATAGAAGACAATTCCTTTACCGCTCAGAAGTGGTGGAAAAATAGCATGAACTGCTTCACAAGAGTTTAAACTATAATAAAGACAGATAATCCTGTAAGCAACTTCTTGGACTTCTTTTATTAAATTGAATAGTATAAACATGACAAGAAAAACAACGAAAGATATACGCTAGGGAGTGAGATCATGAGCGAGGAAAAAATTTATGATGTTATCATCATTGGGGCAGGTCCCGCAGGAATGACAGCAGCAGTCTACACATCCCGGGCAAATCTGAGCACTGCTATGTTAGAGCGGGGCATGCCGGGTGGCCAAATGGCTAATACTGAAGATGTTGAAAATTATCCAGGATATGATCATATATTAGGTCCTGATTTATCTACAAAAATGTTTGACCATGCTAAAAAATTCGGCGCTGAGTATATTTATGGCGATGTGAAAGAGATTATAGATGGAAAAGAATACAAACGAATTATTGCAGGAAATGGAGAATATAAAGCACGAGCAGTCATTATTACGACAGGCGCTAAATATAAAAAATTAGGTGTTCCTGGTGAAGAAGAATTGAGCGGTAGAGGTGTTTCTTATTGTGCCGTATGTGATGGTGCCTTCTTTAAGGAGAAAGAGCTTGTTGTTATTGGAGGGGGAGACTCAGCTGTTGAAGAGGCTGTTTATCTAACACGTTTTGCCAGCAAAGTAACTGTCATACACCGGAGAGATGAATTAAGAGCCCAGAAAATTCTACAGCAGAGAGCATTTGAAAATGAAAAAATTGACTTTATCTGGAGTCATGTCGTAAAAGAAATCAATGGAGAGAACGGCAAGGTGAGTAGTGTGACTCTCATTGATAAAACTGATGGATCAGAAAAAGAATTTAAGACCGACGGTGCGTTCATTTACATTGGAATGCTTCCTATTAACGAACCGTTTATGAATTTGGGAATTACAAATGAAGAAGGGTATGTAGAAACTAACGAAGATATGGAAACAAAAGTACCTGGAGTTTTTGCTGCAGGCGATATTCGTGAAAAGATGCTTAGACAAATTGTAACAGCAACAGGTGATGGCAGTATTGCAGCGCAATCTGCTCAGCATTATGTGGAGAGTCTTCTAGAAGAATTAAAAAAGACTGAACAGGTTTGAGGTGGGGAATCTCACCACCTAAGATACTAAACGAGACAAGAGAGTGATTCTTCGTCTCGTTTTTGTGTGTTTTGGAAATTGGCAAAGTGATGCTTATGAAAGAAAACTAATAAATGGTGCACCTAAACCAGATAAAAAGAAGGTAAGTATTTTTTTCTGAAATTGAGACATTTTTAAGCGGCTAAACACTCTTAAAAAGAGAAAATTTTGGAGAAAAGAATAAAAGACCTGGTACCTGTACTATATGTATAGGTCTATCTGTTATAGTTGCGGTTACTTTTTTTGGAATGCTACAACCCCAATGAAAACAAGCAACTCACTAAATTTCATAAAAAGTAATTGTCACTTAACTCTTCTGTAACAATGCTGAAATAAAGAAAGGTTATCATGTAGTTAGTAATTGACCCCCTTTTTATATATTACTTTTTGGCACAGGCAAAAGCCTGTGTCCTTTTTTTGTCTTTAGAAAAAACTATGATGAAGAAATTGAAGCCCGACTTCATAGATTAAAGTTACTTAATTTATCTATTACTGATGGGGAACACAGTTAATTGAATGACAGTAGTTAATGGATTAGCGCTTTTTATTGAACGATTAACTTTACAGGTTCGATATTGGTCGTAATATAAGAGTTGTAGTATACTGATAGCGACCTCTGCTTCGTAATGATAAAAATGTGATTAGATTTTCATGTAAAGATAGAACGTTTTCTTTTTATTAATGATAAAATAGAAGAGAATAACCAAATTTCAAATGGTCTTCTAATGGGCACATGTTTTTTTATAAATATAAATATGACAGGATGACAAATAAGCTTAAACACACAATGATAAGACGATACTTCCCTTGCGAGGTGATGGAAGGTGCAACGTGTCACAAATAGTGTATTAATAAAAGATGGAAAAGTGTTGTTGCTAAAAAAACCGAGCCGAGGCTGGTGGGTGGCCCCCGGAGGGAAAATGGAGTTAAGAGAATCCATTTTAGAAAGTGCCACAAGAGAATACAAAGAAGAAACAGGAGTATTATTACAAGATCCACAGTTAAGAGGGATTTTTACCTTTGTAATCGAAGAGAATGGTGAAGTGGTAAACGAATGGATGATGTTTACTTTTCGGTCAAGCGATTTTTCTGGTCATTTACTCCCTGTATCACCAGAAGGAGAGCTAGCCTGGATCCCTATAGAGCAAATTACTGACTTGCCGATGGCCATGGGCGACTATCTTATTTTTGAACATGTGCTGACAAAGCAAGGGATGTTGTATGGGACGTTTACGTACAATGAAGATATGGAACTGCTCTCCTACCGGTTGGAGGCAGAAGGAGAAGGTGCAAAAACATTTAAGTCGTAAGAAAGACGAGGGGAAGTCACATGACAGAAAAACGATTAATGAACGAGATAGAATTAGTCATTATTACTGGGATGTCAGGAGCTGGAAAAACGGTTGCCGTACAGAGCTTTGAAGATATGGGTTATTTTTGTGTTGATAATCTGCCACCAGCTTTAATTCCAAAGTTTATTGATTTAGTAGAAGGATCAGGAGGCAAAATGCAAAAGGTCGCTCTCGTCATTGACTTGAGGGGTCGAGAATTTTTTGATGATTTATTTGAATCAATTAATACCCTTTCATCTGATTCAGCCGTCACACCACAAATTGTTTTCCTGGATTCCAAAGACGCAACTTTAGTGAGGCGCTATAAAGAAACAAGACGGTCTCATCCTCTTGCTGAGAGTGGTGGACCTTTGGAAGGGATAACAGCTGAAAGACGTATTTTAAATGATTTAAAAGGTCAAGCACAAATCATCATTGATACAAGTGACCTTAAACCGCTTGAATTACGTGAACGCATTATACAACGTTTTTCTTCTGGGACTAAGGAAACTTTCAGTGTTCATCTCTTGTCATTCGGCTATAAACATGGGATACCAATTGATGCAGACTTAGTTATTGATGTACGCTTTCTCCCAAACCCGCATTATATCGATCATATGCGGCCGAAAACGGGCCTTGATAAAGAAGTGTCAGATTATGTTTTGAAATGGAACGAAACCCAGCAATTTATTCAAAAATTAGATGATCTATTGCAATATATGCTCCCTCACTACAAACGGGAAGGTAAAAGTCAGCTTATTTTAGCCATTGGGTGTACAGGGGGGAAACACCGCTCTGTGACACTTGCTGAATATTTTAAAAAACGACTTTCTGAATTGGACTTTTATACGTATGTGACACACCGGGATGCTGAAAAAGGTAAACGAGAGACGTGAAGAAAGCCAAAATAACAGTTCTTGGAGGAGGAACTGGATTATCAGTTCTCCTTCGTGGTTTAAAAACATTTCCAGTTGAAATCTCTGCAATCGTCACAGTTGCGGATGATGGTGGAAGTTCAGGTAGACTGCGTAAGGAATTAAATATCCCGCCTCCTGGAGATATACGCAATGTCTTAGTCTCTTTATCAGAAGTGGAACCCCTTGTAGAGGAACTTTTCCAGCATCGTTTTGAAGATGGAAATGGTTTATCTGGTCATTCACTAGGTAACTTACTGTTAGCAGGAATGACCTCCATCACGGGCGATTTTGCCCAAGGGGTACAGGAAATCAGTCGAGTATTAAATGTTAAAGGAAATGTCTTACCTGCTTCCAATGAGCACCTCACTTTATTTGCAGAGTATACAGATGGCAGTTTAACTGAAGGGGAATCAAATATTCCGACGGTTGGGAAGAAAATTAAACGTGTGTTCTTAGAACCGAAAAATCCCCAACCTATGCCAGAAGCACTTCAAGCGATTGAGCAATCCGATTTAATTGTCCTTGGACCGGGCAGCCTATACACAAGTGTGATCCCAAACCTTCTTGTCCCTGGGATGAAAGAAGCTCTCCTTCGTGCAAATGCTATGAAAGTTTATATATGCAATGTCATGACTCAACCTGGAGAGACAGATGGTTATACAGTGTCAGATCATGTTCAGGCGATTGATGAGCATATTGGAGAATCAATCGTTGATGCGGTATTATTTAATAAACAGCCTATACCGTATTCTTATGCGGAGCGTTATAAAGAAGAAGGGGCAGCAGAAGTTCCGTTAGATGAACAGGCATTAAAGGAGTTAGATGTACTTATGATAGGTGATGACCTTTTATATTTTGATAATGACTTATTGAGGCACGATGCATTAAAGGTATCACAAAGATTAGTATCCTTACTATAGTGCTCATCATACTCATTATGAGATGAGAAAAAATGTCACAGTTTATTGAAATTGGAGGTGAAACTAATGTCGTTTGCTTCCATGACAAAAAAAGAACTAACGCAAATGGATGTGAAGGATTGCTGCTCAAAAGCGGAGTTAGCAGCGTTAATTCGAATGAACGGAGCTATATCTATTCGTAATATGCAAATTACATTAGATATTCAAACTGAAAATGCGGCAATTGCGCGACGTATTTACACATTATTGAAAACTCATTTTCCTGTTCATGTAGAGCTGCTAGTTAGAAAAAAAATGCGTTTGAAAAAAAACAATGTTTATGTCGTAAGAATATCGAAAGATGCGAGACAAATTCTTGAATCTCTTCATATTGTCGATAATACGTTTGCTTTCACACGAGAAATATCAGATGACCTAGTGAAAAAAGACTGTTGTAAACGATCATATTTGCGAGGGGCTTTTTTAGCGGGAGGTTCAGTGAATCATCCGGAAACCTCCTCCTATCATTTGGAGATTTTCTCCCTTTATGAAGAACATAACCGTTCATTGTGTGAGCTAATGGATCAGTTCCATATTAGTGCAAAAATGATTGAAAGAAAAAAAGGGTTTATTTTGTATTTAAAAGAAGGGGAGAAAATTAGCGAATTTCTTAATGTTATTGGGGCTCACCAAGCCTTACTACGCTTTGAAGACGTGAGAATCATGAAAGATATGCGTAACTCAGTCAACAGATTGGTGAACTGTGAGACCGCAAACTTAAACAAAACAGTTGGAGCAGCATTAAGGCAAGTTGAGAATATACGCTATATTAAGGAAGAAGTAGGGCTGGAAGCACTTCCTGAGAAGCTACAGGAAATAGCGAGACTGAGGGTAGAGCATCAGGAAGTAACATTAAAAGAGCTTGGAGAAATGGTTTCTGGAGGTAAAGTCAGTAAATCAGGTGTCAATCACCGCCTTCGGAAAATAGAAGAGTTCGCTAATAAACTTCGGGCAGGGGAAAAAGTGTAATATCCCCTGTTCTTCTTACACATCTATGAAAGCGCTTGAATAGAAAGGTATAAAGAAGGAGGAGAAAGGGATGGTTGAACAAACAGTCACAATTAAAAGAAAAGCTGGTCTACAGGCTAGACCAGCGGCATTATTTGTACAGGAAGCAAATAAGTTTGCCTCCGATATATTTATTGAGAAGGATGGAAAAAATGTTAACGCTAAAAGCATAATGGGAATTATGAGTCTTGGGGCCGCGGTTAACAAAAAAGTCCTTTTAAGAGCCGAAGGCCCGGATGAACAAGTTGCTCTTAACACATTAGTTTCATTTATGGAAAAAGAGGATTAGCCAAGTCAAAGCCATTTAAAAGCTAAAGCTCGGTTTGGTGAAAAGAGTGTTTAAGGGTGACAATGCACAGTAGTAGCCATGATTATTTAATTTTTTCACAGATAAGCGTCCGTAAAACTCCCGCCTCAACATAGAGGAGTGAGCTAACTCTATTTAGGTGGGAAATAACGGACGCTAATGTCTTAATTAACTCAATTCCCACTGATTGAATTTTCGTTTTATCCAAAGAAAGAGAGCGGTATCTCCCGCTCTCTTTTAATCACATATCTTATTTTGTGATATCCGCTTTCTTTTCCATAACCTCATCAATTAAACCATATTTTTTAGCAGCAAAGGCATCCATAAAGTTATCGCGATCCGTATCTTTTCGGATTGTTTCAATTGGTTGTCCCGTACGTTCAGATAAGATTTGGTTAAGCTTCTCTTTCATTTCGATGATACGCTTAGCGTGAATTTCAATATCTGAAGCTTGCCCTTGAGCACCACCTAATGGTTGGTGAATCATTACTTCACTGTTAGGTAGCGCAAATCGCTTACCAGGTTCACCAGCAGCAAGTAAGAAGGCTCCCATAGATGCCGCCATACCGATACAAATCGTTTGAACTTTAGGACCGATGAATTGCATGGTGTCATAGATCGCCATTCCAGCTGTAATTGAACCACCCGGACTATTAATATAGAGCGAAATATCTTTCTCAGGATCATCAGCAGCAAGAAACAGCAATTGTGCCACAATAGAGTTTGACACAGTATCGTCAATCGGTGTTCCTAACATAATAATTCGGTCTTTCAAGAGACGGGAATAAATATCGTATGCTCGCTCTCCACGATTTGTTTGTTCAATAACCGTTGGGACTAGATTCATAATTAGTTCCTCCTTTTTTGTTCGTAAAATAAACGTGATTGCAGACATACTTAATTATAAGAATGTCTATTTAAGTAATGTTAAATAAAGCTCAGTGAAAAAGAATCTTGCTCCTAACAAACTTCAGGTAACCGTAACATTTTTTCACTTATGTCGTTAGAATCGCGCTAAAATGGCTTAGAGTATGCTAACTAAAGCGAATGAGCCAAACACGACTTCTAATTATGCTACCATCATAACCTTAATGGTCAATGAAGGTCAAATATTTTACATTACAAATAAATCTGTTTCGTACTCCCAGTTTCATCATAACCGTTCTTGTTTAGTTTCAAACAACCTTTGATCTTTTTATCACAGATAATCGTCCGTAAAACTCCCGGCTCAAAATAGAGAGCAGAGATAATCTATTTAGGCGGGAGATAACGGACGCTAATGTCCTGATTAACTCAACTACCAATCAGTGGGAGAAGAGCGAAAACTCCCACTGATTGAAGGTTCGTTTTATAGTTAACTCAACACATCGTTTTACAAACAATTTTTAGCCATTTAATTATATGTTAACGGTCTTACCATGAGACCCTATAGATAAATTGTGTAGAGGAAAATCATCAGCTAGTCCATAGTGACTTCCTTCTCTATTTAAGGTATACGCTATCTTCATTCTAGCTTTAATTGATATATCAAAAGTGAATACTTTTGAACATAAGCATTACTTGTTAGAGATGACCGAGGATGAGTATAGGTGAAATGCTTCTTGTCATCATGTATGAGAATATTGTTTTAAACTAATTGTTTTGGAATTGAATGAGTATAGGGGAGCATATAGTTCGTTTTATACGGGAGAGAGACAATAATTTTAGAACCATTATAGGTAACGAGTTTAAAGACTTTACACGGTTCATTCTTCCTAAAATACAGGAATTAAGCTACAGACGTACGTTGTTAAATTAGTTAACATAGAAATAGTGAAATCCTATTAAAACCTCGTCGCTAAGCCACAAACAAGAGATCAGATCATGTATAATAAGGTGAAGGGGGCTTGATCGGATGAGTATGGATTTTGGATTATATCAGCAGCAATCAATGAAACTAATCATGACGAATGAACTTCGACAAGCTATAACCATTCTCCAATATTCCGTTTCAGAGCTAAACGCTTACTTACATGAACAACAGCTTGAAAATCCTTTGATGGACTTTACAAATGAAGTCGTGACAGAAATGGGCACGCAAGATAGATTTTCAATACATGATTATTCCTCTTTTCATCAAGGTGAAAATGATTATTCCTTGCTAGATCATGTAAGTGATGAGACAGAGGGGTTGCAAGATTATGTGTTAAACCAGATTGGCTTAATGAACTTAACTGAACATATGAGACGTATTGTCACCTACCTTTCTTTAAGCTTAGATGAGAATGGTTATTTAGCTCATTCAGCGGCGGAACTGGCAGAAGATATGACAGAATGTATCGCTGATGTTCAGCAAGGGATTGCGATCCTTCAATCACTTGAACCATATGGCATAGGAGCTTGGAACTTGAAAGAATGTTTATTAATCCAACTTACTCACATGGAAGTTAAAGATCCTCTTACTGAGTCGGTTATAAAAAACCACTTGGATCTTTTAGCCAAAAATAAATATAAGGATATTGCTAAAAAAGAAAATGTGTCATTGGAAGAAGTGCAGTATGTAGCTGATTTTATTCAAACTTTAAATCCGAAACCAGGGGCGCTCTTTCACAAGGAACCGGCCCGGTATGTCGTACCAGATGTCACAGTGTCACAAATAAATGATAGATTTATAGTGAGTTTAAATGAAGAGAGCAGACCAAAGATTCGAATTAATCGTGACTATAAACGTCTGCTGACAAATCAAGAACAGCATGTTCAAACGTATATGAAACAGAAGTACGATCAGGTACAATGGATTAATCGCAGTATTGACCAACGCCAGCAGACAATCTTGAAAGTGATGAAGTGTATTGTTCAGAAACAGTACAGTTTCTTTAAGCATGGTCCTGCCTACTTAAAACCACTGACCTTAAAAGATATATCATTAGAAGTTGGCGTTCACGAATCAACAGTGTCGAGAGCTACTGTGAAAAAATATGTCCAAACTTCTTGGGGCCTTTATGAATTAAAATACTTTTTTAAAGCTGCTGTGGGGAGAAAAACATTCTCAACAGCTTCTTCAGAACGTGTAAAAATTTATTTAAAGCGCTTAATTGAAGAAGAAAACAAACAAAAACCATTATCCGATCAAAAAATAGCTGACATTCTAAAAGAAGAGCATTTTATGAATGTGTCAAGAAGGACCGTTGCTAAATATAGAGAAGAATTGAATATTGCTACTTCTTCTCAACGCAAACGGTTTTCATAAAGGAGCGATTTAAATTGACTATTTATTTTTATACAAAGAAGGACTGTTCATTATGTGTTGAGGGCCTCGAGACACTTCAAAAATTACAAAACAAACATCACTTTTCAATTGAAGAAAGGGACATTTATACTCAGGATGAATGGCTTGAAAAATATCAGATTCGTATTCCTGTTATTGAAACTGAGGACGGCACTGTCTTAGATGAAGGAATTATCTCTTTTAATCACTTAGAAGAAAAAATCCATCTTTTATTTTCAGTATAAATCACTGGCATAAACCCAAATACACCTAAAAATGACTAATAAAGTGCTCTTACGTTACAGAGGCCTGCTTCTCGAGGGGGCGTTTTCAGCAATATGAGCAGAAAATGCCTTTCGTATCTTTGGATCTTCAGACGCCTCTGCTCCCAAGGGACGTCTCGTTTTGCACTGCTTGCCTTTTTAATACGATCATGTGATTGTAACTATATTATTTACTTGTTTGTTCAATAGTGACATTCATTTAGTTACAAAATGTTCACAAACAAACTTATTGCTAATTGTTGCTAACATTCCTTTTCCTTGCTACAATAAAAATGCACGTAGTAAAAGTATGGTGTAAATAACTGTTAGGAAATTTTACGCTTATCTATTACGTACCATCGTGGTTGTTTTAAATGAAAGGGTCTTTTTTTCGCCTGGGTGGGACATAATATGTCTATAAGGGACCTTATGAGTCCCGATAATTTGAGCGATGAAAAGGAGAATACCGATGAACATGCTGTTAGACTTGCAAAAAAAATTATTGCCTGACTTAGTAGATGTTCTCGGGCAACGTTACCGTATATTACGGTTTATCCGCTTAATGCAACCCATTGGGCGGCGCACGCTAGCCAGTAATTTAGAAATGTCAGAAAGAGTTTTACGAAGCGAAGTAACCTTCCTTAAAGATCAAGGTCTCGTTGATTTTGCTTCAACTGGAATGACATTATCCCATGAGGGGAATAATTTACTTGGTCAGCTGGAAGTAGTTATGAAGGACGTCTTTCATACAAGGACAATGGAAGAAGAGTTAAAAAGTAAATTAAATGTTAATGAGGTTCATATTGTTCCCGGGGATAGTGATGAGTATCCATGGGTTCAAAAAGAAATGGGGCGCGCTTGTGTCAACCTCATTAAACAGAACCTATCGCCACATAATAATATTATTGCTGTCACAGGAGGCACATCTGTAGCAGCCGTGGCAGAAATGCTTATACCAGACTCAGATTTAAAAGAAACGCTTTTTGTTCCAGCTAGAGGTGGCCTTGGTGAACAGGTTGAAAATCAGGCTAACACGATATGTGCTACAATGGCGAGAAAAGCGATGGGGACTTATAAGTTACTGCATGTTCCTGACCAACTGAGTAAGGAAGCATATGAATCTCTCGTAAGTGAGCCTTCAGTTCAAGAAATACTTGAACTCATCCATTCAGCCACATTGGTTATTCATGGCATTGGAGAAGCTGAAACGATGGCAGTCAGACGCAATTCGTCCACTGATGTGTTAAAAAAATTGCATGAAAAAAATGCAGTTGCAGAAGCATTCGGTTATTATTTTAATCACACAGGAGACATTATACATAAGGTCCGAACCATTGGCTTACAGCTTGAGGATTTGGAAAGTATTCCAACCATTATTTCCATAGCAGGTGGCGCATCAAAGGCGCGAGCGATTGACGCCTATATGAAGCAGAGACCGAGCCAGACACTTGTCACTGATGAAGGGGCAGCAAGAGCGCTGTTAAAAAAATAAGTTTAGATCAGACTATATTAGATAATAGGAAATACAGGTGTTTTTATTCAAGGGATTTTATTTCTTTCCCTTTGATATAAATATAAAGATTTAGTAAAACTAAGGAGGAATTTAATCATGGCAACAAAAGTAGGTATTAACGGTTTTGGACGTATTGGACGTGTCGTATTCAGACAAGCACTTCAAAATCCAGAGGTTGAGGTTGTAGCAGTAAACGACTTGACTGATGCCAACATGCTTGCACATTTACTTCAATATGACTCTGTTCACGGAAAGCTTGATGTGAAAGTAGAAGCTAAAGGGAATAACCTGGTTGTAAATGGCAAAGAGATCAACGTTTCTGCAGAGAGAGATCCTGCCAACCTTAAATGGGCAGAGCGTGGCGTAGACGTTGTTGTTGAATCTACTGGTATCTTCACTAAACGTGAAGCTGCAGCTAAACACCTTGAAGCTGGTGCGAAAAAAGTTATTATTTCTGCTCCTGCATCTGACGAAGATATTACTGTCGTTATGGGTGTTAACGAAGACAAATATGATCCAGCTAACCATCACGTAATTTCTAACGCATCTTGTACCACTAACTGCTTGGCGCCATTTGCTAAAGTCCTTAATGATAAATTTGAATTAAAGCGTGGTATGATGACAACAGTTCACTCTTATACTAATGACCAACAAATCCTTGATCTACCACATAAGGACTACCGTCGTGCACGTGCAGCTGCTGAGTCTATCATCCCGACAACAACTGGTGCTGCTAAAGCAGTAGCGCTTGTACTTCCTGAATTAAAAGGAAAATTAAATGGTGGCGCAATGCGTGTCCCAACACCAAACGTGTCACTTGTTGACTTAACAGCTGAGCTTGGTAAAGACGTAACTGCTGAAGAAGTTAATGCAGCATTTAAAGAAGCGGCAGAAGGTGACCTTAAAGGAATCCTTGGTTACAGCGAAGAGCCTCTTGTTTCTAGAGACTATAATGGTAACGCGTATGCGTCTACAATTGATGCGCTTTCTACAATGGTTATGGAAGGAAACATGGTTAAAGTTATCTCTTGGTACGACAACGAAACAGGTTACTCTAACCAAGTTGTTAACCTTGTTGAGTATATCGCTAAAAAAGGTCTATAAGTTAAGACGATTTATCGATCCTGGCGTTCGCCATTTTAAAGGAGACGGGCACGTGTCCTGTCTCCTTTAACTTATTGCCTGGGGATCTTTTATCTAATTTTTTACAGACACTTGACCCACCCTAAAGGAGGCAACTTCCGATGAATAAAAAATCAATTAGAGATATAGATGTAAAAGGAAAGCGCGTATTTTGCCGTGTGGACTTTAACGTACCGATGAGTAACGGAGAAGTAACGGACGATACGCGTATTCGTGCTGCACTTCCTACAATTAAGCACCTTATTGAAAAAGGCGCTAAAGTGATTCTTGCAAGCCACTTAGGTCGTCCTAAAGGCGAAGCAGTTGATGAACTAAGATTAGACCCTGTAGCAAAGCGCTTAAGTGATTTACTTGGACAATCTGTTATTAAAACTGATACGGTTGTGGGAGAAGAACCACAAAAAGCCGTTTCACAATTAAGCGACGGCGAAGTTGTATTAATTGAGAATGTCCGTTTTGAATCAGGGGAAGAGAAAAATGATGGAGATCTTGCGAAACAAATGGCAGAGCTTGCTGATGTTTATGTAAATGATGCATTTGGTGCTGCCCACCGTGCTCACGCTTCTACAGAAGGGATTGCAAAGCACCTTCCAGCTGTAGCAGGTCTTTTGATGGAAAAGGAACTAGAAGTACTTGGAAAAGCAATGGCCAATCCAGAGCGTCCATTTACAGCCATCATCGGTGGGGCAAAAGTTAAGGATAAAATCGGTGTGATCGATAATCTTCTAGACAAGGTTGATAATCTGATCATCGGTGGTGGACTTGCCTATACGTTCATTAAAGCGCAAGGGCACGAAATTGGCCAATCCTTACTAGAAGAAGATAAAATTGATTTAGCGAAGCAGTTCATGGAGAAAGCTGAAAAGAAAGGTGTTAAATTCTATATGCCTATCGACGGTGTTATCGCTGATAAGTTTGGCGAGGATGCTAATACACAAGTCGTTGCCATCGATGCGATTCCAGCGGATTGGCAAGCATTAGATATTGGTCCTAAAACACTTGAGACATATCGTGACGTAGTGAAAAATTCTAAGCTTGTCATCTGGAACGGACCTATGGGTGTTTTTGAAATGGAAAAATTCGCTCAAGGAACGAAGGGTGTGGCAGAAGCTTTAGCAGATGCAGATAGTACGTATACCGTTATTGGTGGTGGTGACTCTGCAGCAGCTGTTGAAAAATTTGACTACGCTGATAAAATGGACCACATCTCAACAGGTGGCGGTGCTTCCCTAGAGTTCATCGAAGGTAAAGAGCTCCCGGGTGTTGTGGCATTAAACGATAAATAACCTATAGGAGGCATTTTCATGCGTAAACCGATTATTGCAGGAAACTGGAAAATGAACAAAACAAAAGCAGAGGCACTTCATTTTCTAAATGAAGTGAAAGGACAAGTTCCATCAAGCGATAAAGTTGACTCTGTTATTTGCTCTCCTTTCCTCTTTCTTGATGCACTCGTTCAAGAAGCAAAAGGCACTGATGTAAAAGTTGGGGCTCAAAACATGTATTTTGAAGAAAATGGTGCATTCACTGGTGAAGTGAGCCCTGTAGCCTTAAGTGATTTAGGTGTTCAATACGTTGTTATCGGTCACTCTGAGCGCCGTGAGTTGTTTGGTGAAACTGATGAAACTGTTAACCAAAAAGTACATGCAGCTTTTAAACATGGCTTAACACCTATCGTGTGTGTAGGAGAGACACTAGAAGAGCGAGAGTCTAACAAAACAAACGATGTCGTCACTGAACAAGTTAACGCTGGTTTAAAAGGATTGTCTGAAGAGCAAGTAAAACAAACTGTCATTGCCTATGAGCCAATTTGGGCAATTGGTACAGGTAAAACAGCTTCTTCAGAAGATGCTAATGATACGTGTGGTGTGATTCGTAAAGTTGTAGGAAGCACATTCTCACAAGAAGTAGCCGAAGCTGTTCGCATTCAATACGGAGGCAGTGTAAAACCTGCAAACATTAAAGAGCTTCTTGGCCAATCAGATATTGACGGCGCCCTTGTAGGAGGAGCGAGCCTCGAAGCCGAATCATTTTTACAACTTGTGGAGGCAGGAAATGAGTAAGCAACCTAAAGCATTAATTATTCTCGATGGATTTGCCCTTCGTGAAGAAACAGAAGGAAACGCTGTAGCTTTGGCTAATACGCCAAACTTCGATCGTTTCTGGAACAACTACCCTCATGCGACACTACAAGCAAGTGGTTTAGCAGTGGGGCTTCCAGAAGGTCAGATGGGGAACTCTGAGGTAGGTCACCTTAATATCGGAGCCGGAAGAGTTGTTTATCAAAGTTTAACGAGAGTGAATCTTGCAATTAAAGAAAAAGAATTTTTCCAAAATAAAACATTCCTTGGTGCCATGAAGCATGTTAAAGAAAAAGGGAAAGCCCTTCATTTATATGGTCTGTTGTCTGATGGTGGAATCCACAGTCATATAAACCATTTAATGGCATTGTTAGAAATGGCCAAAGACCATGGCGTCGAAGAGGTTTATGTCCATGGGTTCCTTGATGGACGTGATGTAGGACCACAATCAGCTGATAAGTATATTCAGATTCTTGAAGAGAAAATGAAGGAACTACAGTTAGGGCAGCTAGCTTCTATCCAAGGTCGTTATTATGCCATGGATCGAGACAAGCGTTGGGACCGTGTAGAAAAAAGTTATCGCGCAATGGTATACGGCGATGGCTTGAAATACCGCTCTGCAACCGAAGCATTAAAAGACTCTTACACAAATGACATCCATGATGAATTCGTACTGCCGGCAGTTATGACAGAAGAAGATGGTGAAACACCTGTCGGAACGATTCACGATGAAGATGCGATTATTTTCTTCAATTTCCGTCCAGATCGTGCCATCCAGATGTCACAAGTATTTACGAACCCTGAATTTTCTGACTTTGACAGAGGAGACAGATTTCCTAAAAACTTGCACTATGTATGCTTGACTCATTTCAGTGAATCAGTTCAAGGTCTCGTAGCTTTTGAGCCGACAAACTTAGATAAAGTTCTTGGTGAGGTGGTTTCTGATGCAGGGTTAAAGCAACTACGCATCGCTGAAACTGAAAAATACCCACATGTTACATTCTTCTTTAGCGGCGGGCGGGAAGAAGAATTCCCAGGAGAAGAACGAATTTTGATTGGTTCACCTAAAGTGGCTACTTATGACTTAAAGCCTGAAATGAGTGCTTATGAAGTGACAGACGCTCTTCTAAACGAGATACGAGCTGATAAGCATGACATGATTATCTTAAACTTTGCTAATCCGGATATGGTTGGTCATTCAGGGAAAGTGGAGCCAACGATAAAAGCGATTGAAGCAGTTGATGAGTGTTTAGGAAAAATCGTGGATTTAATTGAAGAAAAAGGCGGTAAAACGATTATCACGGCTGACCATGGGAATGCCGATGTCCTTATTACAGAAGAAGGGACACCGATGACCGCTCATACAACGAATCCAGTTCCAGTCATCGTAACTGATAAAACCGTCCAGCTTCGGGAAGATGGTATTTTAGGAGATCTTGCTCCTACAATGCTTGAATTATTAAATGTAGATCAGCCTGAAGAAATGACTGGTAAATCATTGATTAAAAAGTAATAATAGAACTATGTTTAAGACAAAATTATTAACTTTGGATAAGTTCCTGTACAATGGTAATCGTAAGGTAAAACAGTATGAGGCTCTCTTGAGAAACTTCTAGTTTGCGATGACGGGGAGCTTACCACACTGCTATACATGGCATTACCAATCCGAATCTTATTCTAAAGCCTAAACTAAAGGAGTGTATCAATTATGACATTAATTACAGACGTTTATGCAAGACAAGTACTTGATTCTCGTGGGAATCCAACAGTAGAAGTAGAAGTTCACGTTGAAAGTGGCGCTTTCGGCCGTGCTATCGTTCCTAGTGGTGCATCTACTGGTGAATACGAAGCAGTAGAACTACGTGACGGTGGCGATGCTTGGATGGGGAAAGGTGTCTCTAAAGCAGTAGAAAACGTAAACGAAGTAATTGCCCCTGAATTAGTTGGCTTCGATGCTCTTGATCAACTAGGTATTGACCAATTAATGATTGAACTTGATGGCACACCTAACAAAGCCAAATTAGGCGCTAACGCTATTCTAGGTGTCTCTATGGCTACAGCACGAGCAGCAGCTGAAGCACTTGGGTTACCATTATACGTATACTTGGGCGGCTTTAACGCCAAAACTCTTCCAACACCAATGATGAACATTTTAAATGGTGGAGAACATGCAGATAACAACGTAGATATTCAAGAATTCATGATTATGCCTGTAGGTGCTGAAAGCTTCACTCAAGCCCTTCAAATGGGTGCGGAAATCTTCCACAACCTTAAAAAAGTTCTTAGCTCAAAAGGCTACAACACAGCAGTAGGTGACGAAGGTGGATTTGCGCCTGACCTATCTTCTAACGAAGAAGCATTATCGACAATCATTGAAGCGATTGAAAAAGCAGGGTACAAGCCTGGTGAACAAATCCAGTTAGCTATGGATGTTGCAGCTTCGGAAATTTACGAAGACGGTAAATACAACTTAAAAGGTGAAGGTGTTGTTAAAACATCTGAAGAGATGGTTGAATTTTATGCTGAACTTTGTGAAAAATATCCGATCGTTTCCATCGAAGACGGTCTTGATGAAAACGACTGGGAAGGATTTAAATTACTAACTGAACGTCTTGGTGATAAAGTGCAGCTTGTAGGTGACGATCTATTCGTTACAAACACTGAAAAGCTTTCTCGTGGAATTAAAGAAGGCATTGGTAACTCTATCTTAATCAAAGTGAACCAAATCGGGACACTTTCTGAAACATTTGAAGCGATTGAAATGGCGAAACGTGCAGGATACACGAATGTTATCTCTCACCGTTCAGGTGAAACAGAAGACAGCACAATTGCTGATATCGCAGTAGCTACAAACGCTGGTCAAATTAAAACAGGTGCTCCATCACGTACAGACCGTGTTGCGAAGTACAACCAACTTCTTCGCATTGAAGATGAACTTCAATATATCGGTCAATATGCTGGAAACTCAGCATTCTATAACTTAAATAAATAAAGTTAACATTAACTGACCCTCTCGTTTTAAAACGAGGGGGTCAGTGCCTATATAGCTGGTAAGTTAAATATGAATATATTTCTGTTCTTTAATTGGCATTTAGTTGTGTAAAGGGCAAGATCTTTGGCTCTCTGCATCAATACAAAATGAAAATTGGACAAGAACACGCCTTTAATAGTTGATAATGGCTTAGTTTTCTAGTGCCTTTTTAGATAATTGAGGCTTTTATTTTCCATTATTAGGTGCAACTTGAATTCTCCCTCAAACATTGATGTTCAAGCATGCGAGGAAGAATTCATACTAGAAAGGGCTCTTTTACTTATTCTTGCAGAGAAACATGTTTCATGTTATATTTTTAAAAGGTTTAGATGTCCATTTGGAGGTGTAAAGTTTGGGAGCTGTTGCATCCGTTTTACTTGTCATCGTATCACTTTTGTTAATTGCTGTAGTATTATTACAATCAGGTAAAAGTGCTGGATTGTCGGGAGCTATTTCTGGTGGTGCCGAACAATTAGTCGGAAAACAAAAAGCACGAGGATTGGAAGCCGTTTTAAACAAAGCGACTGTTGTTCTTGGTGTTCTTTTCTTTTTACTGACGTTAGCCGTTGCATTTTTTGTATAATGACGATAATTTCAGGCAGCAGACAAGAGTCTGCTGCTTTTTGCGTGTTTAAAGTGATTTGAAGCGGGAGATAACCTTAAAAATAAAGTGACATCAACATGTATATGATTGAGAGTTTAAACCCACTTTACCTTTATAAAAATGGGGGAGCGTGTTAATAGAAGCTCATCGCCCCCATTAAATGCTTATATAAGGGGCATTTTAAAGACGTATATAGATATACACCTTTTTAAAGGTTAAAGCGTACTCTGTGAGGGAATAGAAGGAAACTATGTGACAATGACCTGTCAGTCCATAAAAGGTCCTTTCAATCAGTGGGAAGTTTCGCTCTGCTCCCACTGATTGATCGCGTTGAGCCAACGAGGACATTAGCGTCCTTATCTCCCGCCTAACTAGAATTACCTCTCCTCTCTAATTTGAGCCGGGAGTTTTGCGGACTCTTATCTGTGATAAAATTAAAAAAGAATCATATCAGGAGGGAATAGGATGATAGGGTGTCTTATCGTTCATGGGTTTGTTGGTGCACCAGATGAAACAGCAGAAATAGAGAACCACTTTCGTGATAAGAATTGGCTTGTCTATTGCCCTGAACTGCCAGGGCATGACGGGACAAAAGAAGCATTAAAATCGGTCTCCTATAAGCATTGGGTGTATAAAGCAGAGGTTGCCATGAAAGAGTTACTGAACCGCTGTGAAAAAGTCTATGTGATCGGCTTTTCAATGGGCGGTGTCATTGCAAGCTATTTAGCAGCTAAATATCCAGTTGAGAAATTGGTCCTTATTAGTTCAGCTGTCTATTATTTAAATATGAAGCAGCTTATGCATGATATGAAAGGATGGTTCATCGAAAGTATTCGTGGTGATTTAGCTGAAGATGACATCTATCAATTTTATAAAGCTAAAATTCAACGTTTACCGATGGCGGCTACACTTGAATTTGTCAAGATGGTAAAGCGATTACGCCCTCATGTGGATGAAATTACGGCTCCGACACTTGTCATCCAAGGTAAAAATGATGGCCTTGTTCCTGAGAAGAGTGCAGAATATATCTACGATCATATTCAATCAGAAGAGAAAGAGCTTTTTTATTTTCCAGAGGCAAAGCACTACATTTGGTTTGGTGAAGAGAAAGAGGAGCTTTTAGAGATGATTGATGGCTTTTTCATAAAATAAATAAATTATTACTCTTTTCATTTATATATACCTTTTATCATCATTTAGATAGAAAGAATGGCGGTAGCCATCACACCCGTATTTTTAAAAATACTTGATACCTTTATTGTTGTGGAGAATTTCTACAACACAAGATTTTGTTAATTTTAAACACATTAAGATAACGATCATGAAAGGACGTTTGCATAATGATGAAAGTTGCACAACCAAAACCATTTACATTTGAAGCAGGAGACCGTGCCGTCCTGTTATTACATGGGTTTACCGGAAATTCAGCTGATGTAAGAATACTCGGACGCTTTTTAGAAAAAAAAGGATATACATCTCATGCCCCCCATATGAAAGGGCACGGTGTCCCACCAGAGGAATTAGTACATACAGGACCTGATGATTGGTGGAAAGATGTTCAGGCTGGATATAATCATTTAAAAGAAATGGGTCACGAAGACATCGCTGTTGCGGGTTTGTCATTAGGAGGTGTATTTTCCTTAAAGCTTGGGTACACACTACCTGTGAAGGGCATTATTCCCATGTGTGCTCCAATGTATATTAAAAGTGAGGAAACGATGTATCAAGGAGTCTTGGCATATGCAAGGAAATACAAAAAATGGGAAGGTAAAGATGATAAACAAATAGAACAGGAAATGGAAAAATTTAAAGAAACACCGATGACGACATTAAAGTCATTACAAGCGTTAAACAAAGAAGTCAGAGATCATATTGACATGATCTATGCCCCAACATTTGTCGTACAAGCTCGTCATGATGCCATGATTAATACTGATAGCGCTAATATTATCCATGATGAAATTGAGAGCCATCATAAGCAATTAAAATGGTACGAAGAGTCGGGGCATGTTATTACATTAGATAAAGAGCGGGATCAGTTGCATGAAGACATTTATGCATTTTTAGAGGAATTAGACTGGAATGACTAAGGTGCGTCTTCCACTCTCCCGCCATGAAAGGAGTAAACTAGTATGACAACAGATACGACAAAAGAAGGAATTCTTCATTATATGAAGCACGATGCTGACAAACCACTCTCCATAAAAGAAATGGAAGAGGCGTTTGGCCTTGAAGATTCCAGCAAATTTAAAGAATTCGTTAAAACATTAAATGAACTCGAAGCACAAGGTGATATTGTTCGTACGCGAACAAATCGGTATGGACTACCTGAAAAAATGGATCTTTTCCGCGGTGAAGTTATTATGCATCCAAAAGGATTTGCCTTCGTAAAAACCGAGGAGGGGATGGATGATATTTTTATCGCGGGTACTGAAATGAACAACGCCATGAATAAAGATAAAGTTCTCGTGAGGTTACAGAGAAAATCAAATGGGGCGCGACCAGAAGGAACGATTATCCGCATTTTACAACGAGGGGTGACTCAAACAGTTGGCACGTATGTGGATGATAAACATTACGGCGTTGTTGTATCAGATGATAAACGTATCCCCGCAGATATTTTAATTCCGAAAGGGCAGGAACTAGGAGCTGTTGATGGCCACAAGGTTCTTGTTGAAATAACGAAACATCCTGAAAATCGGATGAGTGCTGAAGGTCATGTTATTAAAGTTCTTGGACATAAAAATGACCCAGGCGTTGATATCCTTTCAGTTATCCATAAACATGGACTACCTGGCGAATTTCCACAGGACGCCCTTGATCAGGCCAATGATGTTCCAGACGAAATAGCTGAAGAAGACTTAAAAGATCGTAGAGATTTACGTGAAGAAACAATTGTGACAATTGATGGGGCTGATGCCAAAGATTTAGACGATGCGGTTCAAGTGAAAAAATTAGATAATGGAAATTATCTATTAGGTGTTCATATCGCTGACGTGAGCCATTATGTCAAAGAAGGTTCGCCAATTGATGTGGAAGCCTACGATCGCGCTACAAGCTGTTATTTAGTTGACAGAGTCATTCCCATGATTCCTCACCGTTTATCCAACGGAATCTGCTCACTTAACCCGCAAGTGGACCGTCTGACCTTATCATGTGATATGGAAATCTCAGCGAATGGGGAAGTTGTCAACCATGACATTTACCAAAGTGTTATTAGGACAAATGAACGGATGACTTACACAGATGTGAGAAAAATATTACTAGACGAAGATGACGATGTGAAAAAACGATATGAATCACTCATCCCGTTTTTTAAAGATATGGAAGAGTTAGCAGAAATTCTACGAAAGAAACGCTTTTCCCGTGGCGCCATCGACTTTGACTTCAAAGAAGCAAAAGTGCTTGTTAATGATGAGGGGACGCCCACCGATGTCGTACTCCGCGATCGGTCAGTAGCTGAGCGGCTAATTGAAGAATTTATGTTAGCGGCGAACGAAACAGTGGCAGAGCATTTTCATTGGATGAAAACACCGTTTGTTTACCGGATTCATGAAGATCCAGATGAAGATAAATTAAACCAATTTCTCGAATTCATTACCAACTTCGGGTACGTGGTGAAAGGAAAAGGGAATGAGATTCATCCGCGGGCCCTTCAGGAACTTCTCCAACAAGTAAAAGGAGAGCCAGAGGAAGCGGTAATCAGTCAAGTGATGCTTCGCTCCATGAAACAAGCACGCTACGACCCACAAAATGCAGGACATTTCGGTTTATCGGCAGATTTCTATACACATTTCACATCACCTATTCGACGGTATCCTGACTTAATTGTTCACCGTCTCATTAGAACCTATCTTATTGAAGGGAAAACAGACGACGACACGATAGAGAAATGGAGTGAAAAGCTTCCTGAATTAACAGGCCATTCATCCGAAATGGAACGACGGGCAGAGGACGCTTCACGAGAAACGGACGAGCTGAAAAAGGTTCAATACATGGAAGATAAAGTTGGGCAAGAATACGATGGGATTATTAGCGGCGTGACAAACTTTGGTCTATTCGTAGAACTTCCGAATACAATTGAAGGTCTCGTTCATGTCAGCTATCTCACTGACGATTACTACCATTACGATGAAAAACGTTACGCTATGATTGGCGAACGGACCGGCAATGTTTTCCGTATTGGGGATGAGATTGAAGTCCGTGTCACTAACGTAAATGTCGACGAACGAGCAATTGACTTTGAAGTTGTAGGGATGAAACCGCGAAAAGCACGCAAACAAGACGCTCCACGCGTCATCGAAGGCGGTAGCCGCAAGCGTAAAAAGCAGGACGATAAAGAGAAAGAGTATTCTGGTCGAAAGAAAAAACGTAAGAAAAAAGCTTTCTACGAAAATGCTCCAAAAAGCAAACGCCTAAAAGGTAAGAAAAAGAAGAAATAGTGTAAGTGAGAGCTCACCTCTTGAGGTGAGCTCTTTTTAAGGATTAAAGGGTTGAAATAAGAGTGAGATTGGTGCGAAGAAGATGCGTAAAAAGAGAGGTTAGGTGCGTGAAAAAAGGAATTTACTGATGGAAAATAAGGAGGAGTCGCTAACTCATTCGAGAGATGCGGAAATACGGAAGTTTAATGCTGAAAAATTGGAAGGCGATGCGTAAGAACGAGGGGGATATGCGTAAAAACAAGAGTTTACTGCTGAAAACTATGAGGGAGTTGCTGAAATCACTATCAAAAGTTTAATGTTAAAGAATAAAGATTTCCCTGAAACAAATTGAAGCTATCACCGAAATTTGGTATTATGAATGTCACGAGGATCGGAAAGGATGCAATAACGATGGCAACAGAAGGAAAACTCATCGCACAAAATAAAAAAGCACGTCATGACTATCATATTGAAGAAACATATGAAGCTGGTATGGTTCTTACTGGAACAGAAATAAAGTCGATTCGTAACAGACGCGTCAACATGAAAGATTCATTTGCACGCGTGGCACAGGGAGAAGCATGGCTTCATAATCTACACATTAGTCCATATGAGCAAGGAAACCGTTATAACCATGAGCCAGTACGAACACGTAAACTTTTACTTCACCGCAAACAAATAAGTCAATTAATTGGACTTACTCAGCAAAAAGGCTATACACTCGTTCCATTGAAAATTTATATTAAAAACGGTGTGGCAAAAGTATTAATTGGACTCGGAAAAGGGAAGAAAAAGTATGATAAGCGAGAAGACTTGAAGCAAAAAGATGCAAAACGTGAAATCCAGCGAGCTTTTAAAGATAATCAACTCGGGAGATAAGCTGGCGAAGCTTACCATTTGACCAACAGCCTCTATATGTTATAATAGTAATTACCGTTAAGGAACTGAATAATGACTTATACCCTTAACGTTCTCTTATATGGGGACGTTCTGGATTCGACAGGGGTAGGTCGAGCTTAAGTTGCGAGTCGAGCTGGGTGTCCTCGTATAAAACGCCCATCGCCTATAGTTGGCAAAGAAGATAACAACTTCGCTTTAGCAGCGGCGTAAAAACCCTGCTAGCGGTTCCTCCCTTCATCGCCCATGTGAAGGATCAGGGACTCACTTATAGTGGGATACGCCTTGAATCCACCACCTGAGGAGGATTGGAAGAGATTAATCAGGTTAGCCTCATAGAAGCCTGCTAGTTGGCTGACGTGATGGCGAATGTCTAATAAACTAACTACGCTCGTAGACGCTTAAGTATCGTTATCTCTGGACGTGGGTTCGATTCCCACCGTCTCCACCAAATAATTATAATGGTGGATATACATATATATGAATAGTTATGGAAGTCGCTCTTTTTTAGAGCGGCTTCTTTTTATGTACTGGGGTAAAGATGACGATAAATGTTTATCCAATACTTAAGGGAGCAGTAAAACCCCCACTGATTGAAGCTTAGCTTTATCTTAGTAATCTCTATATCTAAGTATCCTATTCTTTTGTGTAATGAGCGATGGAATAAGATTTTTGGGGCTAAGTGGCTAGCATCACAAATGTCGGAAATTATGTATTCTTATTTTTGAACTTCGCTAACCTTTACATATTTAGCAAAGTAACGACCGAAGA
Source organism: Bacillus sp. A301a_S52 (assembly GCA_024701455.1). Taxonomy (GTDB): domain Bacteria; phylum Bacillota; class Bacilli; order Bacillales; family Salisediminibacteriaceae; genus Salipaludibacillus. The sequence continues at coordinate 3,653,708 of JABXYP010000001.1, read as the reverse complement.
AAATATAAACATTATAAAAAAGGGTGGTAAATGAAGAAAGCAGAGCCGACAGAGGGTGAAATGACAAAGGAATAAACAAATCACATACAAAAATTCTATAATTTTATAATATTTTCTTTAACTTTCCATTTTTGTTACCGATATAAGGAAGGGAGTTCCTTTTTGGTGATAAAATAAATGGGAGGCAAGAGCAAATGAAAAAAAGTTTGTTTCTGTTAATGGTCAGTTTATTTTTGATGGCGATTTCGGCAATCTCGGTATCGGCAAATGTTTATGAAGACGAGTATGAACCGAACAATTCTTTTGCTGAAGCTTATGATTTAGGACTGTGGAAATACAAGACGATTTCTGCAACGATTCATAGTGAAAGCGATAGGGATTATTACAAGTTTTATGCCACCAAGGGAGAGCAGCTTGCCATTCACCTAAAGAACATCCCAGCAAATACAGACTATGATTTATATTTATTTAAGGATTCATTCGGCTACCCTGCCGTAGGATCTTCTGAGAGAACAGGAAACCAAAACGAGATCATCCGTTTGGATGTTCCAGAGACAGGCAGGTACATTGCTGTCGTCATGTCTAAAGATGGGTCATATGACGGATGGGGATTTTACAGGCTTGAATTTATCGACAGAATGAAAAGCGGTACTTATACAGCGAGTCTGTCCCCGTCATCCATTTCAAGTCCTGGACAAGGAGTCGTGTCACCAGTAGCCACTGTCAATCTTGCAAATGTCTCTGCTATTCCTAACGGAGCGGTTGTGAGAAGCATTTCCGCTGAGGGGACCATTTCTCCGAGTCTAGGCCACACATATAGAGAAGTGCTAAACAAGGAAGAAGGAGTCTGGCATACCTCGGTTTCAGGTGGAACATTGTTTCCGGACATAAAGCCTGAACTTGCACTCCCCGTCAAAACAACGTGGAATGTCAGGTACTACTCACTTGCTTGGAGCAGTTCAACATGGAGATCACCTCAACTAAAGTTTAATTACCAATACGATTCAACATACGGGTGGTAAACAGAATTAAATATCAGCCGATATAAAAAACAACATAATATGATTAAATTACCATGAAAGGAGCTCCCATGAATATTAGAGATAGTGTTAAGTATTCGCTTTATTCAGACCAACTGCTACAGTTGGTAGCCAAGAAGAGTTCGGAAACAAAAGGTTCACAATCGCAGGTGATCAGACAAAAAGACACCCTCTCCATCAGCAAGCAGGCTGCTGAAGCAGCCCAAAATAACGCACCGACAGTACGGTCACAAATGAATGGTGTTCAATTTGAAATTTACAATCTTTATATGGATAGGCAACGTCTAAACAGCCAGATCGATGAGGTTTTGCGAGAGAGCGGAATCTCCCTTTCCCAACACGAAAATCTGACTTTGCATGTTGACGGAAATAACCACATTACAGTTGAAGGCATTCAAGACGAACAAAAAAAAGCACAAATCGAATCTGTCTTAAATGACAGCGATAAACGGTTCGGTGCGCGCCTTTTAAACCACACGGAGCTGATCGGTGAACAAAACGGTACACCGTTAAATAAAGACGCATACGAAAAATGGCATGTGAATGAGTTTTTGAACACAACCACTGGGTTGACCTTGTCAGATGTCACCTTGAATGAAAATGGTGAGATCGTAGGAGGAAACGAACGACTTGATCGAGTGATTGAAGCGGCGGCTGATCCGAAAAGCGACTTGGAAAAAAGCTTTCAAAGCATGTTGAAAAAGCTGAAGAATGTCCTAGAAAAAGGACCTGATACAATAGCAGACAGGTCGGCATCTTTCGGCTATTCTGGTGGAACGCTTATTGACCTCAATGTTTCAAAAGGATTCTCCACAGGACAGCTAAACGAGTGGCTGGATGATCCGTTTTTAAAAGAGATCTTGTTAAGCAACTCTTAAAGACCTGGCATTTTGCCGGGTTTTTATTATTAAGTTTATCTTGAGCTATCCTCTTATTTTAATAACATACTTAATCATTGTAAAAAACAAAATATCCCTTTATAGTAATAAAAGACCATAAAATATTGGAGATTTAGCAAATTATTTTTAGAAAATCACACGTACAGTAAACGAACGAGTTGGTGATAAAAACGAAGGAACTACTGGTAAAAGGAGGATAAAAAGCCAATGACAAAAAAGTTTCTCAATCCAGAAAACATGCCGAAAACAGCAGGATACACCCACGTAGTCGATGCTAGACATTCACGGACTATTTATATCTCAGGACAAATAGCTCTTGATGAGAATGGACAAGTTGTTGGGATTGGTAATTTAGCCGAACAAACAAAACAGGTGTTTAAAAATATTGACTTAGCATTAAAAGCAGCCGGATTAACTTTTGATGACGTCATAAAATTAACGTTCTTTTTAACGGATATATCCCAGATGATGGCCGTCAGAGAAATCCGAGATCAGTACATTAATACAACAAATCCACCAGCAAGCTCGGCTGTAGAAGTGAGTAAGCTGATTAAAGACGAATTGTTAATTGAGATTGAAGCCATAGCTGTAGCTGACTAAATAACGATTCCAATCAGAAGAGTACAGTTATCTTGAGAGAGAAAAAGCGTCCAGCCTTAGGCTGAACGCCTTTTCTTTTGCTAGGTATTAGTTGTTGTTATTACGGTTATTTCTGTTGTTACGATTGTTGCGGTTATTTCGGTTGTTTACATCTTGGGCATCATTCTCATTTGCAAACTCTTCATTTACATTGTTTACGTTTAGGTTGTTATTGTTATTATTGTTGTTATTACGGTTGTTTCTGTTGTTATTATTATTGTTGTTATTTGCCATCTGTCTCACCCCCTTATAACCTTATGGTTAGTATGTCAATTAACCGAAAAATTAAACTAATGATTGGAATTTTTTTATGACATATTTGGGATATGAGGAAGGGAACGATGAAAAACGAAAAATAACTGGGATAATCCTTGATTTAAGTGAATAAATGGCACATGTGACATTGAATTAAATCGCTGAACCTAATTAAGCCATAATTTTTTACAAGCCATAAACTTCTTCAAAATTTCCACGTTACTTCTCCTATCTGATAGTCATTCGTAAAATTCACCTTAGTATACCTAAATAGCATTAGTAAGAAATTTAAAATTTAATGCAAAAAGAAGCATTGAATGTCACAAAAATTTAAAACTTTTATTATACAAATAGTGGTTGTAAATGATGGAATATGTAGTAAAATGACATTAAATAGAAAAAAGAGTGGGGAAGTGTATATTCAAGGAGAGGATGAAGGAATTTTGATAGAAAAAATAGCATCCGAAAACGTAGCTGAAATGCTCAATGAATGGTATAGCATGATTGTACAGCATAATGTTAAAAAAGCTGTAGAAATTAAAAATGAAATTGAACAGACCTTGCCGTTTATGGAAGAAAATCAAAATTTGGTGATATATTTCACCCTCTTAGACTTCCGACACAAAATGATGATAAGGAACATCCACGACTTGAAGGATGATTTAAATTATTTTGAAGAACAAAATATTAATCAAACAGATACAATAATAGAATATTATTATTATTTTTTTGCGGGACAATACAATTTTTACAATAGAAACTTTATGCAAGCAATTAAAAATTACGAATTAGCTGAAAATAAGCTAAAACTTGTGTCAGACCCAATCGAAGAGGCAGAATTTCATTATCACCTGGGACAAGCATACTATCGAATTGAGCAACATTTTTTATCATTAAATCATGCAAAAAAAGCATTGAAAATTTTCGGAGAATTTGAAAATTACCTGGAGAAAGAATTAAATAGTGAAATGCTTTTAGCTGCTAACTTAGTAGATCTATGCCATTATGATAAAGCTTATTCATACTATTATACGGCTTTAAAGAAAGCGGAGGAGGGGAACTTTAAACTTTCTATTGCATTAGCAAATTTTAATTTAGGTTTATGCTATCAACGGCAAATGACGTATGACCTTTCAATTACACATTTTGAAGAAGCTTTAAAAATTTCGGAATATAGCGAATCAAGTAGAGGAGTAAGAGGTATATATGAATTAGTTTATACGTTATATAAGGCTAAAAGAAATAAAGAAGGCCATCAATTACTTTTATCAGGAATGGAAAGGGCTAAAAGAGAAGAACAGAAAGAGGCTTTAACAAAATTTAAGGTGATTCATGCGTGTTATGAGTTACAGTCGGTTCCAATAATTATTTCTTTATTGGATGAACTTGGGAAGTTTCAATTATGGACAGATGTAGTAGAATTATCTTACGAAATTGGAGTTGTTTTTGAAGAAAGGGGGAATTACGAAGGGGCGATGAAATTTTATAAAAAGGCTGTGCAAACTAAAACGGAAGTACACAAAATGAGTGAGGTGATAATATGAAAAGGTATTTAATGATTTTAAGTTTAATCTCTTGTTTCGTAGCGGGGATTTTAGTTTTTTCTACAAGTGATTACTTAGAGTTCTCTTCTTCTTTATTAAACATTTCACCACAAGGGAAAATCGATTTAATAAGTTAATAAAAGACGATTATTCCAATTTGTGTTTCATTAAAAGTATAATGCTAAATTAACTCAAACCGTTAGTGCAAGTACACACTAACGGTTTTTATATATTATTATAATTAGTAATGAGTAGAAATCGATTTAGTAGGGAAACGTGAGTGAAGATGCCTAATATTTCTTTTACTAAAATGAAAAAAGGATTTTTTTGATCACCTTGACATGTTTTATAATGACAAGCGAATCTCTTTTAAACAAATGCACTACATGTCACTAATTTTTAAGAAAGAAGGGGATTAAAAGTTAAGGTTTTACATAGAGGGGCAATGAGATCAAGAATAACAGAAAGCCCGTTTTTCATGGAATCGCTCAAGATGTTTAATTTACAAATATGGATAGAGACTCAGCTTAAAGCAAATGTACGAATACTCCTTAAATATGGTATAATTTCCATGTGGTAGTTTAGTAACTCATAGGGGGTTGGCGCACCTTCCGAAAGGAGGTGATGCCTATATGGTGAGTGTGACAGAAGCGTTAACATTAATGATCTCGTTCGGGATGTTAATCGTGGCGTTGTTGACATTCGATCATAAAAAATAAGCCCCCACACGTATGAGTTAACGGCTCTGTGGGAAGGCTTATTTGTCTAACCCTTTGCCAATCCCCTTTGAAGGGAACTGAGCTATTACGGACCGTTAGTGTTAGCCGCACTAGCGGTCTTTTTTATCATACGATTTTCTTAATCTTATTATACCCTATTTGAATAACGTCAATCAAGGTGATGATTTTTAAAATGACGTATCACTTTGTGTGGTTGTGAATTATTACCTTATTCGTCATGAAACAAAGCCCAGACTAAGTTAAGGTTCTGTTCATTTCCTTAATTATATTCTTCACCTTTGTCACATTTGGTGATGAAGAGTGTTGGATGGTTGTTTGCTGGTAGGACTGCTTATTTATCGACTAATGTTTTATTGTCTATTGAATTCTTAAAGGTAAGGTTTTAAATGATAAATATCTTTCAGTTTTTCTTCTGAAAAGCCAAGCTGTCGTGCTTCAGTTATCATTTTAATAATTTTTTTATCAGATTTATTAGTGGATGTTTTTTTATCTTGCTTGGCAAGGAGTTCAGCGTACAATACTAGCGTTTTAGCTTTGATTTCCTCTTTATTATCAAGTTCGTATTGTTGAATTTTAGTGAGAGCTGTTCTTGCTTCAGTTAAGGCTTTGTGAAGATGACCCATAGCAAGAAAAAGACGGGCCCGAAGTATAAAAATATCCACATCCCCGGGAAATTTCTTTTGACTTTTTTTAATATCTTGTAAGGCTTTTTGATAGTTTCCGAGATGATAGTAAGACATGGCTTTATTGAAATAAATCCTTGCTTTATCATTACCTTTAGCCAATTCAAGCGCTTTGTTAAATTGTACTATCGCTTCATTGTAGTCCTTTTGGTCCATATATAATAAAGCAATATTGAAATATCCGGAAAAGTGACTTGGTGATAAGTCGATAACTTGGCGATAATCGGCTTCAGCTGCTGTATAGTTACCCATAGCTTTATAAACATTGGCTCGGACAAGATAGTTTCCGCGTTCGGGAGTATCTTTCAATAATCGATTTAAATAAGTGATTTTGGACTTATTTGACATGCGTTCGAATTTATTTCTTTGTCGAATAATTTGTTTATGTGGGAGCGGTTCCTTATAAAGCTCATTTAATAATCTAATCACAAAAAAGATTTTGATTATCTTAATAACGAGGCTGACATAATAAAAAACGTCATACCATGTTAGCGAGTGAAAATAAAGAAATATTGTATAAGAAAGGTAGCAAAAAGCAAGATAAAGCCAAATACGACGCTTTTCAAATAAAAAGCCCCCAAATGCAATAATACAGGCTGAAATATTTAAAATATAGAGATTCATTACATTAAAGTAGCCAAGGACAGTTATTATAGCAATAGCAATTAAAAATAAATAGTTCTTGTTAGACGTATGATTGAAAAGGTGAGTAAAATAGTACAACGCTAAAGCGAATAAAGTTAAAGATAGTATGTTAAAAAAATCGATTTCTGCCATATAAAATCAGTCGCTTTCTAATATTACTTCGAATGTTATTTGAGATTTTCACAACCATAATTAAAATAAGAGTAGGCTTTTTATGAGCTGTATAGTAGTGACATTTTATCTTTTGTGAAATATCCTGAGCTTGTCAATAAACTTTAAGTAACTAATACTTTGAGTTATTTTAGAAACACAATTAATAATATTAAATTAAAACAGCTTAAGGATAAATAAGTACATATGATTATCTTTTACTAAAGAAGACGCTATTTTGTTGTGTGATGGTCTAATAGTTTATTATTTGGAGGTATTAAGACCTATGTTAAAATATACTATGATCTAGGAACTTAATGGTTATTTTTATAAGGTATAGTTAGAAAGATGTCACGAATAGATTGGAAAGAATGTGATATCAGTTGTTTTCTGAATATATTTCCAAAGCAAAGAACTTTGGGTGTGAACGTGACTTTATAGAGGCTTCGACACCAGCGTGAAGTTAAATTAGCAGGTAATGAAAGGTGTAATGATTCATGGGTGTAATCACCTTAGGAAGAAGTATAGAAAATTTTTGATCAAAAGTGGTTGCTAGATATGACTTTTGTCGAAAAATCGAGTATCAAATCACAGTATTCAAATGTTTTTATATGAATTGGTTGAGTAAGGAGAGTGATAAAATATCGGAAATATTATTGATAGAAAAGCAAAAACTATTAATAAAAGTAATGAAAAATCTGCTAGGAGGCACCAATGACTTATCAATCTGGGTTAAAGACTTATATTGAAGCAACAAACTCACATCAATTTGAAAAGGTTGCTCACGTCTTACATCCTGAGGCATTGTATTGGTTTACGGATGAAACGTGTGCGACACATGATGCTATACAACATTATTTTGAACAAGCGTGGGAGAAAGTAAAAGATGAGGTATATGAAGCGGTAGACGTGACGTGGCTCACAGCAACAAATACAACAGCGGTATGTACGTATACATATAAGTATCAAGGGTATGTGGAAGGGCGTTTTGTCACTGGAAGCGGTCGGGCAACAAATGTGTTTGTTGTAGATGAAAACGGCGCTTGGAAATTAATTCATGAACACTTAAGTCCCTTACCGTAAGCTAGTGATCTATCAATTAAGGAGAGAAAAATGAGAATTGCATTAATCAGGCATGGGGAATCACATCATCGTGATGATAGCCCCGCAACGAAGGCGCAATTGAGTCGGTGGATCAATACTTACAATCAAAGTGGTGTTAGGGAAACAGAGATATTTCCGTCTGACACAATCAAGGCAATCACCATGTCTTCTTTCATCGTTACGAGTAATTTAAAAAGAGCAATCGATTCCGCAACCCTCTTGAAGCCTGATAGTAATAAAAGGAATGAATCGCTTTTTCGAGAAGTTGAATTGCCAGTGCCTTATTTTATTCCAAGCTGGTTAAAAATGAGTCCTGCTATATGGCTTGTTCTTCTTCGGTGTCTGTGGTTTGTAGGGGTGACAAAAGGGTGTGAATCATTAAGGGAAGCTGAAACAAGAGCTGAAAAAGAAGCTGCCAAACTCATATCTTATGCTGAAAAAGAGGGCTCTGTCGTGCTCGTAGGTCATGGCGTTTTCAATAGGTTAATCGCCAAAGAGTTACGAAAAAAGGGCTGGTGTGGTCATAAGAAAACAAAGACAGCTTATTGGAGCTGTTCAACGTATGATAAGTAGCAGTGTAAGTTATGTCTTCTAAAATAAAGGTTTATTGATTGATGACTTATCCATGAATTGAAGGGGAAGCGATTCCAAATGTTAGAGATACTCAATCTATAAGTATTTTGAGATAGATGACTTATTTTCTTCGATTCTCAGTTAGAAGAGAGACAATAGAGGCTTTTTTTAGTTGACAGCCACTTTTTATTATAGATACCTTTAGACTCAGAGAAGTATCATTGTATATAGGGAACCAATACATAAACATAGGAGGTCAACAAGATGAAGCGAATTGCTATCGATATGGACGAGGTTATGGCTGATTTTATGCCAAAACATTTAAAGTTATTTAATGATGATCATGGAGAGAGTATCACGATCGACAATTTACAAGGCAAAAAGCTCCGTGAGCTACGCTCTGATCACGTGGAGCAATTGGCAAATTATTTAAGAGAACCGTCTTTCTTTCGTGACCTTGCTGTTATGCCGGACAGTCAGGAAGTCATTCGTGAGTTGCAAGAGCACTATGAGATTTTTATTACGACAGCAGCGATGGAATTTCCCACATCTTTTACCGCTAAATATGAATGGTTAAAAGAGCATTTTAGTTTCTTAAATGACTTGAATTTTGTTTTTTGCGGAGATAAAAGTATTATTCATGCTGATTATCTGATTGATGATAACGTGAGGCACTTTAAACGATTTAGCGGGCAAGGGATTTTGTATACTGCCCATCATAATATACACGAAACAGGTTATCATCGGGTAAATAACTGGAAAGAAGTGAGAGCGTATTTTTTAGGAAGCTAGTTCTTAATTTGAGTTGTGATAAGGGAAACGAGGCTGTCAGCATAGTCATGCTTTACAGCCTCGTTTATTAATCCTCAACAAAAGCAGGGAGAGGATCAGGGAGGGTGGTCCAATCTATCGTCATCTCGTCATCCGTTAACAAACACTGATTCAGAGATTCAGTGACATCCGTCTGATTCATACCGATGCCAATGAGGACAAGCTCTGTCTGCCTGTCACCAAATTGGTCATCCCACTTGTTGCGAAGTTCTGGTTCCTCTATTAATAGCTGCTGCTGTTCTTCTTCGTCGAGAGCGGCTATCCACTTTCCTGCACCTTGGAGTGTGACAACTGAGCCGGATTGAGAAACAAGGGCGGCTGTTGAATTGCGCGTGGCAATCCAAAGGAAGCCTTTTGCACGCACGACTTCTTCCGGCCATTCTTCCATCCACTGACGTAATCGTACTGGATGAAATGGTCTCTTTTTACGGAATACAAATGAGGAAATACCGTATTCTTCTGTTTCAGGTATATGTTCTTCGTTCAACTCTTTAATCCAGCCAGCTGATTGACTTATCTTTTCTAAATCAAATTTAGCTGTATTTAAAATACTAGTTAATTCAATATTGGAAAAGGTAGCAGGCAGAATGTCCGCATCTGCATTTAGCTTTCTAAGAAATCCTAGAAGTTCATGTTTATCTTCTTCATCTAGCAAGTCTACTTTATTTAACACAATCACATTAGCGAATTCAATTTGGTCAATAAGAAGGTCGGAGATTTCCCTTGTGTCTGACTCATCTGTTCCTTCTTTTCTGTCCAATAAAGACTCTCCTGAATGGTAATCGTCCCAAAAACGTTTGCCATCGACCACTGTTACCATCGTATCAAGCTGACAGCGGTTAGTTAAATCAATTCCAAGTTCATCATCTTTATAAGTAAATGTTTGTGCTACGGGAACAGGCTCACTGATGCCAGATGATTCAATAACAATGTAGTCGATGTCTCCCTCTTCAACTAAACGCTCCACTTCTTTCATTAAATCATCACGCAGTGTACAGCAAATACAGCCATTTTGCATTTCTACTAATTTTTCTTCAGTCCGTGAGAAGCCGTTGTTCTGCACGAGTGTTGCGTCAATATTAATTTCACTCATGTCATTAACGATGACAGCGACTTTTAACCTATCACGGTTCGTTAGAATATGATTTAATAGTGTCGTTTTTCCCGAACCGAGATATCCACTTAGGACAGTAATAGGAACCTTTTTCATTTGTTACCTCCTTAAATCGAAATTATTACGATTTAAAGTGTAACGCTTTGTATGAAGTTTGTAAAGAAACAACTCTGTCGCTCAGTAGCAGCATTAGTTTATTTATTGCTATGGCTCCAAAGTTAAGTTAGAAACATTTCGCACTACAAAACGCCCTGTTTAAATGTAATTACGCATATAGATGTTGTCTTTTCACAATGGACAGTAGTGATTTATTATCCTCATAAGTCGTTTAGAATTCTCTGTTGAGACACTTTCAGATAATCTTGCTCCAGCAATGACTGGAGCCCATTGAAAAACCTCAGACCATAAAATCCCGCTCCTTTCACAATAAAGTCGCAAGTACATATCAGCTAATACAGATGAAACTTGGGAATATAAAAGATAGGTCCGATAGACATCAGCACGGATATCTCCTGCACTCGAATCTACCCAATCTATAACTACCACTTGATTATCTGTTTTAATCAAATTATATAAATGAAAATCTCCATGACAGAGCCTATTTTCGTAAGTAAATGATTCCAATTTATTTAACAAAACGGACTTTTGTTTTCTACCTAATTTATTCACAGTCTCAATTTGACGGTTTAATTTAACATACATTGGTTCGATTGCTTTTGGATTAGGGTTAATACTATGAATTTTCATCTGAATATCGATTGAAATATTCAAGTAATTTTCTGTTTGCTCTTTATCTTTAAACAATAAATCTCCTAATGTTTTTCCCTTAACATATTCCATTATAATTGCTTGTTTTCCATTTATCTTAGTAACACCTAAAATCTCAGGAACAGGAAGTCCAGATGAATAGGCATATTTATGCTTATTTGCTTCATTTATGGATTCCGTATCAGGCAAAAAATCGTTAAAAACTTTTACTATTTTGTTGTCGAAATAATAAATTTTTGCAGTGTTTCCTATTGCTATTGGATTACCTAAATCCATTGGGTTCTCTCCCTACATTTTAAATTATTACTGTATAGTTTCATTTATTTGGTAGCCCTTATAGGCTTATCAACAAAACTCATCACCTTAACAAACACAAACAAAATCTAAATCCCTCAATACTGTATTTTGGTATTTTTTCAGCTTAATCGAAAATGATGCTCTTGATACAGATAAGTAAAGGTTTGATGTTATTTCCCCTTACCCCCTCTGTACCTGTCCACTTAATATACATTAGTAGGACACTCATTTTTTATATTATATACTGATACGAGAAGGAACGGTTAACCAATAAGGAGAGGGTGGAGAAATGTCTTTACTTGAAACTAAAAACACGTATTTATTCGAATTGCCAAAACTTCCTGTTAGAGAAGCAGTTGCATGTCTTGCAGAACGGGATATTAACATCTTTGCTAGGAAAGAATAAGGTTCTAGAAAGTTTGTTTTCAAAACGTACCTTACCAGAACGACTGATGTAGTAGGTGTCTTGCTAGTCTGTTCCGTAAACGGTGTTTTAAATGTTTTTTAGTTAGCTGAAAAATCGAATAACACTGACAGGAGCCTTGACAATAATGAACCCCCAGTGGTAATATAAAGTGGCTAATTCATACTAAAAAGGTATGTTTAATACGTTATTTATAGTGGAGGATGAAACTAATGAAGAAAATGAGTTTTGCAGGGCTTGCTATGACGTCTTTATTGGTGATGACAGCGTGTCAAGCAGCGAATGACGATAATACGAGTGAAACAGGAAATAATGATGGCACTAATACAAATGAATCCGCAGATGAGGAGACATCTTGGTCTGAGGTGGAGGAAAGCGGTACGTTAGTTGTTGGGACGTCAGGAACATATGCCCCTATTACTTTTATGGATGAAAACAATGAATTAACTGGGTTTGAAGTGGAGCTTGCTCGTGAAGTGGCTGAGATTCTCGACTTAGAAATTGAATTTAGTACAATGGATTTTGACGGCATTTTACCAGCGCTAAGAAACGGACAGATTGACGTAGCGGCCCATGATTTTGCCATTACGGAAGAAAGACTGGAAACATTTGATTTTGTCACACCACATAAGTATTCTTATGGCTCTATTATCGTAAGAGATGAAGATGTGGATGCATTTGACTCTGCCCACGATTTAGAAGGGGTCGATGTAGCACTCGGATCATTAACGAGTAATTATGCGATTTTTGCTGATAATATTGGCGCAAACGGCACGGCTTATGATGGCGGAACAGAGGCGATCCTTCGCGATGTGATTAACGGGAATCAAGATGCTTATTTAAATGATTATCTTGTGCTCCAAAGAACTTTAGACGAGTTTGGTGATGATCGTCTAGCTGTTGCATCTGATGTTAAATATCATGCTACTGAAAGTGCCATGGCAGTTTTAAAAGGCAATACGTCTCTTAAAGAACAGCTTGATGGTGCTGTACAAGAGCTGATTGATAATGGGACGGTTGCTAGCTTGGCAGAAGAGTTTTTAGGAGAAGATGTGTCACAGCCGGTTGATGAATCGGAAGTCGTAAGTTTAGATGGTGAGTAAAGTGTGAGAGAAATACAAGGAATGTTTCCTTGTATTTCTTTTTTCACGTCACCATTTCTCTGAAAGGGCACTTTCTGAAAGCATCTAGGGGGAGATCACATGATTGAATGGTTTACACAAATACAATGGGAATACTTATATAATCCACAATTAGCCTACGATTCTAGAGAATTATTACTTGAAGGGCTAAGAGTGACGATGATCATTGCATTATTCAGTATGTTTTTTGCACTCATTCTGGGTGTCGTACTTGGGGTCATGCGTATGTCTAAATTTTGGTTTTTACGCCTTCCTGCAAAGCTGTATATTTCCTTTATGCGTGGAACACCTTTACTAGTTTTTATTTTTATTCTCTATTATGGCATTCCAGTGCTTGGCATCGAATTCAAAAGTGCGATAGTAGCAGGTATCGTAGGCATAAGTTTAAACTTTGCTGCTTATATGGCTGAAGTTGTGCGCTCAGCCATTATGTCAGTTCCTCGTGGGCAATGGGAAGCTGCAGCATCACTCCAAATGAATTATATCCAGACATTGCGTCGAATTATTATTCCACAAGCGACGAGAATTGCGTTGCCTCCTATTTTTAATATTTTTATGGATGTGATAAAAGGAACGTCCTTAGCTTCCGTTATCACTGTTCAAGAATTACTTTATAGTTCGAGACTCGTAGCTGGCCGTACGTATGATAGTATGACTATGTATATCACGGCAGCCCTTATATATTGGGTGGTTTGTATTATTATAGGCTTCTTCCAAGAATATTTAGAAAAACGCTATAATCGCTATTTAAACAGTCGATGAGAGGGGGGAAAGCATGATTACAGTTAGCAAGTTAAATAAAAAATTTGATCAAACAACAGTCTTGGAATCGATTGATTTTTCAGTAAATAAGGGGGAAGTGGTCTGCTTGGTCGGGCCTTCAGGTTCAGGCAAAACAACTCTATTACGATGTTTGAACCTATTGGAAATCCCGAATGGCGGTACGATTACCATTGGAGATAAAACAGTTAACTTTGACCAAGCTCCTCCTTCAAAGAAAGAGATAGCTCAATTAAGGCGTTACTCTGGAATGGTTTTTCAAGGGTTTCATCTCTTTCCACATAAAACTGTGATTGAGAATATCATTGAAGCCCCGTTAGTCGTAAAAAAAGCTAACAGAAAAACGCTTATTGATAAAGGTAAATCATTATTGGAGAAAGTAGGAATGCTGGAGCATATTGCGAAATACCCTGATGCGTTGTCAGGTGGCCAACAGCAACGGGTCGCCATCGCAAGGGCCTTAATGATGGAGCCGGAAGTCATGTTATTTGATGAACCGACCTCTGCCCTAGACCCTCAGTTAGTAAAAGAAGTTCTTCGTGTCATTGAAAGCTTGGCTAAAGAAGGACAAACGATGGTGATTGTGACACATGAAATGAATTTTGCTAGAAGGGTAGCTAATAAAGCGTTATTTATGGACGATGGCATCATTGTAGAGGATGGGCCTGCAAAAAAGGTTCTTTCTCAGCCGAAAAAGGAAAGAACAAAACAATTCCTACAGCTTCTTGATGATGACTAAAGATTGACATATGTTATAGAATGATACGCTTCTATGTATGTAAAGCTCTTTTCAAGTGTGTTTACTTGAAATTTTCTATAAAAGCCCCACAAGCTCGCCATTTGGTGAGCTCGTGGGGTATTGAGAAGAGGTTGGGACAAAACCCAGTGAATAATAATGGTCCTCACTTATTGAACCGAGAATTTACACAAGGTAAAGAATTATCCGTCGTTGTAAGTGATTTAACATATGTAAGAGTCGATAAAAAGAGGCAATACATATGTGTACTTGTTGACCTCTTTAATCGTGAAATCATTGGTTATAGCGCTGACCAAATAAAGATGCCTTACTGGTTTACCATGCATTTGCAATGTTTTAAGGATTATAGACCCTATCTAAGGGGGGAACGTAGGTGGAAACCTTTGATCATATGGCGTCTCGACGCCATATGATTTCTTGATGTTTAGCTTGGTAAACCGAGTTCGCTTAAACAGTTTTAAAACCACCTATCACATCCCTCTATAAGCGGTTACTACAAAGACAACATGCTTTAAACCTTATATATCATGTTAATTAATTTTGAGAGTGTCCTGTTTTTTCCTTACGAAAAGCCGTTCTCCGAATTCAGAAAAATACAAAGCGAATAATATAAGAAAAGCACCGATCCATTCATATCCTACTATAATTTCATTTAATAAGATAAATGCAAAAATACATGCAAATATAGGCTCTGTTAACTCGAACAATTGAACTTTAGTTGCTTCAATTAATTTTAAAGCTTTGACCGTACAATAGAAGCCTACTAGAGTAGGTAATATTGCAAGTGAGATCAGCGGAAGTAATGTCTCAGATTGGGGAAAAACCAAGCCCTCAATTAAGAATGGAATAATTAAATATAAACAACCAAAGCCCATTAGATACCATAATGTAATTAAGCCACTTTCAATATTGAACTTTTTGGTAAGGACTAAAAATAACCCATATCCAATCCCTGCGATTATTGAGAGGACAATACCAGCATTGAAGATAAATGTCATATCATTAAAGCCAATCATAAAACCTAATCCTATAATAAGCAGAATGAAACTAATATATTGATAAGTTTTCTTTTTTTCTGATAAGATAATCGAACTTAATATAAATGTCACAACAACTGATGTCCCAAGTAGAATAAAGACAACAGTTGGAACTGCTGTATAATTATAAGCAGTTGTCTCAAAATAATAGAGTACAAATATCCCTAAAAAGGAGCACAAAGCCAGCTTTAATATTTTAATATTACTAAATAATTGGCTCCTTAATCCTTTATTAATAAGGACGATGATTGTCAATAAAGCGAATGCTATAAAACATTTGTAAAAAGATACAGCAGTCGGTGAAAGGTTATATTCGAATAACCCTCTACTTAATACCCCTACTGTGCCGTTTGCAATACCCGAACCGATAGCAAGTAATATACCAACAAGATAAAATTTATTCATTAAACTAAATCACTCTTTTTGTAGTTATTTGGAAGCATATTATTTTTTAATAAATCTTTAATCAAAGAAGGGTTTTTATTTGATGATATAAATACACCACCCATTTGCTCATTTGCATTTCTATATTTTGGATCTTTCATCATGATTTTATGTGCTTTGAGCACATTCCAATAAGGAATAGAAAATTCTAAATGGTGCGTTAGATGATAGTTTTCAGCATGAATACTTAAGAAGAATGCCTCTAGCCAATGGCTAAAGCGGTTTCTTGTCATATATAGGCTATTATTATATTTATCTACAAGAGGATAATGTTCAGCCATCTCAATAAACCAACCAATTACCATGAATGATGTTATATATGGAATGATCCAGAATAATAAGAATTCAAAAAAGAAACCAAGATAAATGATGCTAGATAATATAATAACCCAATATATTGTTAAGGCTATATATTGCTTAGGATATTTTTTGAATTGTAGCATTCTGTGCTTAAAAACATAGTAACTGTAACTAATGATATTTAACAAAAACAATGGCTTTAGAACGTATTTAAATAAAAAGTGCTTCTTGTTTTTTATTTGATATAAACCAGCTTCTATATGGTATACATAATCTGGATCTTTTTCTTTATCCCCAAGGTGTGGGTGATGCCCCTTACAATGTGAATCCCTATAATTATAAAACTCTTGTCCAATTAAATAACCGGATAAATAAGTTCCTAAAAAATAATTTAATTTGCGATTTTTAGCCAATATATTATGCGCTGCATCATGCAAGATAGTAGCTAAAGCACGTTGACGGGATCCTATTATTAAGACGGCTAAAGGGTAAAACCACCAACTCACTGAACCCAAAACAATAGCTATTCCTATTATTAATAAGTCATAAATAACCCCGATCAGCCCCCTATAATTATTTGAAACTCTTAAAGTTCTTAACTCAGATTTTATCTCATTTGAAAAACGATACAATTCCAATATACTACCTCCATTACTAATAATTTTATGAACAAGAATATTTAACCATTTAACTTTTAAAAAGTCAACTTCTTTATAATGTTTATAATAAAGAATTTATAACGGGAACCTAAATCACTTGCATTCGCTTGTTTTACACCTTTTCTCATCCTTTAGTCGGACTATTCTCTAAGAGCATATAACCCAAAAGATTAATATCGAAAGGCCAACAATAGTCACAACAATTAAAATGTCGATTCATAGCTAACCATTTTGGATATTTTGCTTCTGAAGCCGTTTCTGAAAGTTTTGGACAGTAGATGTATTAGATGAATACGAATTAGAACCCTTAAATGATAGTGTGATCACCTATGTAGAAAGAGGAAGCTTATATTCAAGATAGTGCATTAGAAGGTTAGCAAACTGAATTTACTGTACCGGAAAGTTTTTAAAAGTATTAAAGTATACATTATTGCTTGCTTCGAATTCAAATGTAGATACAAATTGGTACGTAAATCAATTAGACACATTAACAGCAAAAGAAAGGGGGTTTTAACAATTTGACAAGCTAATCGTTATACCCGCTAAACATTAAATTTTCAACTGAGGCATTTTCTATTGATCATTTATTTGGCATAATTGGTAGTTGAGTGAATCAGGACATTAGCGTCCGTCTCCTCTTCCTAAATAGAGTTAGCTCTCCTCTCCATTTTGTGGCGGGAATTTTTCGGACGGTTATCTGTGATAATAAGTAACCGAAATGTAAGACGGGGACTCCCCGAAAAATTTAGCGCAGTCTGAAGTTAAGGGCACAGCCATCGTTCTAATTTTGACATCTTACTTTGCATAAAATAAACAATTGAAGATTTTAAGCTAGTGATATGAACTTTATGATATAAATAATGGTGAAAGGTGACCGGAGGGGGGACAAAGGGTATGAAAACACAACGATTTAAACTGCGTACAATCATTATTTTTTTAGTGATTACAGTCGTTATTATTTCATTATTAGTTACAGACTTACTTGTCAGCCGTACGATTAATGACAACATCATGAGTGAGCAAGAAGAACAAGGCCTTACTGTCGCTCGTATCGCAGCTAGAGCAGACGCAGTCGTAACAGGTCTTATAGAAGATGACCCTTCTATCGTCCAAGCGTATACGACCGAAATACAGGAAGCTTCTGAAGTCATGTTTGTCGTGGTAATGGACATGGATGGCATTCGGTATTCTCATCCAGATCCGGAGTTGATTGGCAAACCCTTTCAAGGAGATGATGAAACGAAAGCATTGGCTGGCCAAGAGTATAGTTCTATCTCTCAAGGAACTTTATCTGCCTCATTACGATCTTTTACACCAGTATATAATGAAGTTGATCAGCAAATAGGGGCAGTAGCTGTTGGTATTTCATTAGAAAACGTTGAAAGTACATTACAGAAGAGCCATCGAAATATTATTTTAGGTTCATTAGTCGGAATATTTGTTGGTATTATTGGGGCATATGTCATCGCCAATTATATTAGAAAGATATTATATGGCTTAGAGCCATCCACGATTGCTAAAACATTTGAAGAACGAAATACGATGCTTCAGTCTGTCCATGAAGGTATTATTGCAGTGGATCGAAACGCAAAAATAACGCTTATAAACGAATCAGGCCAGGCGTTGTTTAAGAAAGCTGGTTTAGAACCTAATCCAGTTGGTATGGACGTTCAAGCCTATTTACCAGCAACAGGATTGAAGCGCGTTTTAGAAACCGGCAGGGCTGAACTAGATGCAGAATTACATATAAATGGGGCAACGTTTCTCGTTAATCGCGTTCCTCTAATGTTGGATCAAACAATTATTGGTGCCATTTCTACGTTCAGAGACAAAACAGAACTTAACGCACTTGCAGAACAACTCACAGGTGTGAAATTATATAGTGAAGCGTTACGCGCTCAATCTCATGAAATGATGAATAAATGGCATGTCATTTTAGGTTTGATGCGAACTGAGTCTTATGAGGAGCTAAAGGAATACATTTTACAAGTAGTCAATCATCGCTATGAGCGAACAGAAAAATTAACTAAGAATATTAAAGATCCTGTGTTAGTCGGATTTCTTATTGGTAAGTTAAGCTATGCTAAAGAAAAAAATGTCCAGTTGTCAATTGAATGCCTAACAGAGATACCCTCACCTATAACTGAAGAAACAAACCATCATCTCATTACCATTATAGGTAACTTAATTGATAATGCTATAGAAGCAGTAGAAGGCAAAACAGAAAAAAATATTGCCGTATCGCTCTTTTATGAGAATAGACGGCTAAAAATAAATGTAACGGATTCAGGAACTGGCATAAAGCAGTCGCAATTTCGTTTTTTATTCAATAAAGGGTATTCAACAAAAGGTAATGATCGGGGCTACGGTCTTCATTTAGTTAAATCAGTCGTGGATAACCTTGATGGTACAATAGCTATTGAGTCGTTTGCTGGAAATGGCGCTGAATTTATTATCTCGATTCCATATGAGGCGGAGGTCGATGAAACGTTATGATTAACGTTCTTATTTTAGATGATGATCCAATGGTAGCTCACTTTAATGAATTATATTTAAAAGAAATAGAAGGCTTTAATCTAATGGCTGTGGCGCACTCTTATGAAGAAGCGATAGAAAAGCTAGAAACGGTCACAATTGATTTAATTCTATTAGATATTTATATGGCAGGAAAAAGTGGGCTGGAGTTGCTCAAAAAGATTAGAGAAAAAGATAAATGGTCAGTGGATGTTATATTAATAACTGCTGCTTCTGATGTAGAATCTATTCAGACCGCTCTTAGGCATGGTGCGGTAGATTATATTATAAAGCCGTTTGACTTTGAACGGTTTCAGCAAGCGCTTTTGAGGTATAAAGATAAGCAGCAAATGATTGAGGGACAAGGCCATTTGAATCAAAAGGCCTTGGATGAACAGTTTTTTGGAGTAACAGACCAAATAAAAAATGAGCTACCAAAAGGTTTGTCCTCGTCTACATTAACGATTATTTTAGAAGTGATTGATTCGATAGGAGAAACATCCTTTTCAACAGAAGAGGTAGCTGAAAAAAGCGAGATTTCAAGAGTATCTGTCCGCAAGTACTTAAAGTTCATGGCGGAAATAGGGGTCTTAGGAGAAAAAATGACCTATGGGCCAGTAGGAAGACCGACACATTTGTATGTGTATAAAAAAGAAAAGAAAAAGAGTCTATCAAAATTTTTATAAAAATTTTGATAAGCTGCTTTAAGATTATTGAGAAACCCACCATTTTCAAAAAAGCGTGGGTTTCTTTTCTTTTTTATAAAGGCATTTCTTTTTTTGACAAGCCTGTTATCTCGTACTTTTCCTTAATGTTTCCATACATGCATTGTAAGAAAAAGACGATCCCAAGTTCCATTTGTTTTCTGACGAATAGGACGTAACACACGAATCATCTTTACCTATATTGCACTACATTTAAATGAATAGTCAGATAAAACGAACCTTCAATCAGTGGGAGTTTTCGCTCTTCTCCCACTGATTGGTAGTTGAGTTAATCAGGACATTAGCGTCCGTTATTTCCCACCTAAATAGATTTACCTCTCTTCTCTATTTTGAGCCGGGAGTTTTACGGACGCTTATCTGTGATAAACAAAGATGGAAAAGAACACCTTTCTTCAAAAATGATAGTCTAGTGTGATTGAAGAACGGAAGGTGGCGACTCCAGCGAGAACAGCAACAGATGAAGATCCCCGAGAGTGTTTTGTCTCTCGGGAGCTAAAGCGTTGTCCGCGGAAAGCGTCCAACTGAAGTGATAAAATCCCCCGTTATATACTTAGCTTTTTTGTTGAGAAGACTTTTGGCACAGCCTGCTTTTTTTATTTACAAAACCTTTTTTAATTAACATAACATGTTCTATTTTTAGTGAGTTTATTAAGATAACACTATCAAGATATTTGAAAGCGTTTTCTGAACTAGGGGGTTTTAACATGGCAATAGGAAATTTGACAGATGAAGCAATGCTTCTTCACCGTAAGCTAAAGGGGAAAATTAGTATGGAAAGTAAAATGGAAATTGATACAACCGATGATTTAAGTCTGGTTTACACACCAGGGGTGGGTGATGTTTGCCAGGCGATTGTAGAGAATCCTAATGATGTGAATGAGCTGACAGCCAGAGGTAATATGATTGGGGTCATTACCGATGGGTCGGCTGTATTAGGTTTAGGGAATATTGGGCCGAAAGCAGCTATGCCTGTCATGGAAGGGAAATGCATGCTCTTTAAAAAGTTTGCTAATCTAGATGCATTTCCTATCTGTTTAGATAATCAAGATACAGAAGACATTATTACTATCATCAAATCACTAGAACCATCTTTTGCAGGCATTAACCTTGAGGATATATCGGCTCCACGTTGTTTTGAGATTGAAAAGAGATTAAAAGATGAGTTAAATATTCCAGTCTTTCATGATGATCAGCACGGTACTGCGATTGTCGTTTTGGCAGCGTTAATTAATGCTTTGAAATTGACAGAAAATTCTAAAGAAGAATGCAAGATCGTTATAAATGGCGCTGGAGCAGCAGGGGTGTCCATTGCCAAACTTTTATTGGAAGCCGGATTTATCAATATCTCTTTAGTTAGTTTGGAAGGTGTTGTTTGTGAAGGAGAGTCATGGTTGAACAGCAGTCAACATGAAATGGCTAAGCAAACGAATTTGCAGAAAATAAAAGGTACATTGGATGATGTTATTGATGATGCTGATGTCTTCATTGGTGTTTCAGGTCCTGGTGCTCTCAATGGCGAGCAGGTGAAAAGAATGGGAAGTAACCCTATTATCTTTGCATTAGCGAATCCTACCCCTGAAATCGAGCCGGAAGAAGCATTAAGGGCTGGTGCTGCTGTAGTAGCAACTGGACGTTCAGATTACCCAAATCAAGTCAATAATTTATTAGTGTTTCCAGGTATTTTTCGCGGAGCACTGAATGCCGGTGCTTCAGACATTACCGTTGAGATGAAAATTTCAGCAGCTTGGGCCATTGCGGAAATGGTGACAGAAGAAGAGTTGAATCCTAATTACATTATTCCTGATGCTTTAAACAAGCTGATCCCGTTTACTGTTGCGAATGCAGTAGAACGAGCAGCAAAATACTCATGAGCTATTTCAAGGGAACATTCTTAAAGACAGGAAGTCAGAAGACGACAATAGTGTATTAAGGAGGAATCATTCATGGTTGAAGCTGCTAAAAAGATTTTCATGAACGAAACGAAAAGAAACTCCGTTTTAAAGCTAGACATAGATTCGCGAGAGAAAATAAAAATATTTAATATCCCAGTGGGCTGGTTTAGTGTGTTCTTTATCTTAACACTTATAAGTGTTTACACGGGATACCTTCCTGAAGGTATGATAGGAAGTCTTCTCGTAATGATCATTCTTGGTGAATTTTTTGGCTGGGTAGGAGACAGAACCCCGATTATCAAGAGTTATTTAGGAGGTGGAGCCATTGTCGCTATTTTTGGTTCCGCTTACATGGTATACAGTGGGATATTACCAACTGCTGTGGTTGAATCAGTAGAAGGGTTTATGACAACCGGAGGATTTCTAGATTTTTATATTGCTGCGTTAATAACGGGAAGTATTCTCGGTATGAATTCAAAGGTATTAGTAAAAGTAGGGGTTCGTTATTTTGCTCCTATCATGGGGGCTGTACTTGGGGCGTCTCTGCTAGCTGCTCTAATTGGTTCTCTTATTGGATTTACTCTCCAAGACGCTGTTCTCGTCATTACTCTTCCGATTATGGGAGGCGGCATGGGGGCTGGAGCAGTTCCGATGGCACAAGTATACTCTGAATTTATGGGACAACCAGCTAGTTATTTTATTTCAGTATTAGTTCCAGCGCTTGCTTTAGGAAATGTTTTTGCGATTATACTTGCGAGCTTGTTAAGTAAACTAGGTGAGAAGTTCCCATCACTTTCTGGAAATGGTCAGCTTATTAAAGGGTTTAAAGTTGAAAATAAGAAGACACAGTTAGATGTTCAGAAAATGGGAGCTGGACTTGTGGCAGCATTATTATTCTTTGTTGCAGGCCACATTCTTGGTGGTTTCTTGCCGTTACATCCTTACGCTCTTATGATTATCCTTGTAGCTGTTGCGAAAATTATTAACGTTATCCCTGATATTGTAGTAGAAGGGGCTAATCAATGGTATCAGTTTGTAGCAAAAGCGTTCACTCTTGCACTACTGTTTGGTATAGGGGTAGCTTATACAGACCTTAACGCTGTCCTTAGTGCACTGAGCCTACAATATATTCTCATTGTGTTTTCGGTTGTAATGGGGGCCATAATAGGGGCAGGATTAATTGGTAAGCTAGTAGGCTTTTATCCAATCGAATCGGCCATTACAGCAGGTCTGTGTATGGCGAATATGGGGGGAACTGGGGACGTGGCAGTTTTGTCAGCAGCAAAGCGAATGCAACTCATGCCATTTGCTCAAATTGCTTCACGACTAGGTGGTGCTATTATACTATTAATAGCTGGCTTACTTATCCCGATTCTTTTCTAAATAACGATAACAAGTGCCTAAGACTCCAGAGTCTTAGGCACTTAATCGTTAAATGATTTATATCAATGAGCTACTTCGTTGTAAAAATTAACGAGCACGTCAAGCCCTTTATCATAGTGGTCAAGAGGAAAGCTTTCATTTGGGGAATGAAGGTTATCCTCGGGTGTGCCAAAGCCAAGTAAGACAACTGGAATTTTAAATAATTGGTCAAGTTGTTCAACGACAGGAATAGAGCCACCGAGGCGAACAAAAACAGTCTCTTTATTAAAGGCCTTTGCTAAACTATCAGCCGCTTTTTGAATGAGTGGGTGATCTGGATCAACTTTATAAGCTTTTGCGGATAGTGGTTCGGGTTTAACATCAAGCGTAACTCCTTTCGGTGCTCGTGCTTTAAGGTGCTGGATAATGAGATCTTGAATAACACTGGGATCTTGGCCCGGTACTAATCGGCATGTAATTTTAGCAGTAGCTGAGGATGGAATAATGGTTTTAGTGCCTTCCCCTTGGTAGCCACCATACATGCCATTTATTTCTAAAGTAGGGCGTGCCATAATATGTTCATTTACCGTATACCCCTCTTCTGGTACCGTCGTAGGGACACCGGTCGTTTTGACGTAATCTTCTATCGGTGCTTCATTCATTAATTGACGTTCTTCTTCTGTTAAAGCCTCTATATCATCATAAAAGCCAGCCACAGCCACCTTCTCGTTTTCATGCTTTAAAGAAGCAATAAGGTGGCTTAATGCCATGACGGGATTTTTAACTGCTCCCCCGTATAAGCCTGAATGGAGGTCACGATTAGGCCCATTCACGGTTACTTCTAACCCTGTAAAGCCTTTTAAACCATAAAGCATTGTAGGCTGCCCTTTTTCTACCATGCCAGAATCAGAAATGAGAGCAAAGTCTGCTGCAAGCATGGCTTGGTTAGTTTCTAAAAAAGAATAAAGGTTCTCGCTGCCGATTTCCTCTTCTCCTTCAATGATTACTTTTACGTTAATCGGTAATTTTCCTTCCGTTCTCATAAATGCTTCGAACACAGCAAGATGCATAAAAACTTGCCCTTTATCATCACTGGCTCCACGAGCAAAAAGTTTGTCATCTCGAACCTCCGGCGAGAAAGGGTCGCTATCCCATAATTCATAAGGATCAGCAGGTTGAACGTCGTAATGTCCGTAAAATAAGACAGTTGGTGCTCCTTCTGCTTCCAGCCATTCACCATAAACGAGCGGGTGCCCACCAGTCTCTTTAATTTCCACTTGTTTAAAGCCGATATCTTTTAAATAATCAGCCACGAAATGACCTGCCTGTAAAACATCTTTTTTGTATGTACGATCAGTGCTAATACTCGGAATAGAAAGGAATTCCTCTAATTTTTTAAGTAAGTTGTCTCGGTTATCCTGTAAATAAGTATAGACATCCTGTGTCATTTTCTTTTCCTCCTTTGCAGTGACGCGTGTTTAGTTGCGGTTTTTGTCTCATGCCTACTATTGTGTCATATTTTTCTATGAAACTCCACGCCTAGAGAAGTTTTTTGGAAATATCAATGTGAGACAAGCATACGATATACAAGACGTGTGTTATAGCGATGGAGGAATGGTCATGACGGAAAATATCGTGTTCGCATTTAATATGACATTGATAGCTGGAGCGGCAACAGGTATTGGGAGTTTGCTCGCTTTCTTCACTTCTCGAACGAATACAAAGTTTTTATCATTTGCTCTTGGATTTTCAGCAGGGGTCATGATCTACTTAGCAATGGTCGATATTTTTGTTAAGGCAAAAATTCTGCTCGTGAATGAACTAGGAACTATATCAGGTAATTGGGCTACTATAGCAGCATTTTTCAGTGGTATGTTGATGATTGCTATCATTGACCAGCTTATTCCGGAGCCTGGTAATCCCCACAATGTAAAAAGAGTGGAGGATATGTATCGCTTTAAGCGAGGAGAAAAAGATAATGAATTATTAAAAATGGGCTCTTTCACCGCTATAGCAATTGCAATTCACAATTTTCCAGAAGGGATGGCGACATTTATGGCCGCTTTACAGGAGCCGTCTTTAGGAATCGCGTTGGCTGTTGCGGTGGCTATTCATAACATTCCAGAAGGGGTCGCTATTTCTGTACCCATTTATTATGCTACGGGCGATAAAAAGAAGGCTCTAAAGTTATCCTTTTTATCCGGATTAGCAGAACCACTTGGAGCACTAGCTGTTTATTTTATACTTATGCCGTATTTAAGTGATATCGTGTTTGGTCTCATCTTTGCAGCAGTTGCAGGTATTATGATATTTATTTCATTAGATGAGTTACTGCCAGCCGCAAAGAAATATGATGAAACACACATTTCAATATATGGATTAATGACTGGCATGGGAGTCATGGCTGTTAGTTTAATCTTATTTATTTCTTAAAAGGGTATAGTAAAATGGGTTAATAAATTATTTTTAATAGGGTGGGAAAGCTAATCTTTAAACACTTCTTTGTGAATTAGAGGTTCCTAATAACAACAAAGGGAATAAAATTCAGTCAGAAAACAAAATGTTTTCAGAAAACTCATTGCGTTGATGCGTTAAAATGGCGTATGATAAAGGATAAGTTGACGTATTGTATGTCAGAAAACATCACGGTAACCTGAGGAAGGCAGAAAGGATGAATATAGAATGGAAGAGAAAAAGGATTTACGGATTCGCAGTATAGACATAAGTGAAGGCGTAAACAGAGTGCCTAATCGCGCCATGTTGCGTGCGATCGGGTTTACAGACGAAGATTTCAAAAAGCCGATGATAGGTATTGCAAGTACTTGGAGTGAAGTGACGCCTTGTAATATACATATTGATGATTTAGCAAGAGAGGCGAAGAGTGGAGCTGAAAGTGGCGGAGGCGCCCCGATGATTTTTAATACCATTACTGTTGCGGATGGGATTGCTATGGGGCATGAAGGAATGAATTATTCGCTACCGAGTCGGGAAGTCATTGCTGATTCCATTGAAACAGTGGTAGGTGCCGAACGGTTAGATGGCATTGTTGCCATTGGTGGGTGCGATAAAACCACTCCAGGATGCCTTATTTCCATGGGCCGATTTAATGTGCCATCTGTCTATGTGTATGGCGGGACGATAAAACCTGGTCGACTAAATAATGAAGATATTGATATTGTGTCCTCTTTTGAAGCGGTTGGACAACATCAACAGGGAACAATTAATGATGAGCAACTTCATAAAGTGGAGTGTAGTGCGTGTCCAGGGCCGGGAGCTTGTGGTGGTATGTATACAGCTAATACGATGGCTGCTGCAGTAGAAGCCCTTGGTATGAGTATTCCAGGCTCTTCCTCCACACCTGCAGTTGATGATTACAAAGCACAGGAGTGCCGACAAGCAGGTGAACTCGTTGTTAAATTGCTAGAAAATGATATTTATCCACGTGATATTATGACGAAAAATGCCTTTGAAAATGCCATAACCGTTGTCATGGCTCTCGGTGGTTCAACGAATGCATTTTTACATTTATTGGCGATTTCTCATTCGGCAGGAGTCGATTTAACACTTGATGACTTCGAAAAAATCCGTGAAAAAGTACCGCATCTTGCTGACTTAAAGCCAAGTGGGAAATATGTCATGCAAGATTTGTATGAGGTTGGTGGTGTGCCAGCTGTCATGAAATTACTACTTGAAGAGGGGCTCTTACACGGCGATTGTCTGACTGTCACAGGGAAGACAGTGGCAGAGAATTTGGCTGAGGCACCTTCTTTAAAAGATGGTCAAAAAGTCATCATGCCGTTCAGTGAACCAATTAAAAAGACAGGCCCTCTCGTCGTTTTGCGAGGTAATCTCGCACCTGAAGGAGGAGTGGCTAAAATGTCCGGACAGAAAATTAGCCGCTTTGAAGGTGTTGCCAAAGTGTACGATAGTGAAGCAGAAGCCACTGTAGCGATTGAAGCTGGTGAAATTGTTGAAGGTGATGTTCTCGTCGTTAGGTATGTGGGACCAAAAGGTGGACCAGGCATGCCGGAGATGCTTTCTATAACCGCCATGATTGTTGGTCGAGGACTAAATGGGAAAGTGGCACTAATGACAGATGGCCGCTTTTCTGGCGGCTCTCATGGTTTTGTAATCGGTCATATTGCTCCTGAGGCAGCAGCAGGGGGACCGATCGGCCTATTGAAAAATGGTGATAAAGTGACGATTGACAGTGACACTCAGGAAATCAATATGCATGTCACTGAAGAAGAACTAGCTAAACGTAAAAGTGAGTGGAAAAAGCCAGAACTGAAATATAAAAATGGTGTATTGGCGAAATATGCCAAACTTGTCTCGTCATCGGCGAAAGGTGCCGTAACAGACGCAGATTTAGAATAGCTTATAAACCTGTACAATCAGCCGTTAACTAGCTGGTGGTACAGGTTTTTTGTATTCTCGACCTGTTTCAAGAGCGGTTGTGCATGAATTATAAGGACAAGGCATTGTTGTTACTTAGACCAAACCACTCCTTTGTAAATTTGTTTTATCACAGATAAGCGTCTATAAAACTCCGGCTCAAAATAGAGAGCAGAGCTAAAGCTATTTAGTCGGGAGATAACGGATGCTAGTGTCCTGACGGAAGGGGTTAGTTTTATTTAAAAAAACATGTGTATGGTTCTTAAAACCTAATTGAATTTCTTGATAATTAAAGCTGCCATGGAAGAGAATATAAAAGCTAATACACCTAAAAATATAGTCATCAGTGCGTTAATTTCAAAATCAAAAAATAAGAATGATCCATTACTGTGCTAATTGCAAATATTAATCCATAGAGAAAAACCGACGAAATTGAATCTCTTATCAAGATGTCAACATCCTTTCTCTGTTATTTTTTACTATGTGTATACGATAACATATGACAATTTATTGCAATAATTACATAAAAACAAGTATGAAACCAACCAACTATACCTTGTCATTTTTCATTCATCCTCACTAAAAAAAAATGCAGATGAAAAAAGTGATCGGAACGTAAGACGGCGACTCCCTGAAGACAAGCCCTCGGGAAAGCGTCCGTCTGAAGTGAAGGTCACAGTCTTCATTTGAATATCGACCTCTTATTTTGAATGATGCCATTAATTCAATTAATAAAACAATGGAAAATAATAGTTAGTTTTATAAAAGTATATTTTTAAAGTGCTTTTCCATGTTTGGAAATTAATGATATTTCATAAATCTTATAAAAATTAGCGGATTGTTAATGCCCGCTGATTTTTGAGTACGGACTTTTTTCCATAACTTAAAATACAGGCTATTTCCTGTATGTAACGAGGCATGAAAAAGTAAGTTCATCTTTCATAAGGTTGTGCTTCTATCTGCAAACTTGCTATTTATGACAGGTGACTTAAGTTTGTGACTTTTTTCACTTGTGGTGATGTAGATCACTCCCGATTTTTTCTCAGCATGATACGATCTAATTGAAAGTGGTTCTCAACTAATTGATAACTGCGTCCGATAGTGACTTTGATAAATGATAATAGGGCGTTTACTGATAAATCAAAGGGGTGGGAGTAATGAAAGAAATATCGCTAAATAAAACAGTCTATGAACTTTGCAATCATGACCCTGAATTTATAGAAGTGATGAAAGAAATTGGCTTTGTGAATATTACGAAACCAGGCATGTTACAGTCTGCTGGTAGAGTCATGACAATCCCGAAAGGATGCAGAGCGAGAGGCGTAGATTTAGATGACGTTGTGGAAAAGATCGAAAGCTATGGTTATAGAGTCACCGACCATGCTAAGAAGGGAGTGGAAGAAAATGAGTGAAATGATCAATAATCGAGAGAAAACAAGTGGTGAGCAAACAGAGAGGCAACAGTTATTAAAGGAAATTATAAAAGAACTTCACGAGGGAAAACCTGTTGAAGCAGTGAGGCAAAAGTTTGAGCAGGCCATCGATAGCATTAGCGTGAGTGAAATTTCACAAATGGAACAGGCGCTAATGGAGGAAGAGGGGATTTCAGTAGAGGAAGTGCAGCGACTTTGCTCGGTGCATACAGCTGTGTTCAAAGGCTCAATAGAAGAGATCCATCAGGAAGAAAAGCAAGGTCATAAACCTGGCCATCCTGTTCACACATTTATTCAAGAGAATAAGGAAATTGATCGGCTCGTTAATTTCACGTTAACATTACATCGTGACAAGTTTGCAAAGGACCCTTCTGAGAAGACGTCAAGCCTTCTATTAGACGATTTAAATCGCTTATTGGGAATTGATAACCATTATAGTAGAAAAGAGAATTTACTGTTCCCTTATTTAGAGAAGTACGGTATCTTTGGACCGACAAAAGTCATGTGGGGAGTAGACGACAGGATAAGAGATGCGATTAAAGCAGCCAAGCTAAAGTTAGAAACGGATTCTTGGGAAGCGGACGAACTGTTAGAGGCGATTGATCATATTATTAGTGAAGTGTCAGAGATGGTCTTTAAAGAGGAAAATATTTTGTTTCCGATGGCATTGGAAAAATTAACAGAGGATGAATGGTTAAAGATTGAGCGTGAAGGTGATGTGATTGGCTATACGCTTATTACCCCTCCATCCCCGTGGCAACCAGATAGAGAAGACCTGCAATCAGAAGGGTTTATGAAGGATGGAATCGTTCAGCTTGAAACGGGTATCATGTCAGTTCAACAGCTTGAATTAATGATGAATCATTTACCAGTAGATATCACGTTTATTGATGAGCATGATGTGGTGCGGTATTTTTCACATGGGAAAGAACGCATCTTTCACCGAACAAAATCAGTTATCGGAAGATCGGTACAAAATTGCCACCCACCTCAAAGTGCTCACATTGTGAATGCCTTACTCGATGATTTTAAATCTGGTAAAAAAGATGTTGAAGACTTTTGGATACCCTTTAAAGAGAAATTTGTATTAATACGATATTTTGCAGTGAGAGACAAAGAAGGAAACTATAAAGGGACTGTAGAATTTACGCAAAACATTAAACCGATTCAAGAAATCAGTGGTGAAAAAAGGCTAATGTCGTAACTAATAGATGGGCTGTTCTCAGATAACGACCTTTTGTGACAGTATTGGTGAAACGTACTTCTTGATGGACCATTGTGTATAACCGAGTAAATGGTATTTTTATCCTACTCTTAAGGGGCAGTAAAACCCCCCTTCAAAACTTAAGAAGATGATCGAAAAGTTTAGGTGGGGGATAAACTGCCCCTAAAGGTCCGATAAGTTAAACTAACAATCAGTGGGGGATGAAGGAAAACCCCCACTGATTGAAGCTTAGCTTTATATAATTAATAGATGGTAGAGTGAAAAATAAAATTGACAGATCACAAACGCTTGTGATAGACTTTCTTCAATATTATAAATAGCGTCCAGAATAGGCTTTGGACGACTCATCGTTTTGCTTATCAAGAGAGGTGGAGGGACTGGCCCGACGAAACCCAGCAACCAGTGAGAAGAAGTAATATCTTTTTTTCACAAGGTGCTAATTCCTGCAAAGAATTCATTACTGAATGCTTTGGGAGATAAGGACGACATGTGAATGCAGCTTACTCTGCTAACATTAACGTCAACCTCCCTTACATTTTGTAAGGGAGGTTTTTTGATAACAGCACGGGAATATAACAATGAATAATATAGATTGAGGGTGAATGCTAGAAAATAATTTTGTAAAAAGATTTGACGAATAGATTTAATCGTGTTAATATTCAAATTAATCAAAATTAACTAAATTTATTGGTTTACTTAGTTTTAAAATTTCATAACCGATTTAAGCTCTTATCAAGAGAGGTGGAGGGACTGGCCCGATGAAACCCGGCAACCAACGTGGAACGGAAACGTGATACGCAAGGTGCCAATTCCAACAAAGTGTAGAAGCACTTTGAAAGATAAGAGAGCGAAAGTTGTCATTCATTCGTCTCTCTGTCTTTTAAAGCAGAGGGACTTTTTATTTTGCAAAACATGTCATAAAGACAATAACCCAATAAGATTATTAATCAAAGGAGGGGCTCTCATGAGTGAAAATTCTCAATTTCAAACGTATCATCCAGAAACAGTATTATTACACGGTGGTCAATCACCAGATCCCACAACAGGATCGAGAGCGGTACCAATTTATCAGACAACGTCCTACTTGTTTCATGATACAGAACATGCGGAAAGTCTGTTCGCCCTTGATGAACCGGGGAATATCTATAGCCGTATTGGCAATCCAACTGTAGACGTACTTGAGAAACGACTGGCGCTATTAGAAGAAGGTGTTGCCTCTGTTGCTACATCCTCAGGAATGGCAGCAATCTCTCTATCCATTTTGAATGTAGCAAATGCAGGAGATGACATTGTAGCAGCTACAAATCTTTACGGTGGGACATATAACTTATTTGCCGTAACATTACCGAAATATGGTATTAATGTGACTTTTGTAGACCCTGAAGATCCTGAAAATTTCAGAAAAGCTATTACAGATAAAACACGAGCTGTATTTGCAGAGACAATTGGTAATCCAAGTCTGCATGTACTTGATATTGAGGCAGTGGCGGATATCGCACATGAAGCAGGCATACCACTTATTATTGATAATACATTTGCTACACCTTATGTATGTAAACCGATTGAACATGGCGCAGATATTGTCGTCCACTCTGCCACAAAATGGATAGGTGGACATGGAACATCTATCGGTGGGGTTGTTGTTGATGGGGGACGCTTTAACTGGCAATCAGACAAATATCCAGGTTTTAACGAACCAGACCCAAGTTATAACGGTATTGTGTATGCGAGAGATTTCGGAACACTCGCTTTTAGCACGAAGCTTCGTGTTCAGTTGTTGCGTGACTTTGGATCGTGTCTAAGTCCATTCAATGCCTTCCAACTTATACAAGGGCTTGAAACATTACATTTACGCATCGTGAGACATAATGAGAACACATTGAAGTTAGCCCAATACCTTGAGGAGCATCCAGCAGTGGAATGGGTATCATACCCAGGTCTTGAAAGCCACCCTTCCCATGAACGGGCAACTCAATTATTAAAAAATGGTTATGGCGCTGTGTTGAATTTCGGAATTAAAGGTGGCCGGGATGCTGGACGTACATTGATCGATAATGTATCGCTTTGGTCTCACCTAGCCAATGTAGGGGATGCCAAAAGTTTAATTATTCACCCGGCATCAACGACGCATCAGCAGCTATCGGATGATGAACTCATTAAGACAGGTGTTAAACCGGATTTAGTGAGACTTTCAGTAGGGCTAGAACATACAGATGACCTTGCAAAAGATTTGGATCAGGCATTGAAGCTTGCGACAGGTGAAGGGACTAAAGAGGATTCAACTGTTATTAATGATGAAGGTGTCATCCGCTGGGCACTATCAAGTCCGAATAATACAGATGCAGATACACCGAGGCTAAAAACAATTGCTGTGGTAGGACTGAGTGGTAACGAATCCCGTCCGAGTCACAGATTAGCACGAAAAATGCAGCGACTAGGCTATAAGATTATTCCAGTTAATCCACGAGAAACAGAAATATTAGGTGAAAAAGCTTATCCAGACTTAAAGTCAGTGGATGGACCCATTGATATTGTTCAAGTATTTAGAAGTCCAGAAGCAGCTATAGAAATAGCAAAAGAAGCTGCTAAAGTTAAACCGAAAATCTTTTGGCTTCAAGAAGGGGTTATTTCTGAAAAGGCTGCTGTCATAGCGAAAGAAGCTGGTCTTGAAGTCGTTCATAACCGTTGCACATATAAAGAAGCTCAGCGACTTAGAGGGACAATTTCAACATTTGCTTGTGATCTTTAAATATAATATTTTTCAACAATGACAATAACAGAATTGAATGGAGCGATGACGAATGGCGATTAAACGTATACTCTCAAGTTTATTAATCCTTTCCGCAGGAGCATTATTGGCGGCTTGTAACAATGACACCGAGGCGGAAAATTCGTCTTCACTTGATAAAATTACTATTGATTATGCGCATTACTCACCGACGAGCCTTGTTTTAAAAGAAAATGGCTATTTAGAAGAGATCTTTGAAGATGAAGGAATAGAGATTGAATACGTGTTTAGTCAAGGGAGTAACCGAGCACTGGAATTTTTAGCTGGGGGAAGTGTGGATTTTGGTTCAACAGCTGGAGCAGCAGCGCTTATGGCAAAGAGCAATGGGACACCGATCAAAAATGTCTACATCTATTCGCAACCAGAGTGGACGGCGCTTGTGACGAATGAAGACAGCGATATTAATAGTGTGGAAGATCTCGAAGGACAGCGAGTGGCAGCAACATTAGGGACGGACCCATACATTTTCCTCGTTCGAGCACTAAATGAGGTAGGTCTTTCAGAAAGTGATATAGAAGTGGTGCCATTGCAGCACAGTGATGGCGCTAATGCCCTAGCCAATGGAGATGTTGATGCATGGGCGGGATTAGATCCTCATATGGCACGGCAAGAATTAGAAACGAATGCAGAGTTGTTCTACAGAAATGAAGCATTCAACACGTATGGATTTTTAAATGTAAGAGAAGATTTTGCAGAAGAGCACCCAGAGGTTGTGGAAAAAGTGATAGAAGCGTATGAGAAAGCAAGGCAGTGGGTTGAGGATAACCCAGAAGAGACAATTAATATTATCGTTCAAGAAGCGGAAATTGATCCTGAGGTAGCTGCGTTACAATTGGAGAGGAATAATTTTGACAATCCAATCCCAGGGGATGCTCAGCGAGAAAGTATTACAGAGGCAGGTATCGTTCTTCAAGAGTCAGGTAATTTAGACGATGGGGTGGATATTGACGCGCTGGTGAATGAATTAATTGATTCATCCTTTGCAGAAGCAGTGATTGAACAGTAATAAAAAGGCACATATCCGGCGATTTAACAAACATCTCGGATGTGTGTCATTTATATAATCAGAATCTTACGAAAATTTAGAATGTACGCAACGTGTACCTTCTTAAAGGGGGAGATGGCTCATGGCTATTTCAGAAGGACAAATAAGAAAAAGATCGGTAGAAGCCGTCACGTTAAAGGGTAAGAAAAACATCAAACAAGTAAAGCCGGCCTTTCTTGGAAACTTGGGGCTCTCACTTGTTTTACCTGTAACACTTATTCTCTTTTGGGAAATCGTCACAAGATTTAATTATGTAGAAAGTCATTTATTACCGGCGCCAAGTGATATTGTCCAGGTTATCACATCAATGGCTTCAGAAGGAACATTGTGGCAACACAGTTGGATCACATTATATCGTATATTTTGGGGCTTTGTTTGGGGTTCTTTAGCTGCAGTAGCGCTTGGTTCACTGGTTGGGATGTCACGAAAACTAGAAATGTTATTTGATCCGTTAATTCAAGCCTTTCGTGCTATCCCATCTTTAGCGTGGGTTCCGCTGTTTATACTATGGCTCGGAATTGGTGAACCATCAAAAGTAACATTAATCGCTGTAGGGGTCTTCTTCCCAGTTTATCTCAATATTGTGGGTGGGATACAATCAGTCGATCGAAAGTTAATAGAAGTAGGTAAAACGTACGGTTTTTCTTCGTTTCAACTCGTGCGACGAATTATTTTGCCAGCATCAATGCCTTCTTTTTTAACTGGATTACGAAGCGGGTTAGGGTTAGGGTGGATGTTTGTGGTGGCGGCTGAGTTAATGGGAGCAAGTCAAGGATTGGGTTATTTACTCGTCTTGGGCCAAAATACATTGCAGCCTGAATTAATTTTAGCCAGTATTATTTTATTTGCTGTTTTAGGAAAGATGACAGATTACCTTCTTAAGAGAGTCCAGACACGGGCTTTACATTGGCAAGACCGCATTGATGTTTCTAAATAGCGAAAGGAGACGAATAGAATGAGTATTAAAGTTCAACAAGTCAGCAGATTATTCAACGGAGAACCCGCAGTCCAACACGTCTCTTTTAAAGCTGAAAAAGGAGAAATTGTCGGCTTGCTAGGAACGAGTGGATGTGGGAAAAGCACGCTTTTAAGAGCCATTTCTGGTCTTGATACTGGATACGATGGCACGATTGAAACTAATGGTCACATAAATCGTGGGACATCAAAAGATCTCGGCCTCATCTTTCAAGAACCAAGACTTATGCCGTGGTTAACTGTTTTAGAAAATGTTTGTTTTGGCTTAGAAGGAAAAGCGAAAGCCAATAAAAAGAAAGCTAAGGAACTATTACAGGTCGTTGGACTAGAAGGATTTGAACACTATTATCCGAAGCAATTATCCGGTGGCATGGCTCAGCGTACCGCCATCGCAAGAGCACTTGTCACTGAACCAGACACGCTTTTATTAGATGAACCATTTAGCGCATTGGATGCTTTTACAAAACTACAATTACAAGATATGCTGCTGGATTTATGGCAAAGTTACCAACCTACCATGGTGATTGTGACACATGATATTGATGAAGCTTTAACATTGTGTGATCGCGTGATTATTCTAAAAGGGCAGCCTGGAGAATTATATAAAAACATCGAAGTAAAGCAGCCAAAGCCTCGCTCAAAGGGAGATGCTGGACTGGCAAAACTTAAAGAAGACATTATAGACAGTTTGGAAGTAACCAAGAAAGTAGCGCCTACATCTCAGAAACACATAAAGGAGGCTTAATGATGGGAGCTAATACAGCATCACATATTAAACGACAAACCATTATCTATCCAAGACAGAAAGATAAAGAGATTGCCAGTTTGACAGATTATAAAGACGTACTCAACACCTTTTCATGGGAAGACGCTGTTAATGGCCTGTCAGAAGCCCCTAATGGCCGTTGGAATGCTGCCCATGAATGTATTGATCGGCATGTTGAGGACGGCTATGGCGATAAGAAGGCGTTGTTATTCACCGATGGCCAGTCAGAAGAAACATATACATTTTCTGACGTTAAGGCGATTACGGATCAATATGCCAAAGTGTTGAAACAGGCAGGAGTCGAAAAGGGAGACAGAGTATTTATTTTCTTACCTAAGTCTCCGGATTGTTATTTTTCAATTCTTGCAGCTATTAAAGTGGGGGCAATAGCTGGCCCCTTATTTGAAGCTTTTATGGAAGAAGCAGTTAAGGAGCGGATGTATGATTGTGAAGCACAATACTTAATTACGGACGAAA
Organism: Bacillus sp. A301a_S52; assembly: GCA_024701455.1. GTDB lineage: Bacteria > Bacillota > Bacilli > Bacillales > Salisediminibacteriaceae > Salipaludibacillus. The sequence continues at coordinate 3,617,286 of JABXYP010000001.1, read as the reverse complement.
CATTAGCAAAGCGAGTTCCTTTTAATGAGCTTCCATCTCTAAAAACAACGTGGCATATTGATGAATTAAGAGAAAAAGGACGCAATCTTGCTGAGGTAGATACAGCTTCTCCTATCGTATGGCTTGGAGAAGAGGATGGCATGCTTATTCACTACACGTCTGGATCAACGGGAAAACCAAAAGGTGTCTTACATGCTCAGAGAGCTCTTTCACATCATTATATTTCTGGGAAATGGGTGCTGGATGTGCATGATGATGATGTTTTTTGGTGCACCTCACATCCTGGCTGGGTGACTGGCAGTGTCTATGGGGTATTTGCCCCATGGCTTAATAGGGCAACCGTTGTTATACACGGAGGACGTTTTGAAGCTAAAGCATGGTATGAATTGATTGAACGGTTCAAAGTGTCGATTTGGTATAGTGCTCCAACGGCGTTTCGTTTACTCATGAGCGCTGGTGACGTCCATGAAGCATATGATTTATCAAGTCTTCGCCATGTCCTTAGTGTAGGTGAACCGTTAAATCCTGAAGCGATATACTGGGCAAAGGAAACCTTTAATGTCCGTATTCATGACACATGGTGGATGACAGAAACGGGTGGTCACCTGATCGTTAATTTACCTTCACAGCCGATTAAGCCAGGGTCGATGGGGCGGGCATTTCCGGGGATTGAAGTAGGCATTCTTGATGATACGAATAACCCGCTACCGGCAGGGAAAGTAGGTAAATTAGCTGTCAAAGCACCTTGGCCAGGTATTATGAAAACAATATGGAAAAACAGAGAAAAGTATAACTCTTATTTTACAGACAATGGTTGGTACTTGTCAGGTGATAATGCTTATCAAGATGAGGAAGGCTATGTGTTCTTTCAGGGACGTGATGATGATTTGATAAAAACATCGGGGGAACAAGTTGGACCATTTGAAGTGGAAAGTAAATTAATTGAGCACCCAGCTGTGTCTGAAGCAGGAGTGATTGGGAAGCCAGATCAACTGAGAGGTAATATCATTAAAGCCTTTATTACGATAAACAGCGGATATACAGCTAGCGATGCGTTAAAAGAAGATATCCGTCAATTCGTCAAACTTAAATTGGCTGCCCATGCAGCTCCAAAAGAAATTGAGATCGTTGATGAACTACCAAAAACTAAGATTAGCGGCAAAATATTACGACGTGTACTTAAGGAGCAAGAACTAAAAAAAATGCAGTGAGGGGGAACTGACGGGATGAGCAATGTGAAAAAAATAGGCATCATTGGTTTTGGGACAGTGGGAAGTGGTGTCTATGAAACACTGCTGACAAAAAGAGAAAAAGTTACTCATTTAATAGGGAGTGACCTTGAAATACCCATTATTCTTGTGAAAGATGTTTCTCGCAAACGTCATGTAGCAAACGATACAAAGGTAACGGATCGTTTCGAAGAAGTCATAGCATTGGCGGATTTAGATGTGGTCATTGAAGTGTCACCAGATGCTGAAACAGGCTATCCTTATGTGCACGCGTTATTAAGTAACGGAATAACCGTGATAACAGCGAATAAAGAATTGGTTGCAAAACATGGAGAAGCCCTTTTGCCATTAGCGGAAGCAAATAACTGTCGATTATATTACGAAGCTGCGGTAGCTGGTGGTATTCCTGTTTTGTCTAGCATTCGTCACACGTTAAAAACGAATGATATTTTACGATTGGAAGGCATTGTGAACGGGACGTCCAATTTTATTTTAACGAAAATGAGAGAGGAGGGAGCGGCGTTTGATGTCGCTTTAGCTGAAGCACAAGAAAAAGGGTATGCTGAGGCTGTCCCTGATAAAGACGTGGATGGCTGGGATGCGTATTTTAAAACGACGATTTTAAGTCAATGGCTATTTGGCCGAGCGCCTGTGTGGCAAAGTGCTATCCCAATAGGTATAAGAGAAGTTCGACTGGAGGATTTAGCCCTTGCAGAAAAAATAGGGGGACGAATTAAGCATGTAGCTGCTTTAGAAAATGTGAAGGGGCAGCCAGTGGCATCTGTACGTCCCCATCTCATTTTAGCCGAACATCCTCTTTACGCGATAGAAGGTGTCAATAATGCGATTCATTTAGAGGGGAGTATTGTCGGCTCTATCGCTTTTCAAGGTCCAGGGGCTGGTAAATTTCCAACAGCCAGTGCTATAGTAGAAGACCTTGTTAACCATTTATCACACACAAGTGAGAAGCAGCCCGACGTTTTGGATATTCCTATTAATAAGAATGAGGATAAATCATTTACTCCGAAACAGACAAAAGTATGGTTTATCACCGGAAAGCAATTGACTTTGCAGTTAGAAGGAAGCCAGTCAATTGAAACGTTGTCTGATATATTTTATTACGGTGGGAAAGAGGCTGTATTACTCACTGGCAGCGAGCGAGAAGTGATCAGGACGATGACGAAACTCAATGATTCTATTACAATTTACCCTGTGACAGGCGGACAGTTAGAGAAGCTGGAAAACCTCAATAAAAAAGCTGTATTTAGTCGATAAAGTTTAATTCTTTAATGGTTTAAGGGGATAGTCTTCATCTAAGTGTGTAATGTAGGTGGGAATAGTCGAAACATGTTCGCTGTTGAACGTATGTATAAGCTATGCGAGAGAATGACTTGTTGCATAGCTTTTTTATATTGCCATAAAAAAATCGACTTTGACGTTTTAGGACTCACGGTAAATCCTCTTTAATAGATATTTATTCCATTTTAGGGGTGGTAGTCATAATTTACCCCCAATGAGTTGCCCTTTTACTCCTGGCCGGATGACGTTTACTTTTTTAGTTTGGAGCGTTTTTTATTAAAGAAAGAGAATGAAAACGCTCACGATTTGGCGGAATAATGTCACTTTTGTCGAAAATGCAAAAATTACTAGCTTTCGTTGAAATTTATGGTATTCTATAAAATAGTAAAAATATACATACGTCTTAATATTTGAGGTGGCGGCTATGTTTCAATCCATTGGAAATATGTTCAAAGTAAAAGATTTGCGTCAAAAGATTTTCTTCACTTTGTCTCTATTAGTTGTGTTTCGTATTGGAGCCCATATTCCTGCTCCGGGAGTAAACGCAGACGTATTAAATTTTGAAGGATTGGGAGCTCTTGGGTTTTTAAATGCGTTTGGTGGAGGGGCTTTAGAGAACTTCTCAATTTTCGCTACTGGTATTATGCCTTACATTACAGCGTCGATCATTGTACAGCTGTTACGCATGGATGTCGTTCCAAAGTTTTCAGAATGGTCGAAACAGGGTGAAGCAGGCCGGAAGAAACTTGCACAAGTGACTCGTTACGGTACGATTGGCATTGCATTTGTACAAGCAATGGGTTTATCTATCGGATTTAATAATATTATGCCAGGACTTGTACCTAACCCGTCGGTAACCACATATTTAACGATTGCTCTCGTATTAACAGCAGGTACCGCTTTTTTACTCTGGCTTGGCGAACAGATCACCGCTAAAGGGGTTGGAAATGGGATCTCCATTATGATTTTTGCTGGAATTGCATCTGGCATCCCTAATGGCGTGATGCAGCTATATACTATTTATCTTGCTGATGCTGGAGATAGACTATTTATAAATGTCATCACAGTTCTTCTTATTTTACTTGCCATTCTTTGTCTTGTTGTCGGCGTTATTTTCGTGCAGCAAGCCATTAGAAAAATACCTATACAATATGCGAAAAAGTTGATTGCTGGTGGGAGACCCACTGGCGGTGAATCCTCACATTTACCGATAAAAGTGAATGCTGCTGGGGTGATCCCTGTTATATTTGCAATGGCCTTGTTCATTTTTCCTTCTACTATTGCAGGAATTGTGGGTGAGCAAAATCCCATTGCTCACTGGGTGATTGAAGTGTTTGATTACACGCATCCAGCAGGTATGGCGATCTATGTTCTGCTTATCATTGCCTTTTCTTATTTCTATACGATGGTTCAGATGAATCCAGAGCAGATGGCTGATAATTTGAGAAAGCAAAACGGATTTATTCCTGGTGTGAGACCAGGGAAGGCAACGGAAAAATTTATTGTGAAAGTACTATACCGACTTACCTTCGTGGGATCTATCTTCCTTGCCACGATTGCTATATTACCGATCTTGTTTGCTCAAGTAGCTGGTTTACCTCCGGCAGTTCAAATAGGAGGAACAGGGTTGTTAATCGTGGTAGGGGTAGCGCTTGATACGATGAAACAAATTGAAAGCCAACTTATTGATCGAAAGTATACAGGTTTTTTAAAGAAAAGTTCTTAAAATTTATCCCAAATAACCGCATGTAAACCATCCGCCTCAAAATAGAGGGGTGAGCCAACTCTATATAGGCGGGGGATAACGAACGCTAAGGTCCTGATCAGTGGGAGCAGAGCGAAAACGCCCACTGATTGAAGGTACGTTTTATCTCTCATACGTTGACGCCATGTTTGAACATAAGTTCAGTCACACGTGCTCTTTAAGCAAGGTAGAAAATCCGATGTGTTTCAGTTAGTAGAAAAATGGAAGTAATCTGAAACGATGTTTACACCAACAGGCGTAAATATCTCCATATTTTTGTGCTAAGAATTGTTCTTCTTCACGCATAATAGGATGGAGAGCACTTCCGATTAACAAAAACATTAGTGGTGCAGCTAACCAATGATTACTGATTAATAAACCGCTTCCCAGTGTCATTAGAAATAAACTCGTATGAAGTGGGTGGCGGTGGTGACGGTATGGACCGCGTGTGTAAAGTGGACGTTCATAAAGAGGCAAGTGGAAATGCCTGCTATGAGTGTACATTAATCTATATGTCCAACAACGGATAATGCCGCCATATACGAACACACTGATTCCAATCCATTTTATCAATGATCCTTCCTGAGTAGAGGGTGTGTCTTTGAGTAAATAACATAAGAAAAGAGATAGACTAAAAACAATAGTAGTGAGTGTATGGTAGGGAAATACTCGCCTCATTCCCTCCTTTCGTTTATTCTCTCTTTTCATGTGAAAAAACCACTCAGCAAAACATCCCACAGTTAGAGCGCTTAATAAAATAACTTCATTAATCATATAACTAGTTTTAACGTTTTAATAAAAAATAGTCTCTATAATCAAAGGAAAAAGCTGGAGTGATAACTCCAGCTTTATCTTTTAGTATGGAAACTGATTAGAGTAACCTTGGTATTGTTGGTAGGATTGATCTAATTTTTGTGCGTCACTAGCTTCAAAGCTATACCAGCCTTTCTCAAACATCAGGTTAAATAAATCACGCTGACATCGCTGGGATTCTGTACAAATAGCCTCAATATCTGTGTAGAGTGCTTCATGACTAGCTTCATTCATCGCTGTAGAATATGAGGTAGTCATATACTTTTCGGTTGCTAGAATGTCATTAATATAATCTCTATCGTTCATTTGAGGTGTTTCAGGAACTTGTGTTTTCGGATTTTGAATTTTAGATTGCTGTTGACTGCTTGCTTGTGGTTGTTGTTGATTCATAGAAATCCCTCCTCCTTATTGAAGCGTCTGGGAGCCGCTTTGTCCTTGGGTGTGTAAATGGTTTAATAACGTTTGGTAATGTTTTTGATGCATTTGTCCAGCTTGGTCTAATGCTTGAGAGATCTCTTGATCAGAACATTGCTGGGAGAAGGCGTGAGCTTTTTTCATGGCAAGTAAATTCCAAGCCAGCATGTCATTAATATAAAGATGATCTTTTGTCGTTATGACAGATGGGGGTTGTGGCATGTTTTGACCTTGATTCATCGATGGTTGCTGTTGCATAAATATCCTCCTTTTTTTGTAAAACTAACTCTCATAAGATAGCTTTCTCAAAGAAGCATGAACTATGCACGACTTTACAATTATAGTGAGATCAATCAACCTGCTATTTAAAGTGGTCAATGCGTCTTCTCCTTTTCTTAGAGTTATTTCTTAACTAAATGGAAAATGGCTGAATAGCTTGGCACAATAGATTTAATACCATGAGCAAACGAATAATGATAAATCGGTGCTATCACATGGTGTAAGTCGATGAGTCCTGTTGGACCTTGTCATGTTCGAAACTCCAATGTATGTATGAAAGAATAGTCTTATTTAGCTGAAAACAAGTCCTTATAAAAGCATCCGTCTGTAGCGCAGAATCATTTTATCACGGATACGCATCCATAAAACTCCCATTGATTGAAGGGGTGTTTTATGAAATTGGTTTAACGAGCGAGTCTATTTCGATGTTTTAAAGCAACAACACGAATAAGAGGCAATAAATGTTGTTTGTTATACGGATGTAAAAGTGACTGAAGCGTAAACGGCGCACCTTGAGGATGAAACGCAGTCTGAAGTGAAGGCCACCTTCATTAGTTGAAATTTAACGTCTTATTAGAATTATGAAATTCATTCAAACAAAAAGAAAAAATAAACTTTTCTGTTAATATGGTTGCGTGAAAGCTAAAAATTTAATATAGTAATAAATGAAGAGACACTTGAAATTTTAATTTGAAAAACGGTACTTTTTTTTAGATCAAAAAATGAATGAGTATTCATTCAAAGTATGATTAAAGGAGGTTCTTTATGTCACGAACTATTAAAAAGGTTGCTGTATTGGGATCAGGAATCATGGGTTCAGCTATTGCTGCTCATTGTGCCAATATTGGCATACCATCATTACTGCTTGATATTTTGCCAAAAGAGCTGTCTGAGCATGAAAAGAAACGAGGATTGACATTAAACGATAAACAGGTAAGGGATCGATTAGCTACCGCGGCCATCCAACAGTTAAAAAAACAAAAACCTGCTCCATTAGCGAAGAAAAGAAACGTAGATTTAATTGAAGCCGGAAATATGGCTGATGACATGCCGCGCCTTTCAGAGGTAGACTGGATTATTGAAGTTGTCACTGAAAACCTTGAGATAAAAAAAGAAGTGTTCGCAACAGTTGATAAATACAGAAGGAAAGGAGCAGTGGTCAGTTCAAATACATCAGGAATTTCGATCGAAGCAATGGCAGAAGGCCGTTCAGAGGATTTTAAACGTCACTTTTTAGGCACGCATTTCTTTAATCCTCCGAGGTATTTAAAGCTGCTTGAATTAATTCGTACAAAAGATACATCAGATGAAATCTTTGAATATATGAAACAATTCGCAGAAAACACCTTAGGGAAAGGGGTTGTGGAAGCGAAGGATACGCCTAACTTTATTGCTAATAGGATTGGTACTTATGGGCTGTTAGTGACAGTACGAGAGATGGAAGCCCGTGGTTACAGTGTTGGAGAAGTTGACTCTGTCACAGGGCCTGCTCTTGGCCGACCTAAGAGTGCTACGTTTAGAACCTTGGATGTGGTAGGGCTAGATACATTCCTGCATGTGGCGAAAAATGTCTATGATCAGGTAGAAGGCAAGGAAAAGGACATATTTGATCCACCTGCATTCATGAAAGATATGGCACATAAAAAAATGCTTGGGAGTAAAACAGGACAAGGATTTTATTATAAGGAAAAAAGTGAAACAGGCAGTGCTATTCTAGAACTAAATTATAAAAAAATGACATATGAGCCAAGACAAAAATTATCTGCACCCTCTGTGGAAAAGAGTAAACAGGCTAAAGGCACATCCGCTAAAATGAAAGCGCTTGTATATGCTGATGATCGGGCTGGAGAACTCGTTTGGAGCGTACTAAAACCAACACTCCTTTATGCAGCTGAAAAATATGGTGAAGTGGCTGAGTCACTATATGATATTGACCAAGCGATGAAATGGGGGTTTGGCTGGGATTTAGGACCGTTTGAGACGTGGGATGCTATCGGGGTTGAAGAATCTGTTAATCGAATGAAAGAAGAAGGAGAAACAGTGCCTTCATGGATTGAGGCGATGCTTGAAAAAGGATTCACTCACTTTTATAAAGATAAACATGCTTACTACCATCAAGGAGAGTACAAAGAAATAAAGTTTAATTCAAAAGTCATTCATCTCGCTACTCTTAAGGACAATGACCGTGTCATTATGAAAAATACTGGTGCTGCTTTGATTGATATAGGTGATGACGTAGCGTGTCTTGAATTTACTTCAAAAAATAATTCAATTGGTCTTGATGTTTTACAAATGATTAATAAATCAATTGATGAAGTAGAGAAGAATTATCAAGGGCTCGTCATTAATAATCAAGGTAAAAACTTTTGTGTCGGTGCCAATCTTATGATGATTTTAATGGAAGCGCAAGACATGAATTTTTCAGAAATAGACCTCGTTGTGCGTCATTTCCAAAAAGCGATGACAGCCATTCGCTACTCGGCAAAACCTGTTGTGAGTGCCCCCTTTGCCATGACATTAGGTGGTGGCACTGAGATTTGTCTACCATCGGCACGTATTCAAGCCTCAATGGAAACATATATGGGGTTAGTAGAGACAGGTGTGGGGCTGATTCCAGGAGGTGGTGGTAATAAAGAACTTTACCTCCGACAAATTGATCGATTGCCGCAAGGAGCAAACATTGACTATCAAGCGATTGCAAATAACGTCTTTGAGACGATCGCAATGGCAAAGGTGAGTACCAGTGCGCAGGAAGCTGCTGAATATGGGTTTATTAGGCCACAGGATGGTATCAGTATTAATAGCGATCATCTTTTACATGATGCTAAAGAATCTGTCCGCCATTTAGCCGCTCAAGGGTATCGTCCGCCAACACGTAAGAAAATAAGAGTCGTTGGAGAGCCAGGCTATGCGACAATGCTTCTTGGAGCAAAATCAATGAAATTCAGTGGGCTTTTATCAGACCACGATATGAAAATTGCAGAAAAGTTAGCTTTCGTTATTGCTGGCGGTCGTGTACCGAAAGGCACTGAAGTGGATGAAGACTATCTATTAGATATAGAACGAGAAGCATTTTTAAGTTTAACTGGAGAGCCAAAGACACAACAACGAATGCAACATATGCTGACGAAAGGGAAGCCGTTACGCAATTAAATTGATTTGTGAAGGAGGGGAAGCATTTGAAAGATGCAGTGATTGTAACAGGTGCAAGAACACCTATAGGGAAAGCGAAAAAAGGAAGTTTCGCCGCAGTTAGGCCAGATGATCTCGCGGCTATTACCATAAGGGAAACGTTAAAACGGGCCAATGATTTTTCACCAGAAAGAATCGATGATGTGATAGTTGGGTGTGCGATGCCAGAGGCAGAACAAGGAATGAATATGGCCCGTTTTGCTTCTGTACTTGCCGGTCTCCCTGAACAAGTGCCAGCCATCACGATTAATCGTTATTGTTCATCTGGTTTGCAAAGTATTGCATACGCAGCAGAAAGAATTATGCTTGGCCACGCTGAAGCCATTATTGCTGGGGGAGCAGAATCTATGAGTCTTATTCCCATGGGAGGGCATGTGATTGCGCCTAATCTAAGACTCGTTGAAAACGCTCCTGAATATTACATGGGAATGGGGCATACAGCAGAAGAGGTGGCTAAACGCTTTAACATTAGTCGCGATGACCAAGATGCATTTGCAGTAGAAAGTCATAAGCGTGCGGCTAAAGCTCGTGAAGAAGGGAAATTTTCTGATGAAATCGTACCAGTTCCTGTTACGTTAAGAGCTGTGGATGATAAGAACACATTAAGTGAAAAAGAAGTGATTATTCAAGAAGATGAAGGGATTCGTGAACAGACAACAGTGGAAGCATTAGCAGCATTAAAACCAGCCTTTCAACCAAAGGGAGGAACTGTGACAGCAGGAAACGCTTCACAAATGAGTGATGGTGCGGCGTCGGTTCTCGTCATGGATCATGAGGCAGCGATGGCGGAAGGCTTGGCGCCTATAGCGAAGTTTCGCTCATTTGCTGTAGCAGGTGTAGCGCCAGATATTATGGGGATAGGGCCAGTAGAAGCTATTCCAAAAGCCGTCAAATTAGCAGGACTTAAGCTCTCGGACATAGGATTATTTGAACTTAATGAGGCATTTGCTTCCCAGTCTTTACAAGTGATAAGAGAATTAAAACTTGATTATGACAGAGTGAATGTCAATGGCGGGGCAATTGCTCTTGGGCACCCACTCGGTTGTACGGGCACAAAATTGACATTAACCCTTTTGCACGAAATGAAACGAAGACAAGAACAATTTGGTGTTGTAACGATGTGTATTGGAGGCGGAATGGGAGCTGCTGGCGTGTTTGAGTTACTTTAGTTCATTTACCAATATTCATAACATGTGAGCATCCCCTTAAGCTGCCCGGCTCAAAATAGAGAGCAGAGCTAAAGTTATTTAGGCGGGAGATAACGGACGCTAATGTCCTAATTGAAGGTTCGTTTTATATTATAAGCGTTAAACTTAAATGACTCGAGGAGGAATGACAATGGAAACGGCAGACAAAACGTTAAAAGGCGGTAGTTTTCTGTTAGATGATACGTCCGCAGATCACATTTTTACACCAGAGGATTTTACCGATGAACATCTTATGATCGCAAAAACAACAGAAGATTTTGTTAAAGAGAAAGTCGTGCCGGAAGTCGAATTTATCGAAAATCATGAATTTGACCGATCTGTCAGGCTGTTAAAGGAAGCAGGAGAACTGGGGCTCCTTGGAGCGGATGTTCCTGAGCAATATGGCGGTATTGGGCTTGATAAAATAAGTTCAACGCTCATTACCGAAAAATTCGCTATTGCAGGGGCTTTTTCATTAACGCATGGGGCACATGTGGGAATTGGAACTCTTCCCATTGTGTTTTTCGGCACAGAAACACAAAAGAAAACGTATCTACCAGGGTTAGCTACAGGAGAGGCGGTCGCTGCTTATGCGTTAACTGAACCGAGCTCCGGGTCTGATGCTTTAAGTGCAAAAACAACAGCCGTTTTAAATGAGGCAGGAACGCATTACGTGTTAAACGGAGAAAAACAATGGATTACAAATGCCGGATTTGCTGAGATTTTTATCGTTTATGCCAAAGTAGACGGAGAACATTTTACCGCATTTATTGTTGAAAAAGACTATGAAGGCGTATCGACAGGAACAGAAGAAAAGAAGATGGGGATTAAAGGGTCTTCCACGAGAACATTAATTCTTAACGAGGCACTTGTGCCGAAGGAGAATGTATTAGGTGAAATAGGAAAAGGCCATGTCATTGCCTTTAATATTCTTAATATTGGGCGTTATAAATTAGGTGTTGGTTGTGTAGGAAGTGCGAAAAGAGCAATTGAAGTATCGGCAGCTTATGCTAATGAACGTAAGCAATTCAAAGTACCGATCGCTAAGTTTACACTCATTCAAAAGAAGTTGGCAGAAATGGCAGCGAAGACATATGCAGCTGAGAGTACGATTTATCGAACGGGTGGACTCATAGATGCTGCCTTTGCTCAGTTGTCTGAAGAAGACCAACAAGACGGAGCAAAAGTGGGTAAAGCGATAAGTGATTATGCAATAGAATGTTCCTTAAATAAATTCTTCTGTTCTGAAGTTCTTGATTTTGTAGTGGATGAAGCTGTTCAAATACATGGAGGCTACGGCTTTATGGCTGAATATGAAGTAGAGTCTATGTATCGAAATTCACGAATTAATCGAATATTTGAAGGAACAAACGAAATTAATCGTATGTTAGTGCCGGCAACCCTTATGCGTAAAGCGATGAAAGGGGAACTTGCTTTACTTGAAAAAGCAAGAGGTTTACAGGAAGAGCTCATGATGATGATGCCAGAAGAGGTGGGAGATGAACCACTAGAGCAAGAGAAATATTTACTAGCAAATGCTAAGAAAATCGCTTTAATGATAGCGGGGACTGCTGCTCAAACATATGGTGATAAGTTACAAAAGGAACAAGAACTTCTAAGTAATGTGGCAGATCTTGTTAATGAAGTTTTTAATATAGAATCATGTATTCTTAGAACTGAAAAAGGGATTGAAAGCAAAGGATTAGAAAAATCTACTCAAAAGCTACTAATGACACAAATTTATACACAGGAAGCTTTCAACCATATTGAAGCCATTGCTAAAGAATCTCTTGTCGCTTTAGAAGAGGGTGATAACTTACGGACCATGTTATCCATCTTGAAAAAATTAACAAGACATACACCGATTAATTTGATTGAGAAAAAGCGGACTTTAGCTGCAAAAATCTTAGAGCAAGAAAAATATGTCGTTTAAATTTTGTTATCTTTTTTTGGGACACTCCCCTGTCCCAAATAAAAATATCCTTCTTTCAGATTAGAAGGCATACTTCTCTCTTATGGCGAGGCCTTGATACGTAAGGCCTCGCTTACATATTTAAAATAAGAATTTAGGTGAATCGATTTCATATTGATGTTTTTAAAGCAATAACACGAATAATAGGCAATAAATTTCATTTAACGCGGATGATAAAAAGTGACTGAAACGTAAGAAGGCGACTCCCTGAGGATGAAGCGCAGTCTGAAGTAAAGGTCACTTTCATTATTCGAATTTTGAATTATGAAATTCATTCAGTTGACTGTTACTTAAACACTAGAGAGTTATCATACTCAGGCATCTTGCGTGATATTACTCACAAAATAAGATAGAATAAATTTAAATACGGTGTTTGCAGACAAAAATCACCAGTTTTCTACTTTGAATGCATGGACATGCAAGCTGTAAACATTAGTTATGCAAAAAAAGGAGGTCACTTATGAGCATCACATTTTATCATTACCCTAAGTGTGGGACATGCCGTAAAGCGAAGGCGTGGTTAGATAACGAGGATATCACCTACGATGCGATTCATATTGTAGAAAGCCCCCCTTCTAAAGGTGAATTACAAGAAATGTATGAAAAAAGTGGGTTAGAACTGAAAAAGTTTTTTAACACAAGTGGTAAAAAATACCGTGAGCTTGGTTTGAAAGACAAAGTAAAAACAGCTTCTGACGATGAATTGTTAGATATTCTCGCTTCAGATGGTATGCTGATTAAGCGTCCACTCACAACAGATGGAGAGCGAGTGACAGTTGGCTTTAACGAAGAGACTTTTACACAAACGTGGAAAAAGTAATGACGTTTTTATCAACATTGTTGCTCCTCTTTCTGTAAATATATTATAGTAGGGTGGAGACAGATGAAAGCTGTGTGATACATACTAAGATGTCAACATCTTAGCAGTTACTTTAAATGATACTCGGAGGGATAAACATGGATTTGCCAAAAGAATTAAAGTATTCAGAAGAGCACGAGTGGGTTAAAGAAGAGGACGGGAAAGTAAGGATTGGGATTACAGATTTTGCACAATCAGAGCTAGGTGATATTGTATTCGTTGAGTTACCAGAAGTAGGAGACGAATTAGAAGCTGACGAGCCTTTTGGTAGTGTTGAATCAGTAAAAACAGTATCAGAGCTTTATGCTCCAATCAGCGGTAAAGTTGTAGAAGTAAACGAAGAGCTCGATGATTCTCCTGAATTTGTAAACGAGTCTCCGTATGAAAAAGCTTGGATGGTTGTTGTGGAACCATCTGATAAGTCAGAAATAGATAATTTGATGGATGCAGAAGCTTACGAAGAAATGACGAAAGAAGATTAAAAGTATGAACGCCCAGTGCTTGTTAGGCATGAAGGGCGTTTTTTTATTTTTCTGTGTTGAAGAATGGAGATGATTTCCATCCGACATAGTGTTTCCTGTAACTCCCGCACCCGCTCGTGAATAACAATAAAAAAAATTAACATGATAAGGTGTGGAAGGAGGCGTTTTAATGACGAATCATAATGACGATAATATCGGTGAAGGCCAATTTTCGCAGGGTACAGCCATGACTAAAGATGAATTGGTCGAAATTTCAGCTGATATCGAAAAAAAACAAGAAGATGGGGAAACAACCCTATTCTATCAAACAGAAAAAATTGGTAAAATAAAACAAAATGGTCATAGTTATAACTATGAAATGGCAGATGGTTTTGAATTCAAGAATGAAAAATTTTATAAGAATGCTCAAAATAAGAAAAAAGAATATCCACAGTCGTATGTTGAAGGATGTGATATGGGGTGGTGTTAATAGACGTTTAGCTCAAAAGTTTCATACCGCCTGATAAGCAATTTTAGCAGGAATTTATCAATTCACGTCGAATATTAGTGATATATAGAATGTATAGGGACTATTATTAAGGACGTGAAAAGATGGAAACATTGCTGTATTCAGCTATAAATGATATGAGCCAACAGGAGCAAGCGTCAGAACTACTAAAAAAATATGATATTAAGGTGAAACTAACATGTGAAGGTCGTGTGTGGTACTTAGATTTTCAACAAAGTGCGGTCAACGTTATACAAGCGGTGGAAGAGCATGAAGTAGCCGTTTTTATTAGTGGTGATGAGGAAGTTATCACACATCTTTTAAAAGGAGAAGACTTTTTATTGGCAATGTCGAAAAGGGGAGACCTAATAGCAGATGGTGCATTAAAATATTTACTTTGGCTTGAAGCCCTTTTTTACCTCTACTATCCAAAAAAATCACATTAATTGATTGCCTACCCTTTATATCTTGTACCTCGGCATGCTCTTTTCCTCCTTATATATACCCCCTCCTTGGCAGTCTCATCCAACTAAAAAAACATATTGACAACATTATGAGCACATGATAATATTCAGATCAGACTTTAAAATTAATATGAAATTATCTTCTTATCAAGAGTGGCGGAGGGACTGGCCCTGTGAAGCCCGGCAACCACCAGAATTAATTCTGGAAGGTGCCAATTCCACAAAGTGTAATTGCTTTGAAAGATGAGAGGAAGGCTTTTCAGTTATGATAAAACCTTTCTGCTTATCTTTTTGCAAGCAGGGAGGTTTTTTATATGGTGAAAAGTCATACTTAATATAAGCCTAGACTGACTTGCTGTCATTTCAAATAGTGAGAATTGACATGTCTGTGTAAAGGAAGAAAGAGAGGATAGACATGATTTCGTTACAAAAAATAGCAAAAACGTTTCAAACGAAAGACGGTGACGTGACCGCTGTTGACCACGTTGATTTAACTGTCGATGAAGGCGAAATTTTCGGAATTATCGGTTATAGCGGAGCTGGTAAAAGTACGTTAATTCGTTTACTAAATATGCTTGAGACTCCCTCCTCAGGTGATATAACGGTAGCGGGTAAAAACATGACGACCCTTACTAAAAAAGAACTCCGAAAAGCTCGTCAAGAAATCGGTATGATCTTCCAACACTTTAATCTTCTTTGGTCACGCACTGTGGAAGAAAACATTGCCTTTCCATTGGAAATAAAAGGTGTTTCGAAAGGCGAGAAGAAAAAGCGAGTACAAGAGCTCATTACGCTCGTTGGGCTTGAAGGGCGAGGGGGATCTTATCCTGCTCAACTGAGTGGCGGACAAAAACAAAGAGTTGGAATAGCAAGGGCGTTAGCTACTAACCCAAAGGTCTTGCTATGTGATGAAGCTACCTCGGCTTTAGATCCAAAAACGACGGATTCTATTTTAGATCTGTTAGTAGACATTAATAAAAAATTAAGCTTAACGATCATACTTATTACGCATGAAATGCACGTTATCCGAAAAATTTGTCATCGCGTGGCC
Source organism: Bacillus sp. A301a_S52 (assembly GCA_024701455.1). GTDB lineage: Bacteria > Bacillota > Bacilli > Bacillales > Salisediminibacteriaceae > Salipaludibacillus. The sequence goes on along the minus strand of JABXYP010000001.1, from coordinate 3,601,814 downwards.
GTCATGGAAAACGGTCAAATTGTTGAAGAAGGACCGGTTCTTGATGTATTTAGGAGCCCGAAGGAAGACATGACAAAAGAATTTGTTAAGCAAGTGACGGAGCCTGAAGAAACAGAGGAAGCAATAGCGCATCTGTTTAAAGATGACGGCATCGGACACGTCTTACAGCTTACATTTGTAGGAAGTGATGCTAAACGCTCGCTTATTACGGATGTTGTGAGGCGTTTTGATATCTCTATCAGTATTTTACAAGGGAAGATCTCACAGACGAGGGACGGATCGTACGGGTCATTGTTTGTGAATGTGACTGGCGAAAAGCCTGTGATTGAAGAAGCGATCACCTACATTAAAGAACAAAAAGTAGACGTGGAGGTGATCCACTATGTTTGAGAATTTTTATAATGAAGAAGGATTATTTCCGAACGTTAATTGGGATAATATGTGGGTAGCAACTGAAGAAACACTTTATATGACTGCTATAGCACTTATTTTTACATTTATATTTGGTGTGTTGTTAGGATTATTGCTGTTCTTGACAGAGAGAGGCCAAATTTGGCAAAACAAAGTGATTAACTTTATTACAGCATTATTTGTGAATGTCTTTCGATCAATTCCTTTTATCATTTTAATTGTACTGCTTATTCCCTTTACGAGATCTTTAGTAGGGACAATGCTCGGCCCCTCTGCAGCCTTACCGGCACTCATTATTGGTGCGGCACCATTTTATGCAAGAATGGTGCAGATTGGCCTACGAGAGATTGACAAAGGTGTTGTAGAAGCATCGAAAGCGATGGGAGCTAGTAACAGCCAAATTGTCTTAAAAGTCTTGTTACCTGAATCAATGCCAGCGATTGTATCAGGAATTACAGTGACAGCGATTGCTCTCGTCAGTTATACAGCAATGGCTGGCGTGATCGGTGCTGGTGGATTAGGTGATTTAGCTTTTCGGGATGGTTTCCAGCGAAACAACCCAGATATTACGTTTGTAGCGACAGTGATTGTTTTAATAATCGTCTTTTTACTTCAAATGTTAGGTGATTATTTAACAAATAAATTAGATAAGCGATAAGCTCAAAAAACTTAGGGGGTAAGAACATTATGAAAAAATTGCTTAAAACATTAACAGCGGTAACGTTAACAGTTGGTGTCCTAGCTGCTTGCGGACAAGAAGACAACAACACAGAAGAAACGGGAAATAACACAAATAATGAAGAGGCCAATAATGCAGAAGTTGAAGAGGGGCCTATCGTAGTGGGAGCTTCTAACATTCCTCATGCTGAAATTCTAGAATTCGCTGAAGACCTTCTTGAAGAGGAAGGCGTTGAGCTGGAAATTGTCACATTTAATGACTATATTTTACCTAATCAAGCTTTAGACGAAGGTGAATTAGATGCTAACTACTTCCAACACGTTCCGTATCTTGAGAGTCAAATTGAAGAGCACGGCTATGATTTCGTTAATGTAGGCGGTATCCATATTGAACCGATTGGTTTGTATTCTCAAGATTATGATAGTGTAGAGGCATTACCTGAAGGCGCAGAAATTATTATGAGTGACAGTGTAGCAGATCACGGGCGTATTTTATCCATGCTTGAGAATGAGGGGCTTATTACTCTAGCAGAAGGCGCTGGTATTAATGCGACGATCGATGACATTGAAGAGAATCCAAATAACTTTGAATTCCTTGCAAATGTAGAAGCAGCGCTGCTACCAACCGCTTACGAAAATGGCGAAGGTGACGCTATTCTTATTAACTCAAACTATGCACTAGATGCGGGTCTTAACCCTCTTGAAGATGCTATTCTTACTGAAACAGCTGATGAAGATAACCCGTACGCTAACGTGATTGCTGTTAACAGTGGTGATGAAGGCGATGAGCGTATTTTAAAATTAGTAGAAGTGCTACGTTCTGAGGAAGTAAGTGATTTTATCCTTGAAACGTATGACAATGCCGTCGTTCCTGTAGCTGAATAATGGTTCGATCATTTGGAAAGCAATATCCGTATTTTACGGGTATTGCTTTTTTATTTGCTTGACATGGCCAAGTTTTATCAAGCAGTAATAAATGGCAGCAAAACAATATGAGAGGTTAAATGTGAGCGCCTTTTTTATAGGTGCACAGGGGGTTGTTTAGTTGAGTCATTCCAGTAGACTTAAATAAAAAGAGTTGTTTCAGGCGGTATCGAGGAGGGGGAATGATCGCCATTTACCAATTGGTGTCAATTTGTTTTACCTTGGAATCTTTAGTTTTAATGAAGTGGGACAGGTTAAAATATTTAGTTAGAGGGGGGTTACTATTATGTGTCAAGCATTTTACAAGTTGGATGTGGAAAAACAACAGCGTATCATTCAGTCAGGATTACATGTGTTTTCTAAAAGAGATTATAAACAGGCCTCGACCGATGATATTGCAGCGTTAGCACACATTTCGAAAGGTTCTTTGTTCCAGTATTTCAAAAACAAGAAGTCGCTTTATTTGTTTTTGTATAAGTATGCGTTGAAACATATAGAGGAAAAAGTGGATTCCCTTTTTAATTATGAAGAGGAGGATTACTTTGTCATATTAAAGACAAGCCTTCAACTGCAAATGGAATTACAAAAGAAGTACCCAAATTTATACCAGTTCTTCGTTAAGGTAAATGAAGAACAGCATCCGGAGTTACTAACCGCAATCGCTAATATTAACAAAGAAAAAGAAGTTTGTGTCTATCGAAAACTATATAGCTGCATCGATCACAAGAAATTTAAAGAAGGCACTGATATTAAAAAAGTGGATAAAATGATTAACTGGTGCTTCGAAGGAATTTGGAGAGAAATGGGGAACGGTCAACAATCTCTTGAGGAAATCTATCAAGAAATTGTTGACGTCATCGATTTCTTCAAGATCAGTGTCTATAAAAAAGAATATTTGCTTCAAATGGAAGCGAGTGATAAGGCTAAATTTGAAGAGAAGGTGTCGAGATGAGGCACAGCGGATGCTGACATACTTAGTGTGATGCACCTATCCACTGAAAAGCGTTACTAAACATATAGAACAATCATGCGATTAGGGAGGATTAATTATGCGTTTTGAAAAATTTGGGGATAAAAGCAACCCAGTTATTTTTTTAATTCATGGAGGGTTTGTTTCATGGAAGATGTGGTTACCACATATAAAGGTGTTTAGTAAAACGTACTACGTTATCGTACCTGTATTGGACGGTCATGATGAAGAAAGTGATGCAAGTTTTCATTCTATTGAGGAGGCAGCAGATAAGCTGATAGGATACATTGAAAACTATCATGAGGCGAGAATTTTCGCCTTATGTGGTGTATCACTCGGGGGAGCGATTGCCGCTCATATTCTTGTACAAAAACGTATTATCGTTGAAAAGGCAATTATCGACGGTGCTCCTGTGGCTAAGACGAATAAAATTCTTTACTTTACAACGACACTTTTAATGAGGCGGCTATTCAAAAAAATGCGAGCGGGAGAAAATATATATCGAAAAAAATTTAGCTTTTACCCGGAAGGAATAGCTGATCATGCTTTTCACATTTGTCGTCGAATGTCAGACGAGACCATGAAAAATGTTCAACGATCCTGCCATAATCATTCTATACCACAAGCACTTGATATAAACACAAAAATAGCTTATTGGTATGGCTCAAAAGAAGCCTTTATATGTAAACGGATGGCCAAACAGATGGTGAAAGCAGTAAAGAATACGAGAATAGACGTGTTTCAAGGATATGGGCACGGTGAATTATGTATCGGAAACCCTGATCTTCATATTGAAAAAACACGCGAGTTTTTTAAAACATCCTCTTAAACTAAGGAGAGAGTGAACATGCGTTACCTCACATTTGGAGAAAAGAAAAAACCCGTTGTGGTGTTAATCCATGGTTACGGTATTTCGTGGAGAATGTGGTTGCCACAAATCGAAAGCTTTCGTCATTCTTATTTTGTAGTGGTGCCAGTATTGGACGGTCACGATGAGGAAAATGAATCTGATTTCATTTCTGTTGAACGATCAGCTAAAGCTATCATTAATTACATCGAGAACATGTTTCATTCCAATATATTCGCTATTTGTGGCACATCGCTTGGAGCGACCATCACTGTTGAAATTCTTGCACAAAACAAGATCAATGTTGAAAAAGCGATCATCGATGGGGGACCTCTTGTGCCAATGAATAAAGTCATGCTCAGCTTGGCAACTAAGATCAGATTAAGGCAAAACAAGCGAATGAGAAACGGTAATCGTCAAATGGTCAAGAGAATGCGTAAAATGTTTTACCCTAAATTAATGGCTGAGGAAGTCTTCAACACATGCGCCCGGATGTCGGACACTACTTGTAAAAATGTTCAGTCATCCGCTTTTACCTATAGATTGTCATCGGCCATCAAAAATACAAAAACAAAAATCACCTACTGGTACGGTTCCAAGGAAACATTCTTCTTAAAAAAATCCGCTGAAGCTATTTCAAAAATCCTCCCTTCTACACAGGTAAAGGTTTTTCAAGGCTTCGATCATGGTGAACTATGTATTGGTCATCCTGAGCTTTATATCCAAAAATCACTTTCTTTTTTTAAAGGAGAGGCGGGATTTTAACAAAACATAATACCTTATTTTCTCAATGGATAGTATTTATCATTGAATCGTGGTGCTTTTTATCTCAGATAAGTGTCCGTAAACTTCCTGTGTCAAGTAGAGAAGAGAGGTAACTCTATTTTCAATCACTCAGTGGGGGAATAACGAAAACACCCTCTGATTGAAGTTTCGTTTTATATACGCCTAATAAATGGTCAAATAAATTTTTGATTTCGTTCACAACACTCCTTGTTAATATAATGAAGGAACTGCATTTAACTGACATAGGAGACGTTCTTTTCGGAGAAGCTAACGGTATAACTTACGAAGGAGTGAACGATGTATGGAAATGGAAAATGAGTACAATTCTTCAATTGAAGCAGCTTTACATCATTATAAAGAAGGAATGGGCTATTTTTCAGAGCAAATGCCAGATATTGCCCATAAATATCATACATTTACTGAGGCTTGTTTTGCTGAAGGGGTATTATCTCAAAAAGAGAAACAGCTGATAGCATTGGGAATCAGTATCAATGCTCAAGATGAGTATTGTATTATTTATCATGTGAAAGGTTGCCTAGACCAAGGGGCCAGTCGAGAGGAAATATTAGAAACGGTAGCTGTAACAGGTGCATTTGGTGGAGGGGCAGCTTTGAGCCAAGGAGTCACTTTAGTTGAAGAAGCCATTCAAGAGTTGTCAGGTGACATGTTCTCATAGTCTGTAACAGATGATTGAAATGTAGAGTAAATTCACGGATGAAGTAGAGATTATAACTCAAATGATGGTAAGATTTCTTGACACGACCACACGCTTAATTGTCAGAAAATTTAACATTATTTACGAGTTGGGATGTGAAAGCGGGAGTGCTAAAATAAATCATGTAGCGAGAGGGGCGACTGGTTAAAAGATCATATCGGTTCCTCTATATTCTGAAAGGAATGTGATTTATTATTTTACTATCTCAAATGAAGCATACCGCTGAAATGGAAAGAGCTTTGTATCAAAGTTATGGGATGAGTTACGAAGAATATAATCAAGACCTAGATAACCTCTTGAAGATTGAAAGAAAACGGGAAAAAGATTATCAAAAAAGCATGAAAATAGTTAAAGAATTAGCACATCTTTAAAAGTAACACCTTTTGTTAATTAAGTGATCGTCTTGCTTCTATGTCCCGTTGTCTAAGCTTTTACGTGAAACAACATACGACTCATTAATAGCCTGAGAGGATTTTATCCTCCCAGGCTATTTTATCTAATTAAAAATCATTCTCAATTAGATATAAAATAAGGGTATCTAATTGAGAATGATTTATGAAACTTAAGGGACTTTAATGTTTTATTTAAAAGCAAAAAATTAAAAAACTATTTTTAATATGAACCAAAAAGCTAGTCTTGAAACATAAAAGGTGAGATTTAGAAAGCGTATAGTAACAGTTTTTGTATAAGAAGTTCTCTATTGGATATTTTATGAAAGAAACATGAAAAGAATTGAGCTTTTCCCTTGAACTGCTTTTTCATTTGATATAAGATTGTAATGAGAATAAAGTGAGAATGTGTTGTAATCTTTCATTTCTCATCTTAACATGTTTTAAAACAAACTTTCAAAAAATAAATGGAGGTACTTATCATGACGAAACCAAATTTAACAGTAGAAGATCTTCATGTATCAATTGAAGATAAAGAAATTTTAAAAGGCTTTGGTATTGAGGTGAACGGTGGCGAAATTCACGCTATTATGGGACCGAATGGAACAGGTAAATCAACACTCGCTTCCGCACTTATGGGCCATCCTAAATACGAAGTAACTGAAGGAAAAGCAACCCTAATGGGGGAAGACCTATTTGAAATGGAAGTAGATGAGCGTGCACGAGCAGGCTTGTTCCTTGCGATGCAATATCCTAGTGAAGTGTCTGGTGTCACGAATGCTGATTTTATTCGTTCTGCCATGAACTCTGGACGTGAAGAAGGCGATGAAGTCTCTTTAATGAAGTTTATTCGCCAAATGGATGAGAAGATGGGGACATTAGAAATTGACGAATCATTTCAACATCGTTATCTAAACGAAGGGTTTTCTGGTGGGGAGAAAAAACGTAATGAAATCTTGCAATTACTTATGCTTCAACCGAAAATTGCGATCCTTGACGAAATTGATTCAGGGTTGGATATTGATGCCCTTAAAGTTGTTGCTAAAGGAATTAATGAACTACGCAGTGAAGAGTTCGGCTGTTTAATCATTACCCACTATCAGCGCCTATTAAACTATATTAAACCGGACTTCGTACACGTTATGATGCAAGGACGCATCGTGAAATCTGGTGGTCCTGAGCTTGCACACAAGCTTGAAGAACAAGGCTATGACTGGATTAAAGAAGAGCTTGGAATTGAAGATGAAACAGTAGGTCAAGAATAAGACCGGTCAAAGGAGGAGGAATGAAGATGACGACGGAAATAACGTTTCCAGTAAATCAACAAGATATCACAAGCTTCTCTAAGGACCGCAATGAACCTCAATGGTTCTCTGACCTTCGTCTAACGTCTTTAGATAAAGCTTTAAACCTTGAATTGCCAAAACCAGATAAAACAAAAATTACGAAATGGAATTTCACATCATTTGATTTTGATGCAAAAGTTGAAGAAAGTAATAGCTTCTCCCTATTATCAGAAGGTGTCCGCTCTTTAATTGGGAATGAAAAAGACATTCAGAACCTACTTGCACAAAAAAATGGTGTAACAACCTATAAAGCCCTTCACGATGATTTAAATAGTAAAGGTGTTATTTTTACAGATTTAAAAACGGCCTTGAACGAACATGAAGAGCTTGTAAAGAAATATTTTATGAAGGACGCTATTTCTTTAGATGAAAACCGCTTAACAGCCTTTCATGCGGCATTGGTCAACGGTGGTATTTTTGTTTACGTCCCTAAAAATGTGGAAGTTGAATTGCCTCTCCAAGCAGTGTACTCACACGAAGGGAATTTCGGATTATTTAATCATGTCCTCATTGTGGCAGATGAAAACAGTAGTGTGACATATGTTGAGAACTATTTATCCGAAGGTTCTTCAACTGAAGCAGTTGCTAACATCGTGTCTGAAGTGTACGTTGAGAACGGAGCGGTCGTTCGTTATGGGGCAGTAGATAATTTAACTGAAACAGTGACAACTTATGTCAATCGTCGTGGCCAAGTTACTGGTAGAGATGCACAGTTATACTGGGCGCTCGGGCAAATGAATGATGGGAACACTGTATCTGAGAACACTACGTACCTCGTTGGTGAGGGGTCTTATGGTGATACGAAGACGGTGTCCATTGGACGTGGGAAGCAAACTCAAAACTTCACCACAAATATTATCCATTTCGGAAAAAATTCTGATGGACAAATTTTAAAGCACGGCGTTATGAAAGATGCCGCTACGTCAATATTTAATGGCGTTTCCAAAATTGAACATGGTGCGACAAAAGCGAATGGTGAACAGACAGAGCGTGTTCTAATGCTTAGTGAAAAAGCAAGAGGTGACGCCAACCCAATTCTTCTTATTGATGAAGATGATGTAACAGCAGGGCATGCGGCTTCCGTAGGAAAGATAGATCCTTTACAAATGTTCTACCTCATGAGCCGTGGACTTTCTCGAAAAGAGGCCGAACGTCTTATTATTCATGGTTTCTTAGAGCCTGTCGTCGGTGACTTACCGATTGAATCAGTTAAAGAACAGCTATATGATGTGATCGAAAGGAAAGTTTATTAATGGATATTCAAGCCATTCGTGAACAATTCCCGATTCTTCAGCAAGAAGTTAATGGTCATCCGCTTGTTTATTTGGACAGCGCCGCCACGTCTCAAAAACCGAAACAGGTTATTGAGGCGGTGAATCATTATTATAATGCGTATAATTCAAACGTGCACCGAGGGGTTCATACTCTCGGCTCACTGGCTACCGATGGCTACGAAGGGGCTCGTGAGACGGTACGTAAGTTTATTAATGCGAAGAGCGTTGAGCAAGTGATATTTCTAAGAGGAACGACAACAGCCATTAACACTGTGGCTGCAAGTTACGGGCGAGCAAACGTTGGTCCTGATGATGAGATTGTCATTACACCGATGGAGCACCATAGTAATATCATTCCTTGGCAGCAACTAGCTAAAGCAACAGGAGCTACGTTAAAATATATCCCATTAGAAGAAGATGGAACGCTTTCACTTGATAAAGTGGAAGAAACCATCACAGATAAAACAAAGATTGTATCTGTTGTCCATGTCTCAAACGTACTGGGAACAATTAATCCGATTAAAGAGATAGCTGATATTGCTCATAAATCAGGTGCTGTTATTATGGTGGATGGTGCACAAGCTGTTCCGCATATGAATGTGGATGTCCAAGATTTAGATGTGGACTTTTACGCTTTTTCAGGGCATAAGATGTGTGGACCGACTGGTATCGGTGTTCTCTACGGTAAAAAACATCTTTTGAAAAATATGGAACCAGTAGAATTCGGTGGTGAAATGATTGATTTTGTTGATCTATATGAATCTACTTGGAAAGAACTTCCTTGGAAGTTTGAAGGTGGAACCCCAATTATTGCAGGGGCCATCGGTCTTGCTGAGGCGATCAAATTTCTAGACACAATCGGTTTGGATAATATTAAAAAGCATGAACAAGAGTTGGCATCGTATGCTATAAGTGAGCTGGATAAAATAGATGGCATCACTGTCTATGGTCCTAAAAAACGGGCAGGTGTTGTCACGTTTAACTGTGATGATGTCCATCCCCATGACGTTGCAACCGTCTTAGATGCTGAAGGGGTTGCTGTAAGAGCCGGTCACCATTGCGCTCAGCCGCTTATGAGATGGTTAGATGTTACAGCAACTGCAAGAGCCAGCTTTTATCTTTATAATACTAAACAAGATGTGGATGCTTTTGTTAAAGCATTAATAAAAACAAAGGAGTATTTTGGAGATGTCTTTAGGTAATCAACTAGACACACTGTATCGTCAAGTGATTATGGATCATTACAAAAACCCTCGAAATCGTGGAGAGCTTGAGGGTGACTCCTTGAAAGTGAATATGAACAATCCCACCTGTGGTGATCGTATTCAACTACAGATGCAAGTGAACGAAGGGAAAATAGAAGATGCGAAGTTTGTTGGTGAAGGCTGCTCAATCAGTCTTTCCTCAGCGTCTATGATGACCCAAGCTGTAAAAGGTCTTCCTGTTGACGAGGCACTCCAAATGTCCGCTATCTTTTCAAAAATGATGCTTGGAGAAGAGTACGATGAAGGTCATTTTGATTTAGGAGATATTGAAGCCTTACAAGGAGTGGCGAAATTTCCTGCACGAATTAAATGTGCCACGTTAGCGTGGAAAGCGATGGAAAAAGGTTTAGAGGAAGAGGAACAAGACGAGACGGAATAAATCAGCCAGTCCCCTTGGTTTTTACTATGTGTGTGTTGTAAAATAGAGACTATAACCTTTTAAGTCCCTGCCGTCGTGAAACGAGTGACATGTTTAGTTAAGTAAGAATTCAATTGAAGAACAGTTTACCTGTTCCCAATCTATAAGGAGGGTTTCACATGGCAAAAGAAATGCCAGAAATCAGTGAATATCAGTACGGTTTTTCTGATAAAGACGTCTCGATATTCCGTTCGAAAAAAGGATTAACCCGTGAAATCGTTGAGGAAATTTCTCGTATGAAGGATGAACCTCAATGGATGTTAGACTTCCGTTTAAAATCACTAGAACAGTTTTATAAAATGCCAATGCCACAATGGGGTGGGAATTTGGCAGAATTAAATTTTGATGATATTACGTACTATGTTAAGCCATCTGAGAAATCCGAACGTTCTTGGGATGAAGTGCCAGAAGAAATTAAAAACACGTTCGATAAATTAGGTATTCCAGAAGCTGAGCAAAAATACCTTGCAGGCGTTTCAGCTCAGTATGAATCCGAAGTTGTGTATCACAATATGCAGGAAGATCTTGAAGAACTTGGTGTTATCTTTAAAGATACTGACACTGCTTTAAAGGAAGACGAAGAGATTTTCCGCAAGCACTTTGGCACAGTGATTCCGCCAACTGATAATAAATTTGCAGCTCTTAATTCAGCCGTGTGGTCTGGAGGTTCATTCATTTATGTACCGAAGGGTGTTAAAACAGATACACCTTTACAAGCATACTTCCGTATCAATTCTGAAAACATGGGACAATTTGAGCGTACACTTATCATTGCAGATGAGGACAGCTCTGTGCACTACGTTGAAGGCTGTACAGCACCTGTTTACACAACAAACTCCTTGCACAGTGCGGTCGTTGAGATCATCGTTAAAAAGGATGCATACTGTCGTTATACAACCATTCAAAACTGGGCGCCTAACGTGTTCAATCTCGTAACGAAGCGTGCAGTAGCAGAAGAAAATGCGGTTATGGAATGGGTAGATGGCAATATCGGATCTAAGCTGACGATGAAATATCCAGCTGTTGTCATGAAAGGCCGCGGTGCTCGTGGAAATGTACTGTCTATTGCCATCGCTGGAAAAGGCCAACACCAAGACGCGGGTGCTAAAATGCATCACCTAGCACCAGACTGTTCATCAACGATTGTGTCTAAATCCATCTCAAAGCAAGGTGGTAAAGTATCGTACAGAGGAATCTGTCACTTTGGACGCAAATCAGAACGCTCAAAAGCAAATATTGAGTGTGACACGTTAATTATGGATAATCAATCCACATCGGATACAATTCCATATAACGAGATTCTCAATAATGACATCACGCTTGAGCATGAGGCTACAGTCTCCAAAGTATCAGAAGAGCAACTGTTCTACTTGATGAGCCGTGGTATTTCTGAACAAGAAGCTACCGAAATGATCGTCATGGGCTTCATCGAGCCATTTACAAAAGAACTACCGATGGAATACGCAGTGGAAATGAACCGTCTGATCAAGTTCGAGATGGAAGGTAGTATTGGGTAACCTTTATATATCAAAGGGTTTAGGGGTTTTACAGGGTACTAATTTGGTGTCGTGCCAACTTTGTGCCAAGTTGAGTTGAAATTACCTTTTAGTGTAGGAGGCGAACTTTTGAAGTTCGTCTTCTTCTATTTTTTCAGTTACATCAAGATAAGTATCAGCTGTTGTTTTGATGGTTTTATGCCCTAAGCGATTTGATACATATTTAAGGCTTGCACCTGATTCAAGTAGCAGAACGGCATGAGTATGTCTAAAGCCGTGGGTGCCTTTATAATCAACACCCGCTTTTTTGCAGTAATCTTGCATGGTTTCTCGTATAGTAGAAGGTGTTAAATAATGCCCGTTAAAATTTTGAAAGATAATGCTATCTTCATTTTTACGGAACCTTGGATTTCCTAAAAAAATCATTTTACTTCATTTTGAACTTCTTCAATTCTCGTACTAAATCATTTTCAATTTTGATTGTACGATATGACGAGGACTTTTTTATAGTTGTCAGTTTGACTTTGTTATTATTTGTTTGTTTTTCTATGGTTATTTTATCTCCATTAGTTTCCTTTCCATCTTTAGACTAATGCTTCACTTATCCTCAAACCATGGTGGCACCTTCTCTGAAGGTTTACACTTTGATGTAGACCAACAAGGGAATGTTTTTAACCGTGGACAAGTTAAGGTAAGAGCAAGATTAAATTCTGCTTTTGTTTTAACCAAACCTATGTTGGTATCACTGATTTCATCAGCAGCATAAAAACGTATAAAAAGCAGGGGAATGGTTTTTTATATGGAACAAATTCTACTTAACCTATATTGATTTCTAAAGAAATATATTGTAGTTCTTATTATTTGAAATAATTGTTATTGAACTAATGAAGCAGAAATTAAATTAAGTCCGTATTTAGGGAGGTAGAAATGCTTAACATCATTGAAAATGTAATAGATCGAATATCTTTCTTCAATGGTTATTCAAGTGTTGAGAAAGTAGAAAAGGGTTATTCACCTGATAATAAATACATAGTTATAAAGGGGTTAAACAAATATCTTTTACGCATTTCAGATATTAAATATTCCCAAAAAAGAGAAGCGGAATATAAGTTGCTTCAAGAGTTAGAAGAAAGAGAAATTCAATCACAAAAACCTATCTTATTTGGTGAGATAATAAACGATAACATTTGTTTAATGGTAATAGAGTATATTGAAGGAATTCCTGCGATTGAAGCCTTTAAAAAATGTTCTAATAGTATTCAACATCAAATTGGCTTAGAGGCTGGTAAAGAACTATATAACATTCATCAAATTAAAGCCCCAGCTTATGTATCTAAATGGGATGAAAGACAAAGCAAGAAATATAGATATTATCTAAGTGAATATGAGAAAGGCGATTTTAAACTTAATAAAGAGAATAAAATCATTGGTTTTATTGAAGATAATTTGAAGTTATTATCCGATAGACCAAATACTCTGCTACATGACGATTTTCATTTGGAACATATAATACTTTCAGATTATAAATATAAAGGGATTATTGATTTCAATGGTTACGATTACGGGGACCCGTATCATGATTTCTATAATCTATCATTATTTAGCAGAAGAATTAGCTTACCATTTGTTATAGGACAAATTAATGGTTATTTCTTAGGTCAACCAGAAGACTATTTTTGGAGATTATACTCCCTATATTCTGCAATGAATATATTTTCTACCATAGTTTGGACTAAAAACTATGACCCTAATTCCTTTGATGATGCGTTAGAAAGAATAGAGAGAATTTTAGAAGACCATGATTATTTCAACACTGTTAAACCTAAGTGGTACACTTCAAATTTGTAAATGCTCTTATACAATCTTATAACTTTGTGAATAAATACACTTACACTAAAGAAGAGCGTTAATTTAATAAAAGATAAAAAAACTTGAAAATAACTTTAGTTAAATGAAAAAGAACTGACAGTTCTATATACCTGTGAGTTCAAGAGTTAAACCCCTTCCCCAATACTGATTTTGCCGTTAATTATCGTGCCAAGTTCATGCTAAGTTGAGATTATGACCTATTTTACACCATTTTTAAAAACGGTATTATATCAAGGACTTTATCAACTTTTTTATAATAAATTTCATGCCACTTTAACCAAACTTAATCAAGTTCGAGATGGCAGGTAGTATTGGTTAACTCTACATCTGCAAGGGGTTTGACTGTTTCATGTGATGTTTCCCACTTTTTTCCCACCAAAAACAGGAGAACGTCAGAAATTAATATAAATCTGAGTAAAGATTGAGAGCTTCATTCTTTATCTTCTCAGTAACGTGAAGATACGTGTTTGCGGTGACTTTAACACTCTTGTGTCCGAGTTGCTCAGACAAGTTTTTTTATATTTGCCCGGACTCTAGGAGATGTACGGCGTGTGTATGCCTTAGAGAGTGAGGACTCACAACTGGAAGCCCGTTTGCATACTCTTTAAAATAGTCCCTTACAACATTTGAGAGGAGCCACCTATCGTTCTGCTTATGTAAATAAACCATTTGCAAATAGATGCTTAAAGTACTTTTCGAGTAGATAAAGAATTATTTCAACTGACATCATTGTATAAAATGAAAAATTTAATTACATTTTATTTAGATAAGATAATTAAGACTAAATAATAAGAACCCATGAAATGCTTTTATTAATAGGTTCTCATTATATTAATTTAATATAATTCACATAAGTATTTTAGTAGTTATCATCGGATTAATATTTTCTTTCTCATACTTTTGGTTATTTTGCGATAACTATTCTGATCTATTAATCTCTTATGACCAAAGTTTTCACAGGAATTGCAATTGAAAATTATTTTGTATTAATAATAAACTGTTCGGTCCCCTTATCAATCATAAATTCCTCTTCATATATCATTTTTGCTGTTCCCTCACTTAAATTATCCTTATCTATATCAGTTTCAATAGTACCAATTTCAAAAACCTTTAGTTTGTACAAAAGGTCATTTTCAATAACTACTTCCACCTTTTGCCCATCTGTAAGATATAAGTACCTATTAGCTTCATACTTTTCTTGGTTTTCCCTTTCAATTGAGTGAGTTCCAATATACTGAGGTTGTTCCAGTGGTCTAATTTCTAAAATGTACTCTTGCACAATACTATCCCGCACTGAAAATTCAACTTCCGAAACATATTCATCATTAATATTATCAGAATAACAAGATATCAATAGTAAAATTATTAACATACTAACATATTTCATTATTTAACATCCTTTTATTTCCTTTTGTAGATTTTATGATATCATAAAATTTAAAATAGAGAAAGGGAGAGTGTGTTCATGTAAAAATTTTAATTTCTTATTACCACCCTTATCTTTGTTTTATTTCTATTCCCACACAAACACTAGCAGAAGGAATGAATGTATTGGAGAATTTGATTTACCAGAGCTTATAGATGAAGAATTAGAAAACCTAAACAAATATTAGAAGAGAATAATGCTCCTGATTTTGTCGATCCCCCACGACCTCTGAATAAATTTCAAATACAATCTATAAATTCAATTAGTTTGATTGAAGAAGTTACTCCTATTAACCCCCATGAGCGATAATAGGGTGCAAATCAATAACACTACTGTTCAACCCTATAACAGCATAGCCAGAATTCAAATCTTACTCATGATAATTTAGGTGCAAGTTGCTCTGGTGTTTTTGTGTCGCCCACTCATGTACTTACAGCAACAAACTGTATATATGATTCTTACAATAATTTATTTCACCAAGGTTTTGTCGTTATGTCAGGGGAAAATGCTGGAGAGCCCCCCTTATGGAGGTTTTGGAGTCATAGATGGTTGGGATTACTCAAAGTTATGCAAATACGAACCCACCGGAGCCAGCAGTTATATACCTAAGCGATGTCACTCATGATTTTGCTGTGTTAAATGGTTCCAACCCTCACACATTAAACTTAACTGGAACAAACACAACCAATTCATCTATTGATGCTGTTGGCTACCCAGGTAATAGAGCTGATGACTCCGGTCCTTATAGACTTTGGTTCATGTTTAGATCTCCTAGTGAAATACAAAGCTTTAATGCAGGTGCAATTGTTCATACTTCTCATGTGACAGGAGGACAAAGTGCCTATACTAATTGAAAATAATACTGTTTCTGTTAATTCTGTATCATATTGGGGGACTTGATTTTCTACCTATCACCTTAATGTCATAAATCACTGGTTAGGGCAATAATAAAGGTACCAAAAAAGTACTATATGGTACACTTTATGTTCTGAGTCAGTCATGCTATTTCCTCGTTAACAATCAAAATACAAACAAATGTCCTCTTTGTATGCTAGTTATATATGTTAAAATCAGATATATTTTAATAACCTGTTAGATAGACTATTAGACCAGTACGTTTCTTTATTTAATAAACCAAATTATAAAGTATCTATATTAGGAAATGAAACATCGTATCATTCTAAATTTCAAAGAAACACTTATTGGGGATAAGTGGATATTAAGGGGAAATGGAGAAAAAATAGGTTCTTAGATACGAGAAAAGTTAGTTAGAGTTTATTACAAAGATATTTTATCTATACGAGACGTGTATACAAAAACATATACTAATAATCTTTTAAGTATGGAAGGTTCAATAGGATAACTAATGATTAACCCTTGTATATCAAGGGTTTTTCTTATTTTTTTGTACGTGCAAGATTGAAACTATTTTGACGTAATTTGAAGCTGTTTTTTAAGTGATAAGTTTGTAATGTATAAGCAGAGAGCTTTGCAAGTTCATCTATTTGAATTTTTCCAGTAATATGTCCATAAGTTTTACTTAATTCTTTTGTGTCTTTATGACCTAATCTTTTTGCTCTATAAATTTCACTGACACCTGCTTCAAGGAGTAAAGTGGCATGAGTATGGCTGAAAGCATGTAACCCCCTATATTAGACCTTTGGAACCTATTCCCTTGGTGGTGGACATGATGAAGGTGAAGGGGTTGTTACTAACCTTCAATCAATTGTTTGGGGAGTCCTTTCTGAAGGTGGACTTAAGATTGAAATTACTAAATCAGGGGGTGCTTTCAACCGTGGACAGATTAAGATTAGAGCAAGAATCAATATTGATTTTACTTTAACGAGTCCTAATTCGATTTCAAATATCAGACCAACACCAACAGTATAAAAATGTAGTTTGACAAGGCAGGGGGAAACCCTTGCTTTTTTTATTGTAAAAGGTTTTATTATTTGAAATAATTGTTATTATACTAACGGAGCAGGTTAATGAAACAAAGAAACGAGGAGAGCGTTAATATGATTGAATTTAAATTTTTTGAGCGTTCAGATTTCCAACAACTTATAGATTGGATTGAAACACCAGAGTTTCTTCTGCAATGGGGAGGTCCTAATTTTAGTTTTCCATTAGATGAACAACAATTAGAAAACTACCTTAACAATGCAAATAGTGACAATTCTAATACATTGGTTTATAGCGTTATAGAAAAGGAATCTGGAAAAATAATAGGACATATTTCGTTAGGGAATGTTGATAGAAACAACAAATCAGCAAGAGTTGGAAAAGTTTTAGTTGGTGATAAGAATGTAAGAGGAAAAGGTATAGGGCAACAAATGATGACAGAAATTCTTAAGGTTGCATTCGATGAATTTCAGCTGCATAGAGTTAGTCTCGGAGTATTTGACTTCAATTCTTCTGCAATTGCTTGTTATGAAAAGGTGGGATTTGTAAAAGAGGGATTATTTAGAGATGCAAGAAAAATAGGTGATGAGTATTGGAGTTTATGGGAAATGAGCATTTTAGAAAATGAATGGTTAGAAATAAATAGATAGCCTTCTTGCACTAATCAAGAGCGTTAGTTTAATAAGAGATACAAAAAACTTGAAAGTAAGTTTAGTTAAATGAAAAAGAACTTACAGTTATATATCTGAGCTCAAGTGTTAAACCCTTCCCAAAATGCCGATTTTGCCGTTAATTATCGTACCAAATTCACACCAAATTGAGATTACAATCCATTGTTTTTGTTTTAAAAATAACTTTATACCTAAGTTATAGCTGGCATTTTTATTGAAAATTTTGACCCATTACTTGTGAAATTAATCAAGTTCGAGATGGAAGGTTCAATCGGTTAATAACTAAAAACCTTATTTTAAAGAGGTTTGAATTAAATATGAGGGATTTTAAAGTATGCCTTTGTGCCGATTCAGATTACCTTTTAGTGTAGAAGGCGAACTTTTGAAGTTCGTCTTCTTTTTTCGATGATATTAAGATCAGTATCTGCTGTTGTTTTGAGGGTCTTATGTTTGAATGATCTAGTACATATTTCAGACTCGTACTCGTTTCAAGTGAAAGAACAGCGTGTGTGCCTGAAACCGTTGGTGTCTTTAAAAAAAGTCGTTATCGTCATATGAAGTCAGCGAGGGCTTTCATACCAATAGTCTGTCTGTAGCCGATCAGTTACTAATATTTTTAAAATAATTACTATATGTATGACTAGCCGCGACCAGTGAGCATTATCAGAAAATCACACAAAATGGATAGAAATTTGATGGGCCAGAGAAAGCTAAGCTCATACATTAATGAAACTGGATATAGCATATGTAGTACGCGAATGGAAGGTTGATGATTTTACGTTTACGTAATATGGACTTGATAGTAAGGGGATTATTGGTAGGATAAAAAGCTACAAGCGAACATAACGATTCTGTTTATTCCCCAACCAAGTAAATAGAAGAGAGGTTAAAAAATAATTTTAAAAAAGGAATCCAGTCAGTATTTACACTGAATTCCTTGAATTTCATTTAAGGTCCAAAATTCCCATTTTCTTAACATCGTTTAGAGCCGTGAGAAAGTCGTTAACAATGTGATCTTTAAATTGGGATCTTGTAACTATCGGTAATCCAGAAAAATAAGTTACTAAATTATACAATCTACTAACACTTCCACCAATATAACACTTAGACACTGACTTAAAATCATCTGTTTCCAATATTACTAAGGATCCTATACTCAGTATAGTATCTACGTCAGTAATAGTCTTGCTTTGTTTTTGTAGTGTTCGAAACTTCATTTCGTTTATGCAGTTTACTTTGCCTTCTAAAAGTTCAAGAATGGCTAGATTATAGATCCCATAAGTTCCACATATTTTATCTCTACTAGGTATTTCGCTTTCAATAAGGAATGGTTTAATATCTGGATCTAATAAAGAGAATTCTTTTGCTTTTAACGAGCTTTTAAAAAAAATATCTACATCTTTGATCTTCCACGGGGGATAATTCTCTCTCAAGTCTAAATATTGTTTGAATTTACTCATTAATTTGCTTTTCCAAGTCCATAAAATGAATGAGACGATTTACCTTTTGGATGATAATGATGAAATGTTCGAACGCCTTTAGAAGCTTTATGAGGACGATGATAAAGTGTATCTTTATAAGACGAAGCTGTTTTTGCAATTTTTTTCGCTTGAGTTGAATTTATACTCCAGACATCTGCGTTTGCTTTTAGTCTATTAACAGCTTTTGTTTGTGACTGACCAGGACCAACCAATATACCCAATTTATTATTTACTCTTCTTGCTTGATAATGAACCCATTTTCTATTCTTCTGTTGTTCTTGTGCAACCTTACCTGCTACCCATAATGCTCCTTTGTACAGTGAAATTAAGCCTTTAGCTGCTAAATAAATCAAGACAGCAGCACCAACAACAATCGCAAAACCAGCAATTAATGCGGATCCTAAAGTAATTCCTAGAGCAGGAACAAAAACAGCAGAACTAGTATAATCTCCTAAGTCTGATTCAAGATTAATAGTTTCACCAGTAATTTTATCTGTTAATGTGCCTGAAATATTATCTTCATTAAGTTCCTCTAAATCCAGTGAGTAAGCAAACTCTTCTTGGTTATCTGAAGTAGTAACTAAGTTCACTTCATCTTCACCTAGATTCAGACCGATAGTGGTAGAGAATTCTTCGCCAGTGTCATCTAAACCAATAATTTGAATTACTAAATCATTTTCTTCAATTACGTTTTCTACTTCATCGGTTAGAATATCAAATTCTTCTTTCATCTCTTCTGTTAATTGCTCATCTTCTAAAGTTAAATCTTCATAAGTGAGCTCTTCTTCCTCAATTAGAAACTCTTCTTCCAATTGTGGATCTTCCTCAATAGCTAAGTCAACAAGCTCTTCTTGGTTACTCATTGGCAATTGTGCAGTAACATCTATTTGCTCAAGTCCCATACTTTCTAAATTATTTTCAATATTTTTCTCAAGATAATCTAATTGATTACTGCTTACATCCCCTTCAGCTAAGGTTTGTTTTTGAAAATTAAAAGATGTAATTAATAGGCTAATAATTATTACAAATGTAACTAAACTTCGACTTCTTTTCATAATATGTCTCCTAATTTTGTATTAATCCTTTTCCGAATAGTTCTGGATTACCTAAGTTAATAGCATTATTTTCTAAGTCTTTCCTCACCTCCTTAACAGTATATTCTTCTTTTGATTCAAATTGGCTAATATAATTTGCAACCGCCCCACTTACAAATGCTGTTGCAGCAGAAGTATGTGATATATAACCATATTTGTTATTTGGAAATGTTGTTAAAATATTCTCCCCAGGTCCAACAAAATCTATTTTCCCATACGATGTGAAAGGAACTTTACTAAAATCACTATTTATTGCTCCAACAGATATGACATTCTGATTACTTGCCGGAAAATCGACTTTTCCATTTAAATTATTTCCCGCCGCTGCAACAATAATAATGTTTTTACTATAGGCCTTATCTAAAAGCTTCTCGACTCTTTGGTCACTATTTTGAGAGCCTAAGCTCATATTAATAAGATCAACATTCTCTTCAATCGCCCAAGTTAGGGCTTCTAGAATATAATCATCTTTACTTTTGTCATTTTCAAATGCCTTTATTGAATAAATTTTGAGCGGAATGCTAGAAGAAACGCCCGAGATTCCGAACGAATTATCATTAGCTGCTATAATGCCAGCAATACCAGTTCCATGGCCAGTATCATCAGAGATATCTCTGTCAGGATAGATGACATTTTTTTCTGCTATGACAACATCTTGTAGATCGGGATGATTTTTATCTATCCCTGAATCAATAATAGCTAATTTGACTTCTCTTTGTATTTCTACTTTTTTGGGAGCAAGGACTGTAACTCCCCATCCTGTGTATTGTTTCTCATATATCTTGTGCGGAATACTTTTATTAATTTCGTAATTAGAGATAATAGGTTTCAGGAGATATTCTGATCCTGAAAGAATATGAAACATGATAAATATATGTATAAATAGCAAAATACTCTTAATAGTCAACATCCCCAATAAGAAAAATTAAACAATAAAAAGAAAATAATGTATATAAAAATATACTTCTTACAGGAAAAAAAGTCAATACATTATACCGGGTCAAAAGTCTGTGTTGTTCATAATAAATGTATTTGTCCCTTAGATAGAATCTTAGGTTAGTTTGCTTTTTGCAGCTTGTAGAGAACGATCTGACGATAGTATGGTAGATCTTTCAAATACAACTAGTAAAGATACGGAAGAAATATTTTCTTTTTTAGTTACTCAAGCTTTGAAAATGCTGAGGAACTTTCAATTACTTCAAGTTTAGTTGTTAAAGGAAAAGTAATTTAATTTTGTGTTGAAATTATTGATACTTATATGGAGCCTGAGGAAGATTCTGAGGAATAAAATCCAGGTGGAGATCCTGGAGAAACTATTTTCTCCTATCAAGTGGTAGACTTTAAAATTACAGAAGTTTATCATGGAGATGCAAAAGTGGATGATGTATTCCCCATAAAACAGTTTGGCGGGGAAATGGATGGTGTTACTTACAGTACTGAAGATGTAGTATATTTGGAAGATGATAATGAGTATGTTGTCTTTTTAAGTATTTTTGATGACTCTCCAGCTGTACTAACAAACTATACACAATCTTTGTATGAAGAAGAAGGGAACGAATTTGTTCCATTATTGGAAGAAGAAGATAACATTGAATTAGAAAGTACAGAACTTGAAGACTTAGAAGCTTTGATTGAGGAATATACTGAATAAATACATTTAAGAAAGTGATCTTATATTTTTTGGGATCGCTTCTTTTTTTTGAAACGTTTTGCCGCCCTAAACTGTCTAATATATGTATAACAAAGGAGAGTGGAAACGTGAAAAGGGAGGCTATTGAGTTTGTATCAAAAGCAAAAAGAGGTGACATTAAGGCCTTTGAGTATTTAATCAACTTAGAGAAAGATAAACTTTACAGATTGGCTTTCACTTATGTGAAAAATGAAGAGGACGCATTAGAAATTTTTCAAGAAACTGTAACTAAAGCGCTTG
Source organism: Bacillus sp. A301a_S52 (assembly GCA_024701455.1). Classification (GTDB taxonomy): domain Bacteria; phylum Bacillota; class Bacilli; order Bacillales; family Salisediminibacteriaceae; genus Salipaludibacillus. Next base: position 3,579,922 of record JABXYP010000001.1, on the reverse strand, counting down.
AAAAAATGTCGGGATTAAAAAACGAACAGTATTTTAGTACATGGATAACAAAATTTTAATTAACACTTCAATAGACCATCTTAATGTCAAAAAAAATTCAGGCACTTGGATGAGCAAAGTGCAGAAAGAAATATTGATGACATTAAAGGTGATATTGATGGAGCAATGGATTTAATTGATGCCTTTAAGCAAATCAATGCAAAAAGTAAATCAGTTCTATGCTTAAGATATTATAAAGATTTAAAAGTAAATGAGATTGCAAAAATATTAGGGTGGCCTTCTGGAACAGTAAAAACAACTATTCATCGAGGCCTTTCAGAATTAAAATATATGTTAGAAGGGAAGAAAACATAATGAATGCTGATAAATTTAAAGAAGTGTTTGATAAGATTGAAGTACCTAGTCCAAAATAAAATAATAAATGAAGAAATGCAATTGGCTAAAAAAAGACAGAAAAAAGCGTGTTTTAAAAATAAGAATCTCTATTTCGCCATCACAGCTGCTGCTCTCTTTTTTATTGCCTTAATAGCGATAGATTTTAACGGCTTTTTAGATGATGATTCGAGTGAGAATGTCTCTCCTCTCGTTGATAGTCCTTATTATAATAACCTTAATGAGCTTTATAATCATGCGCAAATCATTGTAAGTGGTACTATGCTTAACCAAGTAAAAGAAATGGATAGTGAAACAGAGGTATCCTATATAATAACAGAGTTATCTGTCTCTAATGTCTATAAAGGAGATTCATTAGTTGAAAGTGTCTTTATTAGACAACTAGATCCAGATAAGGTCGCAACTGATACTGTCGTTATAGAAGAGAATAAAGAGTATTTATTTTTCTTAGAAGGTGACCCACAGGGACAACTATTTCCCATATCTGAACAAGTTTTCGTGATTAATGATAATTCAGTATTTAATAACCAAGGAGATGTTAGTTTTACTTTAGATGAATTGGTGGGTTTATCTAAATGATAATCTAAGTAGTTATCATTCAATTACAAAGGTTAGTTACAATGATTAATATCCAGTTAAAGATTAAGGAGAGGGATATGCTGTCAGATTTTAAGAGGAATCTATCGTCTTTAAATGAAATTATCTATTTTGACGATAATGAATATCTGCGTGAGAAGACCAGTGATACAGTTTTGTTACAACAGTATATAAAAGAAGCGAATGAGCTTTTAAAAAGTCCTTTAAATGAAGAAGAGGAGTACTTTATTAGAGGAACACTTGGTAACTTGTACAGGGTGAATGGAGAAGCGCCAAAAGCTATTTCCCATCTAACTTTTTGTCGTAATTACGCGAAAAAAGCTAAAGAAACTTCAAAAGAGATAGTCTCACTAATACGGTTAGGGGAAGCCCTGAAATATAATAACAATCATAAAGATGCACTTAACATGTTCAATCTGGCACTGGAAAAATGTCAGTCTAGTAATACAAAGAACTATATAGACTTCGTACATCAGCATAAAGGAAAATGTCTTATGGAATTGTTAAGGTTAGATGAAGCAGAAAGATGTTTTTTAGAAGCACTTAGAATAAGACAACAAAGAGGCGATGAGAAGTTAATTAGTTCAACACAAAAGGCAATAGAGTTATTGAAAAAAATTTCGTTTGAGAGAATGTAAATTAAGACTATCTATGACGTTAACGAAGAGTGTTAATTTAATAAGAATTACAAAAAACTTGAAAATATCCCTTAGTGAAAAGCCCTCGGTAAAGGTTGAATTCATTTATAAAAATTGCTCTCCCTACCGAGTGGAGAAAGCTGTCCAGCGTTCTGGGATTCTCAAAGAGTAGCTTTTTCAAATGGAGAACTGCCCTAAAAGTAACCGTCAAAAAAGATTCTTCAAACACATAATAAAATGAGAATATACGCAATTGAGGAGTCAGGGAAAAATAAGATAATAGAATTTTTTAAGTTACATTGGGGAAGCTCAGAGATGGTTGTTTCCAGTGGCGTCTATGATTGTAGTGCGTTAGATGGTTTTACTAGTATAAATGATGACGGTGAAATTATTGGTGTAATTACTTACATAATTAAAGGGGAAGAGTGCAAGATAATTTCATTAAATAGTATTAAAGAAGGAAAAGGAATAGGTACAAGCTTAGTTCAAGCAGTGGAAAGCCTTGCTATCAATAGAAAGTGTAAACTCGTTAGACTCATAACAACGAACGATAATTTATTAGCTTTAAAGTTTTATCAAAAACGAGGTTTTATCCTGTCTCGAATTATAAATAATGCCGTAGGGAAAGCAAGAAAGATAAAACCGGATATTCCCCCAATTGGTAATGATGGTATTCCTATCAGAGATGAAATTGAATTAATGAAGGTATTGAACTCATAAGAGTAACAATTTAATAAGAGTGAAAACATGAACTAACAAATCAGTTTATTTAAGAAAGAGGTTATTTTAAAGAAACTAAACAGGAGGTCAGGATGAGAATTATTACGGATACAGGTAGGAGTTTCGATTTAGAAAAATTTCTTTCTATACCATTAGTAGCTCATTTATCAACTATGACAGAAGAGTCGCCGAGAGATTCGCCTGTTTGGTTTTATTGGAAAGATAAAAGAATTTGGATAATAGGTACTGCTTCAGATACATTTCCAGATAGAATAAGAAAAAATCCCAAATGTGCTATTGGAATTGTAGATTTCAATCAGCATACCGGTCTTTTTTTACATGCCGGATTTAGAGGGAGGGCAACAGTTAAGCCTTTTGAAAAGGAAATGGCTAATCAGTTACTTTCTCGTTATTTAGGAACTGAAATCGAAGAATGGGACCCACGTTTTAAAGATTTAGATGAAAGTAATGTTTTAATATGTTTTAAACCTGAAACAGTAGTCGTGCGTGACCAATCATATGTTCTTCCTGAAAGGAATAAAAAGGATGGTAGTGCAAAAAAAGCTAACAGATTGCTTTAATTGAATAAGAGATATAAAAAATTGAAAGTAACTTGAGTAAAATGAAAAAGATCACCTAGTGCTATATGAGTGGAAGTGTTAAGACGATAAGAATATCTACATTAGCTTTAAAATAGAGACAGAAAATGTTTAGGAAGAGAACTGATAGGAGGTATCAATATGAAGAAGTATCAAGGGACTTACATTGGATATGTTAGCTCTCCAAGAAAAGAAATGAGCGATGATCATTGGGGGAAAGTCATTAGTAAAATAGTGTTAAGTTCTAACCTCCCTGAGGAGTCTCTTAAAGGCTTGGAGGCTTTTTCGCATTTAGAAATCATTTTTCATATGGATCAAGTAAAACCTGAAAAGATTGTGACCGGCGTTCGACATCCTAGAGGTAATGAGGAGTGGCCAGCTGTTGGCGTATTTGCACAGAGAGCGAAGGCAAGACCAAACGGGTTAGGAGTATCGAGATGTAGACTTTTAGACATAAAAGGAAGAGAGCTAACCGTTCAAGCACTAGATGCCATAGATGGGACACCTGTGTTAGATATTAAGCCTTATATGAATGAGTTTGCACCTATAGGCGAAGTTAAGCAACCGGCATGGTCTAGTGAGTTAATGAGAGATTACTATAACGATGTAGAAGAATGAATGTAATTGGATCAGGTGGAAGAACCATTAGAAATACAAATGGCGCTGCTAGTGGGGTTATTTAATTTAAAGAATGTTATTTTTAACGCGGAACGAGCAGTTAATTGTAATGCTTCGGTTCTATAAGAGTTTGAACGCTATAATGACTTCCACAGGTAACGATGATTTGACTGTGTGCAACGAACAACTATCAGTAAATCCCCATTGCTTCTGTTAGTGATAAAATTTAAATAAAAGAATAATAGTAATTATTCAAGCAGGTGAACAAGCAAAAGCAAATTTATCTTTTGGGAAAGGGGGAGGACAGTGAAAGATAAAATTAATATCATAGGGGCTTCAGGAGCTGGTACGACAACACTAGGCTCTTCATTATCAAAGGTTTTACCTCATACCCACTTTGATTCTGATAATTACTTTTGGGAAACTAAATTTACTAAACAAAGAGATGTTGCTGAAAGTATGAGGATGCTCGAAAAAGATGTATCACTTAGTGAAAACTGGATTCTTTCAGGAGGAGTTTTGGGATGGGCGGATAACTTTAAAAGTTATTTTGACCTCGTAATATTTTTGTGGATTCCTCAGGACATAAGGCTTGAAAGGTTAAAACAAAGAGAGTTTCAGCGTTATGGAAATGACATATTAGCTGGTGGCAGTAAATTTGAACAATCGAAAGCTTTTTTAGAATGGGCTTCTTTATATGATAGTGCTGGAATGGAAGTAAAAAGTAAAATGTTGCATGAGCATTGGATGGCAGACTTATCGTGTCCAGTATTAAAAATAGAGGGAGATTATTCAGTCAATGAAAGAGTTGATATGGTCTTAGATTACCTAAAATCTAATTGAACTACAGGGGCGTCAAATGAGACATACAAAAGGGATTAGAAAATTTATGAGATATATTGTGAAAGCTTTATTAGTTGAAATCATTGTTACTGAACTAATGAATAGTTTATTGAAGAAGAAGGACTTAATAATAACAAAAGAAAAAAGGAGAAAAGCATTTGTTAGGTTATTATAATAAGCTTTCATCAGAAGTATATGATATGGACAAATATATTGGGTGTTCATTTGGGGATGTGGAATTTTATAGCGATAGATTGGCTTCTTGTACGGGTGACATTCTTGAACCAGGAGTTGGAACTGGTCGAATTCTCATTCCGCTTTTAGAAAGAGGCTTGAAAGTTGATGGCTTTGATGTTTCACAAGAGATGTTAAAAATATGCCGTAATAACTGTGAAGAAAGAGGGCTTAATGCCAAATTATTTGAAGGGCATATGGCGTCATTTTCAATAGACACAAAATATGAAGCTATTGTCGTGCCAACTGGTACATTCTTATTGTTACATAAGAGAGAAGATTCTATTAAAGCACTAAAAATTTTTTATAACCATCTTACAAATGGCGGTAGGCTTATTTTGGATATTTCTTTACAAACTGATTTATCCGTTGATAAAGTATCAACAAGAACTTGGGAATCAAGGAATGGTGATATTATTACATTGGAAACTAAAGTAGTTGAGGTTGACTATATTAACCAATATACAATATCCCATAATCGCTATGAAAAATGGGCTAATAGCGAACTAATGCAAACAGAATTAGAACGGTTTCCACTTAGGTGGTTTGGAATTGAAGAGTTTAAAATGCTTCTTGAAAATATGGGGTTTGAAGATATCGTAATTTCAGCAGATTACAAGTACGACCAATATCCAACTGATTCAAGTGAAATGATTACATTTGAAGCTACTGTAAATAAAGAGTAACATTTTTCGATTCTTCTGGCGCAAAATGGGTTTGAAGTCGTTAATATAACGTCTGATTTTCATAACCGCTACGCAGGGGGAGTATGAGAGGGACTAGTCCCTCTCATACTCAATTTTACACGTTTGCTTCTAAAATATACTTGGCTTGATGGGTTTCAACGATCGCTTGATTTTCGTCAGTGGAGAGGGACATCTTATCTTCCAGCGGAATGTCGAAATGATGATCTGGCAATGGGCCTGTCGCATGTTTCGAGCCTTGAATGGTCCCTTCGCCACGAAGCACCAGTTCATGATTGGCTACATACCCGTCTGGATCTCTACTCTCACGATCACTAAACGTGACTGCCTCTAACGTCATGGAGACTTGATCTGAATCGGTTATCGACGTCATTCCTGCTCCATATTCCAGTTTTGAAATCATAAGCTTCTGTCCTTTATGAGCTTCCAGCCACTCGGTTAATTGTTGCATTGCATTCATATGTGGCCCCCTTATAAATTCTTTTTCATAGTGTATCCAAGAAGGAGAGGTACTATGCGATTGATAAGCTTTAGGGCGTTTCATCTAGTTCGAGCAAAATAACGTTTCCTTGTTTTGGAACGCTGTCGAGGCCACCCCCTCTGATTTAAAGCTAGCTATACGCCTTTGTGAATAATTGACAACGGTCACATGTGTTTGCCAATGAGTATTTCAACTGTCGGCATAACCTACTATCTAATCTTCCTCATTTGTCCCCCTGTTTTTTATTGAGAGAATTCCATATGAATGAAATTTGTGGTAGTGTTATCCAATAAGAGTGACTTAAAAGCTAGTCACTACGTTTGATTGGCTGATAGGAAGAAAAGGAGAGAAGAACGGTGTACAAGGAAATAAAGGGCGTTAAAGTGTGGGGAAATCCACTAGAGAGTGCTGTTGACCAAGCAGTGACATGCTCTCAGCATGGGAATGTAGAACAAGTGCTTTTGATGGCTGATCATCATAAAGGCTATAGTCAACCGGTTGGCGGAGTTGTGGTCTACCGAAATCAAATCTCACCTTCAGGGGTTGGATATGATATTGCGTGTGGGAATAAAGCCGTAAAAACAAATGTGAAATATGAAGATATAAGAGAGCAGCTATCTGGGATTATGGATGAAATAGCACAGTCCATATCTTTCGGTGTAGGTAGAAGTAATCGTGAGAAAGTAGATCACGCGCTTTTTGATGATCCCAATTGGGACGTCTATAAAGAAATAGGCAAGCAAGAGCATGACAAATTAAAAGCGCTGGCGAAAAAACAGCTAGGCACGGTAGGCAGTGGTAACCATTTTGTTGACCTTTTTGTTGAGGAAGCAACAGATGACGTTTGGGTGGCAAACCATTTCGGGAGTAGGGGATTCGGTCATAAAACGGCGAGTGGGTTTATGAATTTGGCCAAAGGAGCCCAGTTTTCCGATAAAGTTAAAGGGGAGCGGATGGAAGACGCGCCTACACTATTAGATTTAGATTCAGACATTGGCGATATGTACTACCGCGCGATGCAGCTAGCAGGTAAATATGCTTATGCTGGTCGAGATTATGCCATTCAAAAAGTGTTAGACATTTTGCAGGCAGAAGCTCTGTTTTCTGTACACAATCATCATAACTACGCGTGGAAGGAAACGCACAATGACAAAGAATATGTCATCGTTCGTAAAGGAGCAACGCCATCAGCACCAAACCAATGGGGATTTGTAGGCGGAAGCATGGGTGACAATTCCGTCATCATTCGCGGGGTAGATAGTGAAGAAAATCGAGATGCTTTTTACAGTACTGTTCACGGAGCTGGACGAATCATGAGCCGAACAGAGGCAGCTGGGAAAATGAACTGGAAAACACGAACGAGAAGTGGTGGAAAAGTAACATCGGAACAGATGAAGCAAGCGATTAAAGAGTTTGGTGTTGAATTGCGCGGAGGCGGTACGGATGAAAGCCCGTTTGTTTATAAAAAATTAGCAGATGTTCTAGATGCGCACAAACAGACAGTCAGCATCGAACATGTGTTAAAGCCAATTGGCGTGTGTATGGCAGGTGAAGGGGAATTTGATCCATATAAAGATTAAGGAGGCTGTTTTACCGCAGCTTCTCTAATATTTCCAAATCCTAAGTTAATATCGTTGATTTCAACAGCAGTATAAAACGGTGTTAAAAGCAGAGTATTTGATGTTTTTTATTCCACTCTTAAGGGGGAAGGAAAACCCCCACTGATTGAAGTTTTCTTTTTTATTTTCATATATTTATTACCAGAAGCGGGAACCCCGCCAGTAATACTTTGGTTATAGCCTGATTAGCTAACGTGTGAGAAATCTATTACTTATTTTTGACACATGAAGATTTAGTGTAGAAGGTGCTAAAATTAGAAGAATACGGTTGATTATTCAACTGCCTAATCAAATAGATAAATAGAGAGGAGAACATAAAATGGATGGATTTGCTCTTGGAATGTTCTTATTAGCTATTGGTTTTAGTCTTATGGGTTATTTTATAGGGAAGGGTTTACAAAATTTTAGCCGTCCAGATAAAGGACACAATTATAATCACTTAATAAAAGAAAGCGATCTAAAATTTTATCTTAATTTAAGTCAAGAAGAAGTAGAAGAGTTACTACATAAATACCCTAATCCACCTAAGGTTGAGCTGAAAGGGACGACTTATTATTTGTATAACCAATTGATGGATTGGTTGTCGTCAAATGACCTCTCTACTAAATATGACTATGAGAACGAAAAGGTTGATTAATAGCCAATAGATAAAAGTTAATAGGTGTTTTACCACAGTTTACCGATCCATCTGAGATGGCGGTATTCTTTTTAGTTTTCCGATTTACTACAGCTAGGGAATTGAAACGAGAATTAATCAAAACCATCGTGATGGCACAACGTAGAGTTAAAAGTTGAGTAACGTAAAAAACGTGCTGTAGAAAAACTCCGTAAGAAAAGGGTACTGGTACATAAAAGCAACAATGCCGAATTAGGTAATTCTGCATTATTAAGGGGTTGAATAGGTTTTCTTTAATGGATATGACTAGGAGATTCTGCTATCATTTTAAATGAGACTTATCCGTCAGAGGGTGTCATTATCAACAGACAGGAGTGACGAATATGAGTCAGATTAACATCGGTCTTAGTGGTTGGGGAGATCACCATACGCTTTATGAGGGACTCACATCAGTTGCTAAAAAGCTTGAAGCTTATGCAGGGTATTTCCCTATCGTAGAGTTGGATTCATCGTTTTATGCAATTCCGCCTGAGAGAAATATCATGAAATGGCTAAACGAGACGCCACCAACGTTTCAATTTATTGTAAAAGCTTATCAAGGGATGACGGGGCATCAGCGTGGAGATATTCCCTTTGATACAAAGGAAGAGATGTTTACTGCATTTAACACGGCCATAAAACCATTAAAAGAAGCAGGTAAATTAGCAGGGGTCCTTTGTCAATTTCCACCCTGGTTTGACTGTCAACGTAAACATGTGGATTATTTACGGATCGTCCGCCAGCAATTAAGTGAATTTGATGCCATTCTAGAATTTAGACATCAATCTTGGTATGAAGGAGCAATGAAAGAAAAAACGCTTGACTATATGAAAGAAGATAACTGGATACATAGTATATGTGATGAACCTCAAGCAGGTGAACGATCGATTCCTTTCGTTCCGGAAACTACCCATGACAAGAAGGCGTTTGTGAGATTCCATGGACGAAATGTCGCGGCATGGACGAAGCCGGTGAAAGGTCAAGAGTGGCGAGATGTTCGCTATCTATACGATTATTCTCATCATGAATTAGCCGAATTAGCTGAACAAATTAAAAAGATTGCTGCTTCAGTCCCTAATACATATGTGATTTTTAACAATAATTCAGGTGGACACGCCGCAGGGAATGCCCAATCTTTTATCAAGGAGCTTAGCATCTCGTATAAGGGGCTCGCACCGAAGCAATTAAACTTATTTGATGAATAACGGAGTCATAGCCACTATAATAGATAATAGGTGAAACATAGTGTCATAGTCATAAACCGCATATTTTTAATTGTGCCTCAAAGGCTATAAACTCCTCGTAAGGGTGAACGGGCCTTGAAGGCATTTATTAAAAATGATCTTGCGTTTCTTGCTATCCTACTCGTTTAAAAGTTATTACGATGGATAAAAGAGTGACATGATCAAAACCTTAATATGTTCTAGAAAGCAGGCTTTTATATGGAATGGTTTATATTGGCATTTATGGGGCTTGGTGCGGCCGTAATAGGGAGTATCATGGGTCTTGGCGGGGGAATTATTATTGTTCCAGCTCTGATGTTTTTAAGTGAATATTCGGAAATTTTAAACGGAATTACACCTCAAGTAGCTGTAGGAACATCGCTTTTAGTAATGATTTTTACTGGACTATCATCAACGCTTGCCTATTTAAAACAAAAGAAAGTCGATGTTCAAAGCGGGCTTATTTTTTTTATTGGAAGTGGACCAGGAGCGTTATTTGGCGTGTGGCTTAATAAAGGGATGAACGTAGATGTGTTTTTAATTGCCTTTGGGTCGTTTATTGTCATTGTCTCTTTTATATTAATGGTGAGACGGTATGTCAAGCCGATTAAAATGACAAAGGGAGGTATTAAACGAAGCTACCAAAATCTTGACGGGAAGACGATTATGTATGGTTATCATCCTTTAATTGCAATTATCATCGCTTATTTTGTAGGCATGTTTTCCGGTTTGTTTGGAATAGGTGGTGGTTCGCTCATGGTTCCTGCTATGATTTTACTCTTTGCTTTTCCTCCACACTTAGCTGTTGCTACCTCCATGTTTCTCGTTTTTTTGTCGTCTATAGTCAGCTCAATTTCCCATATAAGTTTAGGGAATGTTGATTGGTATTATGCGATCGCACTTATTCCTGGTGCATGGGCAGGAGGCCAAATTGGAGCTGTAATCAATAGGCGTTTGACAAGTGATGCCGTTGTCCTCATGCTTCGTATTTTTCTCATTATTATTGGTGTGCGTTTAATGTATCAAGGTCTATCAAGCTTGTAATCATATGCTTATGTTTAAAATTTAATTTAGAAGGTGGGAGGCCCATTGACCAACGAGAAAGTAAGAATATTACATACAAATGACCTACACAGTCAATTGGATAACTGGCCTGCTGTTACTAAATTGTTAAAAGAAAAAAAACAACATGCTTTAAGTCATAATGAACACGTCCTGTTGTTTGATATTGGTGATCACTGTGATAAAGTTCATCCCATGACTGAAGCTTTAGCTGGAAAAGGAAATGTGGAGCTTTTAAATAATATGGAATATGACGGTGTGACGATCGGGAATAACGAAGGGATCACCTTATCCAAAGAGCAATTAGATCATTTATATGATGAAGCTGAATTTCCTGTTATTTTAAGTAATTTAATCCATGAAGACGGTAGCTATCCAGAGTGGACTGTCCCACATAAAGTTTTCACCTTACCGTCAGGTGTTTCTATCGGCGTAACAGGCGTGACGGTTTCTTTTCCACTGTTTTATAAAACACTTGGCTGGCGGGTGACTGATCCATTTGCTGCGTTGAAACGTACAGTTGCGAGGTTGAGCGGGAAGGTAGACGCGATTATATGTTTATCCCACTTAGGTCTAAAAGAAGATGAAAAGCTGGCGAATGAAGTTTTTGGGATTGATGTCATACTAGGGGCGCATACACATCATGTTTTGGAAAGAGGAAAGAAAGTAAATAATACGTGGATTAATCAGGCAGGACGATCAGGTACCTATATTGGAGACGTTCAATTATCGTTTAAAGAATGTAACAAAGGAGCGTTTAGTCTTTCTATAAATCATGTTCAATCTATAAAGGTAAATTTGAACGAGCGTGATGAAGAAACAGAAAAGCTTCTTTCAAATTTAGCGAAACAAGCCGATAATATCCTTAAGGAACCTGTGACACATTTAGCAGAACCATTGGAAGTTCAATGGTACCAACATAGTGACTTTCCGAAACTACTGGCAGAAACATTGAGAGAATGGTGTCACGCCGACTTGGCTATGGTTAACTCAGGAGTGTTATTAAAGAGTCTAGAAGTTGGTCCAGTCACGTTAGGAGATCTACATGAGTGCTGTCCGCATCCAATTAACCCTGCAAATGTGGTGATATCAGGGGAGAATTTAATTAACATTTTGCACGCGGCACAAGAAGAGAGCATGATACACTTTGCGTTAAAAGGTTTTGGTTTTAGAGGTAAAGTGTTAGGATACATGATGTTTGACAACTTAAAAATAGCCAAAGATGCGCCAGCTCTTAATGAAAAGAGTATTTTCATTGGAAATAAGCCATTACAAAGAGACTGCAACTATACACTTGCCACAGTTGATATGTTTACATTAGGGCAGCTATACCCTGCTATCAGCACGTCGACTAAAATAGATTACTTTATGCCGGAGTTTTTAAGGGATCTACTCGCTTGGAAACTAAGAACCTTTAAGACGCCCTCCCGTTAAAGAGCCTATTACATAGAAAGGAACGGGATTTGTATGAAATTGATGCCTTTAGATAAAATAACGCATGAGGCCCGTCTTGCTGAGCCTATTTATAATGAAGAAGGAAAAACATTATTAAATCGGGGTATGCTATTATCTGAAAATGTTGTGGAACGTTTAAAAGAAAAAGGCGTCACATTTGTGTATATTGAGGATGAAGTAACTGCTGATCTTTATCCGGAAGAATTACTCACGCCACTTGAACGTCAAAAAATGCTGACTACCATTCATAAAAATTTCAATGATATTTCTAGTAAAATGTCAGCGGGTACAACCGTTAATATGGATGACTTTTCCCAGTCTTTTTCAAAAGTCGTTAAAGAAATCTTAGAAAAAGTAGCGGCTAATAATGAAGCCATTTCACTATTAACTAATGTTATCTCGTTTGATTCTTCGATTTTTCAGCATTCATTAAATGTTTCAGTTCTCTCACTTGCATTAGGAAAAAAACTTAAGCTTAATATGTATGAACTGTATGAGCTTGGGTTAGGGGCATTATTACATGATATAGGAAAGCTTGGTATTCCAGCTGACATCTTAAATAAAACGGATTCATTAAGTGATGATGAATATGACATTATGAAAACTCATACGATAATAGGCTTTGATATGATACGTAAATGCGGCACATTACCATTATTAGCAGCTCATTGTGCGTATCAGCATCATGAAAAAGGGGATGGGAGTGGTTATCCTCGACAATTAACTGCAAATGAGATCCATTTGTATGCTAAAATAATTAGTATTGCAGACGTCTTTGATGCAGTCACATCAAATCGTGTTTATCGTAAAGCTCTCTTACCTCATGAAGGTCTAGAATTACTTTTTAGCGGGGCTAACAGCGTATTTGATCAACAATTAGTAGAATTATTTGCTAAAACAGTGGTGATTTATCCAATTGGACTAGAAGTGCAGTTAAGTGATGGACGGATTGGGATAGTCGCTAAAACACATGCGCAATTACCATCACGTCCTGTTGTGCGCATTGTGACTGAGACCACGCAATATGACCTTGACTTGTCAAAGGAATTAGGGGTGACGATCTCTGCCTGTGTGCAGCCACTTATAGGTTAAGTCATCACATTAATAAGGGGGATATGTCATGCAAGCTTACCTCAATCTTTGTAAGCATATTTTAGAGAATGGCACGAAAAAAGAGGACAGAACAGGTACAGGAACGATTAGTACATTCGGTTATCAAATGCGGTTCGATTTAGGAAAGGGATTTCCGGTCTTAACGACAAAAAAACTAGCCCTTAGAGCGATTATTCATGAACTTCTCTGGTTCATTAAAGGTGAAACAAATATTGCTTATTTAAAGGAAAATAATGTTAGGATATGGAATGAATGGGCTGATGAAAATGGCGATCTTGGCCCTGTATATGGTAAACAGTGGCGTTCATGGCCAGCACCAGATGGCCGTACGATTGATCAATTAGGAGATATTATTGAACAGATTAAAACGAACCCTGATTCGCGCAGATTGCTTGTCAATGCCTGGAACGTGGCAGATATTGATAAAATGGCGCTCGCTCCTTGTCATTGCTTATTCCAATTTTATGTAGCAGATGGGAAATTGTCCTGTCAATTGTATCAGCGGAGTGCGGATGTCTTTTTAGGTGTGCCGTTTAATATCGCATCATACGCACTATTAACATTAATGGTTGCCCAAGAATGTGGTCTAGAGCCAGGGGACTTTGTCCATACATTTGGAGATGCTCACATCTACAATAATCATGTTGAACAAGTAAAGCTCCAACTGACACGTGAACCTCGTCCTCTTCCTGAAATGAGATTAAATCCAGAACGGAAGAAGATTGAAGACTTCACAATAGACGATTTTGAACTAGTAGGCTATGATCCACATCCTCATATAAAAGGAGAAGTGTCAGTATGATCGCTATGATCGCTGCTTTTTCGGATGGACGAGTTCTAGGTAAAAATGGGAAGATGCCGTGGCACCTTCCCGCTGAACTACAGTATTTTAAACGAATCACAACTGGTCACCCTGTGCTTATGGGGCGGAAAACATTTGAATCCATTGGCAAGCCTCTTCCGAATAGGCGAAATATTGTACTCACACGTAATGAAAGTTTTGCCGCGGAAGGAGTTGAAGTCTTCCATCACATAGAGGAAGTAAAGCCTTTAATGAAGGAGCAAGAAGTATTTTTTGTGATCGGCGGTGCGACTCTTTATGAAACGCTACTAGATAAAGCCGATCGTTTGTATATTACAAAAATCCATGCCTCATTTGAAGGTGATACGTTTTTTCCTGAAATTGATGAAGCCGAGTGGAAAGAAGTGTCTCGTCAAGAAGGAACGGTGGATGAAAAAAATCCTTTGGCACATACGTTTCATGTTTATGAACGTTTAAAACAGGTGCTATAAAGAATACTCAAGTTAAGTCTGCCTATTTCGAGAAACTTGGAAGACGGTCACCAAACCTCGAAAGGAAAAGCGTTAGTAAGTGTCTCTTTATCTATCATACAATACAAGGGTCTGTCTCAAAAATCAGTTATTTTACTGATTTTGGGGACAGACTTATTTTTCTTTAACTTAACGTTTTGAGAATTATACAGACAAACTCTAATTGCATTAAATACATTCTAATCCATTTATATCAATGTTTCATGAAACTACAAATGGATAAAAACGTATAAAAAAGTATTGAAAAGGATATTACTTGAACCAATTTGAACCAATGAATAGATGCTAGTGTTAGTTGAATACTTTTTACGAATAATAGATTACGGCCTGTATATAAAATGGTCTATATTTAAAAGCTTTTGATCCACTTCCTTATCGGTTAAATTTTAGCTAAATGGTTTTACAATAAATTCATTATCTACTATGGATTAAAAATGTGCATTATAATATTTATTTTGCTGACCCAAATCGTCTAAAGCATGGTAATTATTTAAACTAATATTAAACTGCTAAGTTGATTTTTTTCAGCTCATCCACTTATCGAATCCATTAACTGGAAGAAGTATTCAGGTTTATGAGTCTTATTTAGCTTATACCATGAATGCAATGTATCTGGTGCAAATACATCTAATTTTTTCATTACTTCCATCGCAAATTCCAGAGGAGCTACTCCTGATGCAGTAACCAAATTCTCGCTAGATACTACAGGTTCCATCTCATAAAATTTTTCTCCTTTATAATTAGGACAGACAATTTTAATATACTCTAAGTTATTGCTTGTATGTTTTCTAGAATCTAGATATCCAACATTCGCTAGTCCCTCAGTTGCACCACAAATTGCAGCAACAATAGTGCCAAGCTTTAAAGCCACGCCAATTTTTTTCAAAATAGGTTGATGAATATCTTCTCCCCAAGTATTCCCTCCAGGTAAAATTATAAGATCCGCACTCTCAAGAGTACACTCATCAAGGGAAATATCTGGTTTTATACTCAGTCCTCCCATTGTAGTAATAATTTCTTTATTAGCTCCTACTGTAATTACTTTTGAAGGTGTTAAATCTTTTTTGAAATACCTTCCTGAGTTTAGTTCAGCAATTAAATATCCATATTCCCAGTCCGACATTGTATTAAATACATAAAGAAAAACTTTTTTTGTTTGCATCCAATAACACTCCAATCACATTTAATATAGCCAAATATAACATAACTTCCCTGACACCTAGCGTCAGGGAAGTTATCAAATTTGATGAAATGTTATTAATTCCGACAAAACTCCAATCAGTCTTTTCTTAAGACTGATTGGCTCAATAACTCGAATAGATTTACCGTATGGTAAAAGTAAATAAGGTACATATGTATGTATAATATCTTTCTCAAGGAGAAATACTGCTTGATTAGAAGTCCACTCTTGTAAATAATGTTCTAAAAACCAATGTTGGCAAATATCACCCAATGCCTTTTTATCTCCATTAATGACCAAAGAAATAATTCCTTCCTTATCTTCTATAGTTGGAACAAGGTTTTTCATAAAAAAGTCACGCGCTGAAAAATTTTCTGGTCGGTTAAACTTATTTTCGGTTAACATTAGACTTTCCATTCGATCTACTCTAAAACTACGGATATCATTCCTAAGATGACAAAACCCTATCACATACCACTTATTATTCCAATAAATAATTCTGTACGGATCCATCAATCTATACTTTGATTGCCTTTCACCACTTTTATGGTATAGAACTTTTACAGAGTAGCCGTCAGCTACGGCCTGCTCCAACTCCTTCAAAAAAGGTTCTATAGCGAGGGAACTTAATCGACTTATTACTTCAAGACTAGTTAAATGTTGATTTATCTTTGTTTCCTGCTCTTGATTCGAATATTTTCTTAGCTTTGAAATAGCCCTATTTAGTGCTTCACCTCCATAATACCCGGCTTCTTCTGCAAAAATAGCAGCGTGAAATAGCGAGGTTTGCTCCTCAAAATCAAAAAAAAGAGGAGCTTCAATAAAATTGTTCAATAAAGTGTATCCACCATTATGTCCTGCGTCTGAAATTATAGGTACACCACTTATTGAAAGTGTATCAATATAACGATACACAGACCTTATATTCATCTCTAACTTTTCTGAAATTTGTTTCGCAGTAATTTTTTCACCTGAATTAAGCATCCATAGAATCGCTAGTACATTGTCAATTTTAGCCACAAAAGCCACCTCTATATGGAAATAAATTTATTTTAAAATAATACTAAAAACATTACCTATTCATTGAGCTTCTATTTAAAAGTAAGAAAACTGAAAAAGATAAAACAACTTGTCGTGTAATTTTTGAACTTGATCTTTTAATTGTTTGTTCTCTTCTTCTAGTGCCTTTTGCTATCCGTTATCTTTTCTTCATAAGCTAATTCATTTAATTTAACCCTAAAGGTATCTTGCTTCAATGGCGAGCCATCTTTTCGGGGAAATACATATTCACATCCACCATCAAATACAGTCTCTCTGTCTCAATTATTATCATGTTTTCTCCCCTTTATAATGTGGTAAGCTATCTTCTTCAAGAATACCTCCTTTTTTATCATCGTGCTAGTTGAACAAGAATAAATCCCACAGCACTCTACAATATATTTCGTTGTACAATCTCCTTTCTCTGCATAGGTATTAAAAGAAGGGGGAATGACCATGTTAACTCTCCGCACCATTCGACCGCGCCGTAAAAAGAAAGGACCTCTTCCATTTCGTTATGTCTTTATGATCTCTTTAATCATTTTTATTATCTTGACGGTACAAGGTTTAATAATCGTTGAGAAAGGGGTCCGTCCTACATTATTAGCCATTGCTAAGACGGAAACGCAACGTATAGGCACGCTGGCAATCAATGATGCTATCTCTCGACATATTTTAGAAGATACTGATATGGAAGATCTTGTGGAATATGAAAGAGATGATGAAGGTAATGTGATTCTTGTTCAGTATAATCCGGTCATTTATAATCGTGTTTTACAAGAAACCACGAAGAGAGTACAAAATTACCTAAATGATATTGAGCATGGCCGTGTACAAGATATGCGCATCCCAAATGAAGTTGATGTAGATCGAGATGGAGCGACCTTTTCGGAAGACGGTATTATACATATGATTCCATTAGGTCAGGCGACTAACAATGCCCTGTTAGCACACTTGGGGCCGAGAGTACCCGTCAGATTATCAGCAATCGGGGATGTGAAGTCACAATTGAAGGAGAACATTGTCCATGTTGGGATTAATAACACTTACATGAGTGTATCAGTTGATATTGAAGTCGACGTCAAAGTGGTTATTCCGTTTGCGACTGATACAGAAGTGGTGAAAACATCGATCCCTGTAGCGATGGTGTGGATCCCTGGTGAGGTACCAGACTTCTATGGTGGAACAGGTGGAGAAGGTGGTATGACACCGGCAGTGATCCAGCGACCAGAAGAGCTAGACATAGAAGATTCCATTGACTAACTATTGAATTATGACCGTTATTTTGATATTATAGTCCTCGGTCTAATAATTAAATACTGTCAGCATACCTCATCAAGAATGAGGTAGAGGCGCAAAATTTATGAGTAATGGTCATGAGCTAGGACAGCTATGACGGATCATGGAAGGAAATTTTGCCGAAGCATTTTATTTCGTCCAAAATAAAGGAGCTGGGGTTGCATTGAATAAGTGCAACACTGTCACTTTCGGGAAGACCGGAGTGGAGGACTACTTTTTACCTTGACGAGGATGATTTCCCTGACTTCAATGAAGCAGCAAGAACATACCTCTTGCTGCTTTTTGTGTTGGTATTTTAGAGGAGGAAAGAGAAAATGGAACATGGTATTTTATCATTACTACCGCCAATTTTAGCATTAGTAATGGTTATCGTGACAAAAAGAGTCCTATTTTCCCTAGGGGTAGGGATCGTTGTAGGTGCCCTTATGATTAATCAAACTGAAGAGTTGTTTATTAATCAGGCATTGGTGCAAGTTGGAACAATTGTGACAAACATCTTTTATGTTGATGGTGGGATAAACACCTGGGAATTTTATATTATTTTATTTCTTTTAATTTTAGGGATGATCGCGTCTCTTATTTCCATAAGTGGAGGAAGCCGGGCATTTGGAGAATGGGCCCTAACAAAATTTAAAACGCGTATAAGCGTTCAAATTGCATCGGCTGTTCTCGGTCTTCTCATCTTTATTGATGATTACTTTAATAGTCTTACAGTGGGAAATGTAAGTAGGCCTTTGACGGATAGGCATCGTATTTCGAGAGCTAAATTAGCTTATATCGTCGATTCAACGTCAGCGCCAATTTGTGTTATTTCTCCTGTTTCTAGTTGGGGAGCGTCCATTATTACAATTATCGCTGGCATATTTGCAACTCATAATTTTACGGAATATGGATCATTACAGGCCTTTTTACTTATGGGGCCAATGAACTTTTACGCTGTTTTTACGATATTGTTAGTCTTTGCAGTCGCTTATTTTAAATTGGACTTTGGCCCAATGCGCGTGCATGAAAATAGAGCTCTCTCAACTGGAGAAGTAGTGGATAAAACAAAAGGCCCTATCCCTGGAGATAGCAGCTTAGATAAGAATGATAAAGATGGCTTTATTGGAAACCTATTATGGCCTATTGCAGCACTTATCATGTCTACAAGCATTTTTATGGTTATCACTGGTATAGAAGGGACAGAAGGTAGCACCACATTATTAAAAATATTTGAAAACACAGACGTGGCAGCTTCATTATTATATGGTGGCCTAGTCAGTTTAGTGATTACGATTGTAATTGTGTTAGTTCGCAGTCTAACGGTGAGGGACATGGGGATCGGTCTTTGGGCCGGGATTAAATCCATGCTTCCGGCAATTTATATTCTCATATTTGCGTGGACGATTATAGAAATTATTGGTGAATTGGGCACTGGACAATTTTTGGCAGGAGTTGTGGATGAACATGTATCGCTTGCCCTTTTACCAGCTTTACTATTTGTCTTAGCAGGTGTGATGGCATTTAGTACTGGAACTTCGTGGGGAACATTCGGTATTATGCTTCCTATTGCTGGTGACATAGCCGCCGCCACAGATATGTCTTTAATGCTTCCAGTGTTGGCAGCTGTTCTTGCAGGGGCAATATTTGGAGATCACTGCTCACCAATTTCGGACACAACTATTTTGTCGTCAACAGGTGCAGGTAGTCATCATATTGATCACGTATTAACACAATTACCTTATGCCCTCATAACAGGAGCTATATCCATTTTAGCGTTCTTAGCTTTAGGGGCGACAGGGAGTGTATGGTTAGGTTTATTAGTTGGTGGTATTTTATTCGCTCTCACCGTTTTTTTGTTACGCATCATCACCTTACGATTATCCGTTTAATATAAAAGAACAAACTATTCCGTTCCAGTTTAGACTGGAACGGTTTTTTTTGCGTGGAAAAAATGGATTAGAAGGACTGTACAATAATATATCAACGGAGTTGTGATTATTTATCACAGATAAGTATCCGTAAACTTCCTTACTCAAAATAGAGAGAAGAGCTAAAGCTATTTAGGCCGGAGTTAACGACCGCTAATAATCAGTGGAAGAAGAGCGAAAACGCGTACTAATTAAGGATTCGATTTATGAAAGCCTTATCTAAATATATTCCAATTTTTAGATTTTTATATAATATTCCGAAAATACTTTACTTTCAATTATCTGATAACTATAATAAGATAACGTAAGTTAAATCATTTACCTAGATGTTGATAATTTTTATGGAGGAAACTCATGCCATTAGTCGGTAAATGTATCGATAAAAGTCACTTTATAAAAGAGAGCGAGAGGAGTTAGTATCATGAACAATGGGAGAGAAAGATGGGCTAGTGGACTGGGATTTATTCTTGCGGCTGTTGGCTCAGCGGTAGGATTAGGAAATATTTGGCGTTTTTCGTACGTGACGGGGGAAAATGGGGGAGCCGTTTTTTTATTAATTTATATTTTATGTATTTTTCTTATAGGACTTCCCGTATTATTAGCTGAATTTTCTATTGGTCGTAAAGGACAAGCAGACGTTGTACAGTCGTTTGATGCTAGTGCGGCAGGAAAACCGTGGAGAATAGGCGGTATACTCGGCGTTATTACATCATTTTTAATTTTATCCTTTTACGGTGTAATAGCTGGTTGGATCAGTTATTTCTTATACAGCTATATAACAGGAACAGCTGGTGCTGTGCCTGAAGGCGAATTTGGTGATTTCTTTGGCCAATTCATTAGTGGGAATATAGGTCCTGTTTTTTGGCAGTTTTTATTTATGGCATTTGTCATCGCTATTGTGTTCTTCGGCGTTAAAAAAGGAATTGAATTATCAAATAAAATCTTTATGCCATTATTAGCTATCATTATCATTATTTTATCAGGTTACAGTTTAACACTCGATGGTGCTGGAGATGGTTTGGCATTTTTGTTCTCACCTGACTGGAGTGTCTTAAAAGACCCAAATGTTTACTCTTCAGCAATAGGACAAGCGTTCTTTACCCTTTCTCTTGGAATGGGGATCATGATCACTTACAGTAGTTACTTACCTGCAGAAAGTCGTCTTCCACGTGCGGCAGGACAAGTTGTAGTATTAGATACATTGTTTGCAATAATTGCAGGCGTTATGATTTTCCCAGCGGTGTTTACATTCGGTTTAGATCCTGCTGGAGGCCCAGGCCTTATTTTCATTACCCTTCCTGAAGTCTTTAATCAAATGGGGACAGGGGGCACGATGTTTGCCATCCTTTTCTTCTTCCTCGTCGCAATTGCTGCCTTATCGTCAGCTATTTCGCTGTTGGAAGTTAGTGTTTCTTACCTTATGAGAAAGATGGACTGGGAGCGTAAAAAAGCGACTTTAGTGGCTGGTGTTGTTGTCACATTTGTTGGTATACCTTCCGCTTTAAGTCAAGGCGGTTCACTTAGCGAGTTTAAGTTGTTTGATTTGCCTTTCTTAGATCTTATAGATACGATTACTGACCAATACACGTTACCACTTGCAGGTCTTATTATCGCCCTATTTGTTGGGTGGGGATGGAACAAGGTAGATGCCCTTAAAGAAACGGGGTTAACTAATTCAGTATTAGGAACTATTTGGATTTGGTTCCTGCGCCTAGTAGCACCTGCTGGTGTTTTATGGATATTAGTGATTAATATTAGAAATTTATTTTAACTGTTTGAATTCAACAAGCTCAACGGCTTAGCCGTTGAGCTTGTTGAATTAAGAATGATAAAACGAATTTTCAATCAGTGGGCGTTTTCGTTCTTCTCCCACTGATTGGTCGTTGAGTGAGTCATGATATTAGCGTCCGTTAGTTCTTCTCTCTACTTTGAGTTGGGAGGTTTACGGATGCTTATCTGTGATAAATGACTTACTGCCTCTTTTTTTCTTCCTTTTCCCATTTTTTAAGGAGTGGATATGGATCAAAAGACCACTCAGAAAAACCGTTATCCCTGTACATCCCATAGTGAAGATGTGGGGGGAACTTACCTTGTGTGCCTTCTTTTCCATAACCGGAGCTTCCTACATAGCCAATAACGTCTCCAGGTTTAACGACTGTTCCTTGATCCATTCCTTTTTCAAAAGCACTTAAATGGGCGTAATAGTGATAAACGTTATTCGTATCTCGGATACCGACTCGCCACCCACCATATTTATTCCAGCCCTTAAGCTCAATAATTCCATAGGTAGTAGATTTTACAGGAACGCCGTGATTGGCAAAAATGTCTGTCCCTTCATGAATTCGCCTTCCTCCCCACCCTCTTGCGTTTCCCCATGTACTGTTATAGCTGTAGTTAGCTCGTAATGGAAGAGGGAATGCTCTTTCCCTAACATTTAAAGAACCAATCGTTTTGTAGGTTTTAGCGTGACCCATTATCATTTGGACGGCCTTGTCCCTTTGATAGTAATCCCATAGGCCAATGCGTATATCTTTTTCTTTAAATCCATATGTTGACAAGTATGAAGCAAATGTCCAGAGAATGTCTTCATCATCTTCTAAATCGGCTAATCCGTCTCTGTTACCGTCTTTACCTATTCCTCCAAAAAAATCAATGGAGCTCAGCTGTTGATCATCCAGATTAGGATTCATTTCTCCTACCCATTTTACTTTAGGTATGTGGATAGCGATAAGTCCTTCTTCATTAGGTAATTTCTTTTTTGCATGTCTTAAGCCACGTTCATAACTATCAACAGCAGCAAAATAGTACCATGGTATGGACGTTTCTGCTTCCGTTTTTAAGTAAAGTGCCATTCGCTGTTTATAAAGTTCCTCCAACGGTAAATCATCTGACAATGCGGCAGATGAAAGCATGGGAAAGGACATCACGAATAAGGCCATCATAAACAACATAAGCACTGTATGTTTGAGTTGTCGCATCATAATCTCCCTTCAGTAGGTTTTGAAAAATGAGAAGGCCTGACATAGTGAAAATCACTAGAGCTACAGTTAACTATTAAATAGAAACACCATCATATTGATTTATTGATTATGCTTTGAACATGGTATCTGGAGCTTTTCTTATATCGTGTCAAAAAAAAGCTGATTTCATTCGTCAAGATTGTATGCAAATTAATTCTTTGAGATCTGTTTCACAACGTGTTACAGTAAAAATTGAGATTATGCAGAAATATCGGAAAAAGGGGAGCGTGAAGAGCTTGGCAAAGCAAGCAGAACATGTCCGAAAGCCTGATTGGTTAAAAATTAAGCTAAATACAAATGAATCTTATACTGGGTTAAAAAAATTGATGAGAGAGAAACGGTTAAATACAGTATGTGAAGAAGCGAAATGTCCAAATATTCACGAATGCTGGGCGGAAAGAAAAACCGCTACTTTTATGATTTTAGGAGATATCTGCACGAGGGCCTGTCGCTTTTGCGCAGTAAAAACAGGCCTCCCAACCGAGTTAGATGAGCAAGAACCTGAAAGAGTTGCTGATTCAGTAAGTATTATGGGGTTAAAGCATGTGGTGATAACAGCTGTAGCACGAGACGACTTAAAAGATGGTGGGTCCAAAGTATTTGCTGAAACAGTTCGTGCTGTTCGCCGCAAAAGTCCTTTTACAACGATAGAAGTTTTGCCCTCAGATATGGGAGGAAAGGAAGAAAATTTAAGTACATTGCTAGAGGCAAACCCGAATATTTTTAATTATAATGTCGAAACAGTACGTCGGCTATCACCGAGAGTTAGAGCGAGAGCTACATATGATCGCACGATGAAAGTGTTGAGAGAAGCAAAAGAGATGAAGCCAAGCATCCCTACGAAATCGAGTTTGATGATAGGGCTAGGAGAAACAAAGGAAGAAATTATGCAAACAATGGATGACCTTAGAGCTGTAAACGTGGATATCCTAACGATCGGTCAATATCTTCAACCGACAAAATCTCATTTAAATATTGAGAAATATTGGACACCGGAAGAATTTGCAGAATTAAAAGATATTGCTCTTTCAAAAGGGTTTAAACATTGTGAATCTGGCCCACTAGTCAGGTCTTCATATCATGCAGATGAACAAGTTAATGCGGCAAAGAAATAAACTTTCATACCCTTACAGTAAAAGAGACAGGAACCGATCCTGTTTCTTTTAGGTAAGCTAGATCATAATTGATTCTCACACATTTTCATCCACTGGTATTACTTGGAGAGCTTCTCCACATGTATCTACTCCTCTGAAAGCCTCCTCCAAGAATGAGGGGGTAAACAGTCAACTAAGACTTCTTATTTTGAATTATGAAATTCATTCGATGGAATTTTTAAAAAAGAGGCATCCGTAAAAGATTATCTCTTTTCGGATACCTTTGATCATTTAATTATCTGTTGGATCTTCACCTTGAGGGAAAGATTTCATTTGCTCAATCGTTTGTTCTAAAGCGTCACTTTCAGCTTGGTTTTCTGAATAGTGCCCTTTAAAACGTTCGATATCGTTCATAAGTTGTGGTTCGTCTGCGACGTACACATCATAATACGATGGAACGACAGACATAGCGGTTTTTTTCACTTGATCAGCAACTTTAGTTCGATTATCACTGTTAGATTTGTAAGCAATCAATACATGCTGACTTGTAACGAGAACGCCGGCATCTTCCACATCTGGGATGATAGCAACCATTTCGCTAATACTTTCAGCTAAAAGGGGCCGATCATAAACAGCATAACCAGGCATTCTTTCTTCACTTGCGGCTTCTTTTGTATGACGTTCATAACCATATTGAATATAGGGGGTTGGATCATCAACATTCTCTTTATTAATGGCATGACTCGGTTCTACTGTTTGGTACCCTCTCATAAAGTTAAATCCTTCTCCTTCATTGGCGGTTGTATTTCCACACCCTGTGACTGTTTGGCTAATAATGGTGATTAATCCTGCTATGATAAATAAGCGTCCTTTAATCATTTTCTACACCTCCGTATGTTTAGGATATGCAATTTTCTTTCGTGAATTTTGGTAATTTTAGGTTGTCAATGTGAACTAAATATTGAAATTTTCAAGAAAGTAAGGCACTATAGAAAGAGATTATAAAGGAAGGTGTCCAATCATGATTCGTGTGCAAAGTAATCGTTACGAACTCGTGGAAGATGTAAGAAACGGATGGTCTGAAGAAGCATTTAAAGAAAGATATAGTGATGTTTTAAATAAATATGATTATATTGTGGGAGATTGGGGCTACGAGCAGTTGCGCCTTAAGGGGTTCTTTCATGAAGAAAACCGAAAGTTTGGCCATGAATCCAAAATCGGCTTTCTACCGGAATATTTGTATGAGTACTGTAATTTTGGATGTCCTTATTTTGTTATTAAAAAGGTGAACGAAACGAATTAATTAGGCGTTACCATTCCAGAGAGAGCCATGGAGCGGTAACGCTTTTTTATGAGGTTATAAATAAGTGACTTTATTTCATCACATCGATGGCGCACAATTAATTTATCACCGATAAGCGTCCGTAAACCTCCTGGCTCAAAATAGAGAGCAGAGCTAAAGCTATTTAGTGGGTGAAACTCAACTTCCGACAGTGGGAGAAGAACGAAAACCCCCAATGAGTGAAGGGCCGTTTTATTCATTTGCTCAGTGAGTCACTTTCATAATGGTGTTTTAGACCAAAACACGAATAATATGCAAGTTTTTAATTAATATGCGGATGTATAAAGTGACTGAAACGTAAGACAAAGACTCTTTGAAGATGAAACGCGGTCTGAAGTGAAGGGGACAGTCATTACATTCATTCTAGCAGAGATTTAGATCTAATTATAACTGGTGAGTGAGTATTTATGACCTTATCAGTATTAAAAAAGAGACGTTTCCGGGAACGTCTCAAAGTTTTAATCGTCATTTTCCTGACTATCGTGCGTCGGGTGTGCCCCTGGATCTTTTCGTTTGTTCCCTTCATGTAGCTCTCGATTTTCATAGGTGAAGGCACTGATCGCTCGTCTGTCAGGCTTAAGGCCGTTAGTACTCGCTTCAGAAGGAGCGTAAGGAGAGCCGTAGGCCCCATCAGGAGTGCCTTCTGGAATGATTTCCTCGCGATTTTTCTCAACAGCTTGAAAATCTTTCGTGTCAGGGTCTTTACTCACAAATAAGCACCTCCTCACCATAGTATGGCGCGGAAGTGCTTTCTCATACCTACCTTTAAATAATTTCATAAAGGAATTCTCGTAATTCTTGACCGTCTTCCGTATTTAGTTCAAATACTGTCTCCAAATAATTGTCTTCTTCAAGGTCATCGGTTCCAATAATCGCGTAACGACTTGATAACATATTAAGAACGAGCTTTTTGCCGTAATACCGTGTTGTGGTTATGATAGCAAGGTCAAAGCGCTGATTTTCACCCATGAAACTAACGAAGCGAGTTTTCGTATCTTCTGAGTCATCGTATAGAAAAAAACGTTCAGTCACGCTATTTCGTCACTCCCCTTACGTATTTTCAGGCATGACTAAATGAGGTTTTTTATTCAAGCGGTGGTGGGCTTTAATATACCGAACGGTCCCAGTTTTGGCCCTCATGACAATCGTATCAGTCTCAACTAGATCTCCACCGAGGAATCGGACACCTTCGAGCAACTCACCAGTTGATACACCAGTAGCGGCAAAGATAGCGTCATCTCCTTTAACGAGATCATTAAGCATCAACAATGTGGTGGGATCTTCAAGCCCCATACTTTGACAACGTTTATATTCCTCATCATTCATCGGAACTAAGCGCGCTTGCATATCACCGCCAAGTGCTTTAATGGCAGCTGCTGAAATAACACCTTCCGGGGCACCTCCTGTTCCTACAAATAAATCTATGCCTGTACGTGGTAATGCTGTCACAATAGAAGCTCCTACATCACCATCTCCAAATAGTTTAACACGGGCCCCTTTGTTTTGGATACGTGTAACTAATTCTTCATGTCGTTCTCTCTCTTGAATAATAACTGTCACGTCCCGTACTCTTTTATTATTCATTTTCGCTACTATGTCGATCGTTTTTTCAATTGGGTCAGTTAGCCTAACTAACCCAGCAGCTTCTGGACCCACTACCAGTTTTTCCATATACATATCCGGAGCATGCAACAACGTACCGCGATCTGCTACAGCGATTACCGCCATCGCGTTAGGGTGGCCTTTTGCTACGATGTTAGTGCCTTCCAATGGGTCCACAGCAATGTCTACTTCTGGTCCGTTACCTGAGCCTAGCTCTTCTCCGATATAGAGCATTGGTGCTTCATCAAGCTCTCCTTCGCCAATAACGACTTTTCCTTTCATAGTGACGGAATCAAACATCGTTCTCATTGCTGTTGTTGCAGCATCGTCAGCTTCGTTTTTTAATCCTCGTCCCATCCATTGAGCAGATGCTAAAGCTGCCGCTTCGGTCACACGTACTATTTCCATTGCTAGTTCTCGATCCACAATGACTCCTCCAGTAATTTAACGTTATAATAAAAGTAGCATTTTAAAATCTTTCATCATAATACCAAAAAAAACACACAAAATAAATCAGATTTTCAACAATAGTGTATATTTTTTGGTGAAAACACTTTCAATATGATATACTAATTGAGCTGAAAAGGGGTAATATGACGTGTACTTTGTTGACAGGGAACTACTAGAAAAAAGATTGACGTACTTTGAAGGCCTAGTCGCTGATTTTAAACAATTGCCAAAAACACCTTGTAGAGAAACCTCACTTATGACGGAACGCCTCTGTCATATGATGATTGAGGTCATCATGGATGCGGGTAACCAGATGATTGATGGTTTTATTATGCGAGATCCCGGTAGTTATGAAGATATTATTGACATATTAGTCGATGAGCATGTCTTATCTGAAAAAGAAGGTCAAGATATCGCTTCGTTAATACCTTGGCGTAAAGAATTATTGCAGAACTATACTGAACTGGATGTCACAAAGCTATTCCACGCTTTTCAACATAATGTTGAAAGTCTTAGCCATTATCCTGACCGATTAAAAAAGTATTTAGAAAATGAACTTGGGCCTGTTTCAGCTTTTCTCCCAAAGAAAAAATAGTGTATGTTAAAAACTTCGTGAAAAAGTGAACAAACTTTGTACGTATTACGTCAATTTTTCAAACTTTTTACTTTCTAAATTTACTGTTATACTAACCTTCGTTACAATAGTAGGGAAGGATGGTGAGGAAAGATGGCCACTAAAACCACCTCAACACGCGATCAGATCTTAGAGCTGTTGAAAAAAAACAGGCAGATGACTGTATCAACCATTGCCAAGGCGCTAAGTATTACGGAAATGGCAGTACGCCGCCACTTGAATACGCTGGAAAGAGACAATATTGTTGAAACCACTTTGCTGCGTCAGGCAATGGGACGTCCTACAAATATGTATCAATTATCTACTGATGGGCAAGAAATGTTTCCGAGGGAGTATAGCGCATTTACACTTGACTTATTACGACATATTCAAGAACAAGAGGGCCTTGAAAAAGTAAAAGAGTTGTTTAATTACCGGAGACGTGCTTTAAAACTTCGTTATGAAAAAAGAATGGTGTTAAAAGATTTTCCTAGTAAAGTCCGTGAGCTAGAAAAAATTCAAAACGAATTAGGCTATATGGCGGAAGTAACAGAAGAAGAGGACGGTTCTTATTTGTTTAAAGAGTTTAATTGCCCTGTTGCCGCTGTTGCTAGAGAATTTCCTATGTTATGTGAAGCGGAGATCGGGTTGTTTAAAGACCTTCTTAATACAGAAAGTATTCAATGCCATCGTTGTATGGCAACTGGACAAGAGATTCATTGTTATTATAGAATCAAACAAACAGATATAAATTGAACGTCACTC
Source organism: Bacillus sp. A301a_S52 (assembly GCA_024701455.1). Taxonomy (GTDB): domain Bacteria; phylum Bacillota; class Bacilli; order Bacillales; family Salisediminibacteriaceae; genus Salipaludibacillus. The sequence goes on along the minus strand of JABXYP010000001.1, from coordinate 3,551,323 downwards.
TTTCGAGGAGTGACGCTCTTTTTTCGATGATTGTCGATTAAACGTTCAACTTAGAAGTTATGAATGGACACTTAGAGGCGTTTAAAGGTGACATTAAACTAGGAGGCAATTATGCACTATAAAGGTTATTTAATTGATTTAGATGGTACGATGTATCGAGGAGAAGAAAAGATTGATGCTGCATCTCGGTTTGTAAAGCAACTGGAAGAAAGGAAGCTGCCTTATCTTTTTGTGACAAACAATTCTTCACGAACGCCAGAAGATGTGGCCGCAAAGCTTATGTCAATGGATATTCCAGCTAAACCAGAGCATGTTTTTACGACGAGTATGGCTACTGCAAGATACATAGAAGAGAACTATGGAAAAGCTGACGTTTATATGATCGGTGAAGAAGGTTTAGAACAGGCTTTAGAAGCTCAAGGTCATAAGCTTACAGATAGACAGCCAAAAGTGGTTGTGATGGGAATCGACCGAGACCTCTCTTATGAAAAATTAGCTAAAGCCTGTCTTGCTGTGAGAAATGGGGCGGCTTTTCTATCTACAAATGGAGATACAGCCATTCCTACAGAGCGAGGATTGTTACCAGGAAACGGCTCTTTAACTTCCGTGATTCATGTTTCCACAGGTGTAACGCCTACTTTCATTGGCAAGCCAGAATCAATTATCATTAATCAGGCGTTAGAAGTTTTAGGTACCCAGCTAAAAAACACATTAATGGTTGGGGATAACTACCAAACGGATATTATGGCGGGCATCAATGCCGGCATGGATACATTAATGGTTCATACAGGCTTTACAACACCTGAACAGTTAAAATTGGAAAAAACGCAACCGACATATGCTATAAACACGTTGGATGACTGGACTTTTTAAGAAAAAGAACGAATTATATACCATGGGTGCGGTTGTAAAAAAAAGGAAACTAAAAAGTGATTGAAACGTACGACGGCGACTCCCTGAGGGTTAAATGAAGTCTGAAGGTCCATTTTTGCGAGGGGTTAGTGAGCAAAAGTTAGTTGGCGGAAAAGTGTTCGTCTGAAGTGAAGGTCACAGTCATTAGCCGAATTTTGAATTATGACATTCATTCACGTAGTGACTATCATTTTGGTGCCAAGCGATAACGTTATTACAGATAAGCGTCCGTAAAACTCCCAGCTCAAAATAGAGAGGAGAGCTAAAGTTATTAAGACAGAAGCTAACGGGCGCTTATGTCCTGATCAACGCAACGACCAATCAGTGGGAGATGAAGGAAAACCTCCACTGATTGAAGCTTAGCTTTATAAAAAAATGAAGAGCAGGCCTTCTCTTGAGGTCGCCTGCTCTTTTTTGGAATCCTACATACTAGAAGAATTCGCTAATTCTCTCCAGCCTCCCTATGGGCAAGTCGGCTTGAAGCTGCTGCTGCTATAGCTCCAACAATATCATCTAAAAATGTATGACAGCCAAATGATTTGTCATTTAACTTCTCAAGTATTCCTGGTTTCACTTTATCAATGTACCCATAATTTGTGAATCCAATTGAACCATAGACATTGACAATAGATAGAGCAATGATTTCATCAATGCCGTAAAGGCCTTCATCACGCTCAATAATGCCTTGTAAAGGTGAGGCTAGTTTTTTCTCTTCGGCTAATTTATCTAACTGAATCCCCGTTAATATGGCGTTATGAATTTCCCTTTTGGTTAAAACGCTATCTACATTTTCTAAACAATCTTCCAGTGTCAGTGAAGGATAGTATTTGGATTGCAAAGTGTATACAAGCTCTGCGATATCTTTCAGTGTAACCCCTCGTTCTAACAGCCAATTCCTAGCTGTTTCTTCTATCATGCCTTTCTGCTTTTTCATCATGCTGCTCACCTTCTTTTATCGATTGATGTTATATGCTGTTTAGTGTATTCACGGGCTATAAAGATATACTGTAAGTTCGCACAAAGTGGGCGTTTGCCACATAAACTAAATGAAGAATACGATAGAATGAGGAGTGTGAATAACGTTGCTTGAGAGGCAGTTGTATGATTATTATCGATTAGATAGTGATGACATTATGTATATTAATGATGATATTGTGGTGTCAGCGAAAGGAAAATTATATTTAATTCGATCTAGCCATTTTATGATAAACAAGAAAAAATTTGCGGAGCAATTAAGAATGCTTGATCATTTAACGGCTAGAGGAGAATCTCATTTATTAGTCCCAGTGAAGGCAGAAGGAGGAAACTACGTATCGTTGATTGATGGCCAAGAATCCGTTCTGTTTGAAATAGTAAATAATTTTTCTGATACATCTTCAGTTGACACCTCGATTGGAAGGAAACTTGCCCAATTTCATATGAGGGGAGAAGATTATCAACCCTCATTTTCACCGTGGCTAGGAGTTGCCTGGTTTGCTTGGCAAAATCGTTGGATAAAGCGTTTAGAACAGTTGGAAGAATGGTTTATTAAAAAGCAGGCAGAGGGGCATAAAACGCCTGCCGATGAGCTGTTCCTCCTAAGTTTCCCCTATTTTTTGGGGATGAGTGAAAATGCGATACAGATGTTGACTGATATGCAGTCACGTCATGCCTTTATCATTCGAGAAGGAAAAGGTCATACCATTTGTCATCAACGTTTTGAGGAGAATACATGGTTAACCACAGATAGTCACCATGTTTCATTATATAAAGTGCCGACAGATTTTATCTATGATCATCTCACGCGGGATATTGCAGAATATATTAGGTATATTGCCGCAACATCTGCTCCCTTGTATGAAAAAAAGAAACGTATTCATCTGTTTTTAACTCGTTATTCCCACGTGCGTTTATTAGAAACAGCGGATAAAACATTGTTATTGGCTCGTCTTTGTTTCCCTATTCATTATTATGATGTTATTGAAGCCTTTTACCAAACGATTGATAGCAGGAAATTGAGTTACTTAGAAAAAGACATGTACCGTATAATCAATGAAGCAGATGAGTATGAAGCCATTTTAAATAGCGTGGCAGCCCATTGCTTTCGGGAAGGACATGACAGGGATGTTATGCCCGAATGGCTTTTAAAAAAATCCTTTCATACTTCTGACCTTGTTTAACTACCAAAGTTTGATTATCATCCACCACTAGTGATAATGTGAAAAAGTAGGTATGTTGAGTAAACGAAAGGAGCTTGAATCATGGAAGAGAAGCCATATGTATTTGTGACTCGGAAGGTACCTGCAACATCCTTGGCTTTATTACAGGAGATAGCGGAGGTCGAAGTTTGGCCTAAAGAAGATGAACCGGTTCCCTATGCCGTCCTAAAGGAGAAGGCGAAAAAAGCGACTGGTTTATTCACGATGCTTTCAGATCGAATTGATGGAGGTTTACTAGCTGAAGCGAAACAGTTAAAAGTTGTGGCAAATTTAGCGGTAGGATTTGATAATATTGATGTAGAGGCAGCCACAGTACATGGAGTAGTTGTCTGTCATACTCCAGATGTTCTGTCCGACACAACTGCCGATTTAACTTTTGCTTTGTTGATGGCTGTAGCAAGGCGTATTGTTGAAGCCGCTGAATATGTAAAAAAGGGTGATTGGCAAAATTGGGCCCCACTGTTACTTGCAGGTCATGATATTCACCATAAAACAATTGGTATTGTCGGTATGGGCCGAATCGGAACGGCTGTTGCTAAAAGGGCTAAAGGATTTGATATGACGGTACTGTATCATAACCGTACAAGGGATTACGAAGGGGAAAGGACGATAGGTGCAAGTTATGTAGCATTTGATGAGCTCGTTTCAAGATCAGATTTTATCGTATGTCTGGCTCCTCTAACAGATGAAACAGCTAATTTATTCACGTATAACACCTTTAATCAAATGAAAGAATCAGCTATCTTTGTTAACGTGTCGAGAGGAGCGGTTGTAGTAGAAGAAGATCTAGAAAAAGCACTTGAAAATAATTTGATTGCAGGTGCTGGTTTAGATGTATTTAGAGAAGAGCCCATAAGTCACGGTCACCCTTTGCTTCGTTTTCCAAATGTCGTTGCTTTACCTCATATTGGAAGTGCAAGTAAAGAAACGCGTGAGAAAATGGCTTCCATGTCTAGTGGACATATTATCAATGTACTAAAAGGAGAGAAGCCTGAGGCTATGGTCAATGATGTGTATGGAAGAAGAGGACCTAACTACTAGTTAGCCATGTGATCGATTAGGCGTTACCACTTTTTAATCTTTTCATAAAAGCTATTTTACTCATCGACACCATGAAGCGACTTTAAACGCTAAGTATACATAATTAACATAAACGCATCTATAGAGTTTATGGTAAATGGAGAAGGTGATTCTTAGTTATGAAAAAGAACAACTTTGCAAATCGTGGAGAAGTAGAATTAAAGCTTCCAAGCAGAAAAGGCGTTGATTCTAATGGATTTATTATAAATCCTACTGGAAAAGATAACATTCAGTCTTCATTTAAGCCTATATTAAATGCCATTGTCAGCTTACTTCAAGAGCTATTGACTGAAAAGTTACACAGTATCTATGTGTATGGAAGCGTGGGGCGGGGAGAAGCGAAAGAAGGATTATCTGATTTAGATTTGACGGTTATTTTACATTCATCTTTAACAGACGCTGAGACTCGCATGCTTAACAATGCTACGGCTAGGCTACTACAAAATTTAAAAACGATTTCAAAAGTAGATTACGACTTGAATTTATACCAAGACGTATTAGCTAAAGAAAATGTATATGAGCATGGATTCTGGTTGCGTCACATGTGTACGTGCCTGTATGGGGAAGATCTATCCGTAAACTTTAAGAGGATGAAGCCAAATGAGAAGATAAGTTTAGCACTTAACAAAAACTTACTTCAAGTAATGACTCAGTATCGAGAAATACTCTTACAAGAAACGCTATCGGCGTCAAAAAAGAGAACAATTTTAAAATGGATGATCAGAGGAGTGTACTTAAAAATTAACGTTCAAGATGAAAGCTGGTCAACTAAAATAACTGAAAATCTCAGCATCATCCAGCAATTTTTTCCTGATGAACCGCTTTTCCGAGAAGTGGAGCCCATGCTTCATTCAGAAGGGGAGCTGTCACAAGAATATCTTCTGACAGTAGTTGAATCGTTTTTAAATTGGTACGATAAGCACGGATAACAGAAGATGTGTAATGACGCTATCATGATTTTACTATGCAAAAAAAGGGCTGCACATGGCAGCCCTTTATCAGTCATTAAAAAACTTGCTCTAATTCAGTTACTCCAGGTACTTCTTCTAAAAGAGCACGTTCGATTCCGGCTTTCAGTGTGATAGTTGAACTTGGACAAGATCCACAAGCTCCCATAAGTCGCACTTTAACAACGCCGTCTTCTACGTCAACAAGTTCAACGTCCCCGCCATCACGAAGTAAAAATGGACGCAATTTATCGAGTACTTCCTGAACTTGTGATTCCATTGTTTCTGTTGTCATATCGAAACACTCCTTTCTTTACAACTATTATAATATCCTTTTTTAAAAAAATCCATGAAGATGATTTATTTTTCCTTAAATAAAAATATAAATACATGTTCTATGTCGTTTAAATACGTTTAAATTTAAGCTTTATCCCACACTTAAGGGGCAGTAAAACCCCACTGATTGAAGCTTAGCTTTATGGTACTATTAGAGAGTAAGGGAGGGAGACAGATAATGAAAGAATTAAGGATGACCGTTTACGGTGCAGAAGTAAAATGCCCAAGCTGTATAAACCTTCCAAGTGCAATAGAAACAAAAGAATGGTTGGAAGCAGCTGTTAAGAGAAAATTTCCTGAAACGACGATACACTTTGTGTATTGTGATATTTTTAAACCAACCACGACGGAAGAAAAAAAATTTTCAGAAAAAATTCAAAACGAAGACTATTTTTACCCTCTCGTTGTCATTAATAACGAGGTGGTAGCTGAAGGTAACCCTAAGCTACGAGCCGTTTTTGAAAAAATTGAAGCTGAGTTAAATTATTCTAAGTAGCACTACAAAATCAGAGCAGCTCTTTTAAGAGAAGCCCTGATTGACCAAGTGATTTTAACCAGAGTGGTGCTTATACATCCACAGAACACCAGATTTTAGAACACGAGGAACCCTGCCGGTTAACGACTTTTCTCCCATTAAGCCAAAACCATGCTTTTTCCCGAGAGAACCAAGGACCCCTTTTAGCTTAATTTTTGGCATTTCCTCTGGATAAGGTTCGTTATTCCATTTTTTGTTTAATAACATAGCGACACGTTCTGCTTGGGCTTCTGCTAGCTGAGCACTAGGTGCATGATCGGATGCCGCACAGTCACCAATAACAAAGACATTTGGATAATCGTGCAAATGATGGTACTTTGTCGTGTGGAGCCTTCCCATATAGTCTTTTTCTACGTCTAGTTCTCTCACGATTTTGCTTGCTTGGATACCTGCTGTCCATATAATCGCATCGGCTTCTATCGGGTCGTCATGATTATAAAGAACATGGCGTTCCACCTTTGTTATATTTGCTCTATTAACGATGGTCACACCATTATTAACTAACCAGTCTGTTACATAATTATACAGCTTTGCGGGAAACATAGATAAAATATTTTCCCCTCGATCAAAGAGTCTAATATCTAAGTCAGGTCTACTTTCTCGTAGCTCACTAGCTAATTCCACACCGCTTAATCCACCACCGACAATACAAACTCTTCCATTTGGTTTCACACTATGGAGCACTTGATAGGTTTTACGAGCACGTCTCATGCTTTGGATACTTAAAGAGTTTTCTTCTGCACCTGGTACACCATGATGTTTATCTTCACAACCGAGGCCTATGATTAAATCATCATAGCTGAAGTATCGTCCAGATACCGTTTCTACCTTATTTTCGTCTAAGTGGATATGGTTGACTGTTTCAAAAAGCAGTTGAAGACGCACATCATTTGGAAATGATAGCCGTAAATGGCGATCAGCAACCGTACCTGCTGCAAGAGCATAAAATTCTGTTTTTAGACTGTGATACGCTTCTTTTTCAATTAAGGTAATCGACACATCTTTGACATTCTGCTCGTTTAAAAGTTTTTGTATGACCCGAAGACCACCGTAACCCCCACCTAAAATAAGTATGTTGCGCACGGGATCAGCCCCTTTCATTCGTGAAAACAGATATAGCAGTAAGCCTACTACTCATGAGTTCAGTTTACGATGATATGACTTATTTTAAAAATATTTCTTTAAAAGAAGATTCACAATTGCACAATTAAATTTGCAAGAAAAACATTTTGTATTTGAGTCACACTGAGATCCTCAAATAGCAGTTATCAAACAAAAAATTGTAGAAGTGTGTGTTTCACACTTACTTTTTAGCATTTAATGTGTACAGGGAACAGAATGTGACAAAATAATGACAATTTAAATATATCAGTTTTCAACAAAATCTACAATGAAAAAATGAAAGCGTTTATAATATTGATATAGTAGTTAACGAACGATTTAATTGACAGAAGGATGTGGAGGCGTTAGGATAATCAACGTACGTATAATGATATTATAAATTTCCACAAAGAGATGTGGAGATTGAGGTGAAAAGTATGAAGCCGATTATAGAATTTTGTATAAGTAATCTTGCTAGTGGTTCCCAAAAAGTGAAAGAAGAGCTGGAGAAAGACCCTGATCTTGATGTCATTGAATATGGATGTCTTAGTTTCTGTGGTCAGTGTGCACGTAGCCGATTTGCCCTCGTTAATGGTGAAGTGGTAACAGGGAATACAAACGACGAGCTCCTTGCGAACATTTACCAATTTTTAGACGATAATCCGATGTTTTAAGTTAAAACATGGTTTGCATATTTGTATCGATAGATATACCTTATGCCGAAAAGGAAATCTGGTGGTCTAATTGATATGAGGTAATAAATAACATTGGGGGACTTTAAGGTGAAACCAATACCATTTGAGAATACGTGGCCTTATGAAAAGCAAATGGGGGATGTCTACTTCACGACCTGTCCATACTGTTCGGCTGAAAACGTGTTAACGAACCTTTCAAACAATGGGCTCACTCGTGCTAAGGAAGGTGTGAAAGTAAGAATAAACTTACCATGTTGTCATCAGACAATGGTGGTACTGGAAGCTGATGACGATTATTTTTGGACAAATGAATCGCTGAGAAAATAATAGGAGCTGCAATGGACGTTATTTAGTCCCGCATTGCAGCTCTAATTTTATATCAATACTCCTTAATAATGTTGTAAAATGTATCACGTTCAACAGGCTTTTTATTAGCCCCTTTGATAAGGTGAACGAGTTCCTGACGTGTGAGGCTTTGTGATGTTAAAGCACCAGCTGAGTGGGAAATACGTTCTTCTATTAATGTTCCATGAATATCAGAGCTACCGAACGTCAGCGCCATTTGAGTTAATTGGGGACCAATATTGATCCAATAAGCTTTAATATGGTCAAAGTTATCGAGCATCAGTCGGCTAATAGCAATTGTACGTAAATCATCATATGCTGATGTTCTCCGCTTTAATCCAGCATTGACACTACGAGGCTGCATAGCTAGTGGAATAAATACCATAAACCCATTTGTCTTATCCTGCAATTGTCTGAGTCTATCCATGTGAATTAATCGTTCCTCTTTAGATTCAATGGAACCATAGAGCATAGTAGCATGTGTTTTTAAACCTAAATCATGTGCGATTTCATGAGCTTCCAACCACTCATACGTAGATGCTTTGTCTGGGCTCATTTTTTCTCGATAGCGTTCAGTTAAGATTTCAGCACCACCACCCGGTAAGGTGTCAAGTCCTGCTTTAATAAGTTCCTGCATAACTTCTCTCATGCTTAAACCAGCATGACGGGCAAAAAATTCTATTTCAGCCCCCGTGTAAGCCTTCACCGTACATTGTGGATAATGCTTTTTCAAAGTACGTACTGTGTTTAAATAATAGTCAAACGGTACATCCGTGTTATGTCCACCAACAATATGGAATTCTTGAATATTGTCATTCCATCGATCTTCAACATACTTTAATAATGCCTCTTCATCCATTGTATAAGCGCCATCTTCACCGGGTTTACGTTTAAACCCACAAAAACTACAGCTAGCTTCACAAACATTGGTTGGATTAATATACATGTTTTCGATGAAATAAACATTCTTTCCATTCTTTTTTTCGTTTACTTGGTTAGCTAATTGAGCCACAGTTAAGAAATCAGCTGTGTCATATAGCTTCAAGCCATCTTCTATTGTTAATCGTTCCCCATGCAGTACTTTTTGTTTAATGTCTTCAAGGTCGTGATCCAGTAAGATCGTACTCATGTTTGCTCCCACCTTTGTGAAAAATAATAACGTTCTTTCGTTTTATAGCTAAAAATTAATTGAAGTATTAGAAACATGACAGAAATAAGAGTTTAATTCGAACCACGTTCTGTTAATACGTTTGAAAAGGAGCAACGATTGGTATAGTCCATTTCGTTACTCGAAACTCTCTATTATCTTATCATCATTTTAACTAAGCTGCCAAATAGAAGATTTAAGGTAACAACTATTCGCAAAAGAAGCGGAGGAAAGTTTAGTTCCTTGAAGCGTTGATTCATAGTCGGTATAATACTAATTAAGATCCTTTAGTAAGGAGGGAGATAACATGTTAACAATAACGGAAGCAGCTGTAGGTCAAGTGAAAACCATGATGGCTGATGATGACGATGCGAAATACCTCAGGATCGGAGTTCAAGGTGGAGGTTGCAGTGGGTTATCATATGTCATGGGATTCGATACAGAAATTAATGAAGAAGATAAACACCTTGAAATTGAAGGGTTAGAAGTTGTCGTTGAAAAAGAAAATATTTCTATGCTTGAAGGGGTAAAAATTGATTATAAACAAAACATGATGGGCGGCGGATTTACAATCGATAACCCTAATGCCATCGCCAACTGTGGATGTGGTTCTTCATTTAGAACAGCTACAAATGAAGGGACACCTGAAGAGTGCTAACGAAAAAACACAGTGTTTTAAAAACTTGAAATTAGCGGTAAATAAGGTGATAACTATGTTCGTACATTATTACTAGTAATAATGTACGAATAATCCGCTAGTTTAGAACTTAAACACTCAAAAAATAATGACGTGGCCTCTTAGCGAAACCCTCATCTCGTTGAGAGGTTTTTTTATGCAAAAAACAGCCCTTAAGGAACGGGCTGTTTTAGAGTAAATCTAGAATAAACTTGAACTATGTCCTGCTATGGCACTAGCAGAAGGATCTACGTAGACTTTTGCACGGTTAACAGCAGTTGGCGCTTCCCCGAAGCCACACGCGATGAGTTTCACTTTTCCTTCATAAGTAGCGATGTCTCCACACGCATAAATACCTTCGATGTTTGTTTCCATATTCGAGTTAACAACAATTGAATTTTTCTCGATGTTCAATCCCCAGTTTTTAATGGGGCCAAGGTTAGATACAAAGCCGTAGTTAACGATGAGAGTATCAATATCAATCTTATGGGTAGCGTCCCCCGTTTTTTCCTTAAGAGTGACTGCCACAATGCGATCACCATCGTGATGAAGTTCACTAATGACATAAGGGGTACGGACAGTGATCTTTTCTGAATTTCTCAATTGCTCTACACTATGCTCATGGGCGCGGAATTTGTCGCGGCGATGAACGATGGTTACTTCCTCAGCAATATCTTCTAGCATTAGCGTCCAGTCGACAGCAGAATCACCACCACCAGCTAGAACAACTCGGTCACCAGCAAATTTTGTTAAGTCACTTACGAAATAATGAAGGTTTTTGCCTTCAAATTGTTCGGCACCATCAATTTCAAGTCTGCGAGGTTTAAAAGCCCCCACACCAGCAGTAATAATAACTGTTTTTGTATAATGAGTTTCTTTATCAGTCGTAAGCGTGAAAATGTTATCGTCACCTTTTTCTACATTTTCAACTGCCTGTTCAAGAACAATAGTAGGATTAAACTGCTTAGCTTGTTCTTCAAGTTTATCTACTAGCTCTTGAGCACGTACTTTAGGAAAACCAGCAACATCATATATGTATTTTTCAGGATAAAGTGCTGATAATTGCCCACCGAGCTGGGGCATCGCTTCAATAATTTTAACTTTTGCTTGTCTTAAACCGCTGTAAAAAGCAGTGAATAATCCAACGGGTCCACCGCCAATTATCGTAATGTCAAATATATCTTTTTGTTCTGACAAAACTCACACCTCCACATGTGTTTGATATTTTTTCTAGTTTCTTTCCCTCTATATTATAATCACAATAAAACAGGAAGGAAAGTGATTAAGACTAATTTGCCCGAATTTTTAAAATCCTTAATGTGTCTTTTTTGTGTCGCTCTAAAAAAAGTTTTTTAAAATAGAAATCCTTATATACCAAGGTTTTTGCTTTTTTTGTCCACACAAAGTTCGATAATTCGTCATAAAATAGTTGAAAATTATCGGTATAAGCCATATGATGAGAGAGGTAAAACAAACTCTCCATAACGATAGTTATATCCGTTTTCTGAAATTATATGGATTATTTATATCCTGCTACGTGAATTTTATCACAAAGTAAAATGCCAATAAAACTCACGCTTGATATGGCCTTCGGAAGGGAAAAATGGGGAATAAGATTATAATTGGAGTGAGAACTATGAACAGAAAGCCGAAAATAGTTATCTTAGGTGCTGGGTACGGCGGTATGATGACCGCTAGCCGTTTAAAGAAGGCAAATGCTCATCAAGATGCGGACATTACCCTAGTAAATAAGCATAATTATCACTATCAAACAACTTGGCTCCATGAACCAGCTGCAGGTACACTTCATCATGACAGAACGCGAATGAAAATTGATAGTGTTATCGATACCAACAAAATTCAATTTATTAAAGATGCTGTCGTGAAGATCAACAAAGAAGAGAAAAAAGTTGTTCTTGAAAAAAGTGAATTAGATTATGATTATCTTGTCATTGGACTTGGCTCTGAGCCAGAAACATTCGGTATTCCAGGTGTTAAAGAACATGCTTTCTCTATTCGGAGCGTCAACTCTGTACGTTTGATCCGTGAGCATATTGAGTACATGTTTGCAAACTACAATAAGCAAGAAGAAAAGCAAGAGGACTTGCTGACATTTGTTGTTGCTGGTGCTGGCTTTACTGGCATTGAATTCGTAGGTGAACTTACTGAGCGTATTCCTGAACTTTGTGAAGAGTACGATATCGACCGTAAAAAAGTAAAGATTATTTCCGTTGAAGCGGCGCCAACTGCTCTTCCTGGATTTGACGAAGAACTAGTGGAATACGCGATGAACCATTTAGAAAGTAAAGGGGTTCAATTCAAAATTAACACACCTATTAAGGAAGTACAGGACGGTGTTGTGTTACTTGCTGACGGAACAGAAATTAAATCTCAAACAATTGTTTGGACAACAGGGATTCGTGGAAGCTCTATCGTTGATGATGCCGGCTTTGAAACCATGCGTGGTCGTGTGAAAGTGGAGAAAGATTTACGCGCTCCAGGTCATGATGATGTTTTCATTATTGGGGACTGTGCGCTTATTATTAATGAAGAAATAAACCGACCGTATCCACCAACAGCACAAATAGCTATTCAGCAAGCCTACACCTGTGCGAAAAACTTAAAAGCACTAGTAGCAGGCAAGACAGAGCTTGAAGAGTTTAAACCAGATATAAAAGGAACTGTTGCATCTCTAGGAGGAAAAGAGGCGATCGGTTTAGTCGGGGACAAAAAGATTTATGGTCATTCAGCTTCTACAGTGAAAAAGCTGATTGATAACCGCTATCTCTTTATGTTAGGTGGTATGCCACTCGTCCTTAAGAAAGGTAAGTTAAACTTATTTTAAATACTAACTTAGGAAGCTAATCTATCGCTAATGGATTAGCTTCTTTAATTTACTTCTTTAATGAAGTTTTCAAAAAAGACAAGGGGACAGCACACTTACATATTAAAGTGGTGAGACAGTATTATCGTGTTCATAAAGCAATAAATACTTCTTCAAACAAGTCCGTGGCTTTTTAGCTACAGGAGAATATCATAGCCTCATTAAGCTTTTCATGGCTGAATTTATTTTTGAAATCTTAAATCACTAGCAAGTATAAAATATCATAATTTTCAGTTTAGTGATTCTAGATGTTGAGCCAAAGAAGAGAATACCCGGTTAAAGTTGAACTTAGACGGGTTACCACCAAACGTAAAGGAACGTTAAATCTTGATAACATTAGTGACAAAACAAAAAAAGTAAAATACTAATAGGACAGACTTGTCATTAATAAAAATCTCGGCTTAAATGTGTTTACCTGTAGATAAGACGTCTTGTCAATAATTAAGTCATTAGTGAGGATAAAATAAGCGGAGACTTTTCGAAAGACACAGGAGAGAGCTCATTTTTGGAAATATAAAAGGAAATTTTCCGATTATCTAAAGCTAAACGATCCACTTCTCAGATTTTATGGGTCATTAGCGGAATCTTTCCGCCTATTTAAGCTATTGTCATGCCTAGTGACTATTTAAGAGAATTTTTTCCGTCTATTTCTCTGATCGGGTGCGTAATTGGATCCCCTAATCGATAAGAGGGGACCCCTCACGATCCAAGAGGCGGGAATCAGCCTATCAACTGGTTGAACTTCTCTTTAGCTTGATCAAATGAAAAGCGAACGACGGTCAAATCGAATACAACTTAGCCGTTATTAAAGGGATGTATTTTTGGAGACATGGGCTTATTTGGGACGCTTTCCCGAAGGCTTGTCTTCAGCTAACCTTTGCTCGTTAAAACCTCGCAAAAATGGCTCTTCACCTGCCTAATAGAGTTTATTGTATATTATGCTGTTATTACTTTAAAAACATCATCATAATTAACTTCCTTAAATTGAGCAATGATGGTCATTTTATCACTTGAAAGTGTTGAAATGAAAAAGGGAGTAAACAATTAATTTAGTATAAATAAAAGAGAATCCTTTAGTTGTTTACGCTTACATGATGTGTTGTCAGGAAATATGACACTTTATCTACGGAGTTTTTTTTGATATATTATCAGAAACTTCTGAAAAATCTTTTTTTAAGGGGGTCTTATGATGATTTTTGAGAAAGAAAAACTGAAAAATAAAGATTGTCCTTATTGTACTGGGAAAGGGTACTTCCAACTCTTATTAGGTGGCTCTGAAACATGTAAGCATTGTCATGGCTCAGGAAAAAAATAATGATGTCACAATCGAATGTACATCATGAACAAAAGAATCTTGATAATGTCTATATGACATGATATCGACATGGTCGTTTTGATAGGTGCATGTTAGAAATGAAAGATAAATTAAAGAATAAACAAAATCTCCAGCAAGCTGCTGGAGATTTTGTTTCGTAATAAGGGAATTTATTAGTGTATGTCGTGGTGTAAGTTTAAAATGGTAAAATAAGGTATGTTGAAGACATCTCATTTATTGACGTTAGCTTTACAATTAAGTAAACTTAACTTTGACTTGATGGGGGTGAGGAAGATAAAATGTTAAATTTGCCACAATTAATGATAGCAACTTTATTATATTTTGTACTCTTTTTTGGTATTGGATTTATTCTTAACATGTTATTAAGGTCAACATGGACGATGGCTTTAGTTTATCCAGTAGTGATTTTCTTTATGATTAATGATTCTGGATATTTAAGTTATTTTACTGAGCCGGGCATAGCATTTCCTACATTGGGACATGCCTTTATTTCTTTAACAACAGCAGACATCATCATCCTTACTGCGGGTATGATTGGGGCTATTTTAGCAGGGATAGCAATTCGCATGCTCCGAGTACGTGGTTATCAAATGTTCTAACTCTCCTAGTGAATAGGAGAGTTTTTTAGTGAAGGGATTTATAAGTTTATCTCTTAATTAGTAGTTCCTCAAAAAAAGGAAGATTGGAGTTAAGGTCTATTAGCCTTTATTGTAAGAAGTGCGTATAATTCGTTCATATTTTGGGGAGGCTGTGTTGGTGAAAGGTGTGAAAAAAATGGCTTTCATTAAAAAACACTTAGTCAGAATAGCTTTTTTTATTTTATTTGCAGGTGCTCTTCTGACGACTTATACGACTATCACAAACATTAGCGTGACCCAGCTTAAAGAATGGCTTCAAACAACAGCCTTGTTTAGTCAAGATGTTGCCGTTATGGATGTAACGACTAATAATCATCAGGAAGAAGCGAATAGTTGGGTTCTTGAAACAGCAGAGGATTGGACGAAATACCCTTCTAAAGAAGTGATTGCAACAGGTTATACAGCAGGAATAGAGTCTACAGGAAAAACAGAAGACCATCCTCAATATGGCATTACTTACTCTGGTGTTGAGGTTAAAAGAGATCTTTATTCTACTATTGCTGCGGATCCACAGGTTTTTCCGTTAGGGACCATCTTGTTTATACCAGGATATGGATTTGGTGTGGTAGCTGATACAGGCTCAGCGATAAAAGGCGATAAAATTGATTTGTATTATGAAACCGTCGAAGACGTCTACAATCTCTGGGGCAAAAAGTCCATAGAAGTGTTTATCGTCGAAGAGGGAAGTGGTCAAATCACCGAAGAAGATTTATTTAAGTTGAACGAAGCAGAAGAAGTGCAAGGTTTTCGAGAGCAAATCGTATCTCGTCAAGCCTCTTAACTAGTTTGTATGTATAGATTAAAATGTATCCAATCCCCCTAGGTATCGGTTTAATATTGAAAAGATACCTAGGGGGATTAATTGAGACAACCACACTTGCTAATAGAGAATACCATGAAAGATTAGAGCAATAATAATCCCAAGTAATCCTCCAAAAAAGACTTCGATCGGCTGATGACCGAGTAACTCCTTTAGTTCTTTTCGTTTTTCTTGTTCCTCTTTTTGAGGCCAGTGTTTCATTTCAGCAATGGCTTTGTTAAAATCTGTGACAAGTCGATTAATAACAGTTGCTTGTTCACCTGCATGTCTACGCACTCCTGTGGCATCAAACATAACAATGATTCCAAAAATAGCGGATATGGCGAAAAAAGGAGAATCGAACCCATGTTGTAATCCTATGGCTGTAGCTACAGCTGTCACAGCTCCTGAATGTGAACTGGGCATACCGCCAGTACTTGTAAGCAGTGACCATTCAAACTGTTTCGTTGCAATGAAATTTAAAGGCACTTTAATAAACTGGGCTAATCCAATTGTAAATAGCGCTGTCCATAGAGGAAAATTATAAAATAATTCCATAAGATGTCGTAATCCTTCCTTCCTTAGCCTTCATAAATACAAACAGGATAAAATGATTTAATTGATAGTGTTAATTATATCACATATTTTCCCTTACCCTCAGTTTTATAAACACCTCTCTAGCACTAATTTTCTATTGTGAAATATTAACGAATAAAGGAAAAATATTCTCAGTAATGTCTTTTTATTGAGTATGTTTATTTAAGAAATTCATAGGGTATTTATATGGTCATGACCTATTGGGTTATGTCTTAATCTTGAGTTGTTTTGAGTATTTATCCATTGGCATTATGTGTTGCCACTTCAGTGGGAAGTATCCCTCAATTCAGTTATATATGTCTGACAATCCGTTTTGAGCTAAAAGTTGGATTGCTATATGATATTAAATAGCTCACTTATCGGACGTTTGCTTAAAAAAGAAAATTACTATATTGATTTAGTGCTGTTCTCGTATATTATGTTATTCCATCAAATTTACACGCAATAAATCATTATTTCAAAAAATAAATTATTGAACTATGACTTTGTTGGAAAGGGGGGAATAGATTGGATCACTCACAGGAAAAAAAGCCAGTTGAGAAAAAAAAGAACCGAGTTTTTAATTTTTTGGATGGGACACTTCACACGCTGGAGAAACTTATACTCAGCTGGTCAATTATTATTATTTCGGTTATGACTATAGGAAATGTGTTGTCACGGTTGGTAACTGGAACGAGCTGGCATTTTGCCGCTGAAATTAGTCGACTTGCTGTGATTGTAGCGAGCTTCATGGGCATTAGCTATGCAGCGAGGAAAGGTCGCCATATTAGTATGTCAGCACTCTTTGATATATCACCTAAACCGGTGAAAAAAGTTTTATCTATCGTTAACCCTTTCATCACGGCACTCGTCCTTTTTACCGTTAGTTATTTTGCTGCTTTGTATACATATGGTATTTATGAAACAGGTCGAACGACAGCTGCACTAGAATTCCCATTCTGGTTGATGGTTGTTGCTATCCCTATTGGTTGCTTTATCGGCGGTATCCAGTTCTTAAGAAATATGTGGACGAATATTGTTCATAAAGAAGTATATATTGCAGAAGAAAAAATAGATTATGATGAACAATAACCTCAGCCTCAATTGAGAAAGAAGTTAATTATTTAAGATATTAAATAAAATTGAGAGGAATCTATATATGGTTTGGACACTACTCGGAATTATGGTTATTTTGCTCTTAATGGGATTCCCGATGATGATTCCTTTAATAGCTGGTCCTTTAATTATTATACTATTCTATATGGATAATTTAGACCCCACTATTATGATTCAACAAATGGTTGAAGGGATTTCGTCATATGTATTAATTGCTGTACCATTATTTATTTTTGCTGCAGATATTATGACTTCAGGAAGAACCTCTCGAAAGTTACTGGATTTTGTTGGGTCCTTTGTTGGACACTTACGGGGTGGCTATGCGATTACGACAGCGGCAGCTTGTACACTGTTTGGTTCTATTTCAGGCTCCACGCAGGCGACGGTTGTAGCGATTGGTAAACCGATGCGTGAACGTTTATTAAAAGTAGGCTATAAGGATTCCAGTGCCATCGCCCTCATAATTAATTCAAGTGATGTAGCGCTACTCATTCCTCCAAGTATCGGTATGATCATTTATGCTCTTGTGTCAGATGCCTCGGTAGGTGATTTATTTATTGCAGGTATTGGTCCGGGTGTATTAATTTTCATTTTCTTTGCCACCTATGCTTATATTCACGCAAAAGTGTATGATATTCCACTAGCACCAAAAGTACCTTGGAAAGAGAGGGGCGGCATCTTCTTAAAGGCGCTACTTCCTTTAGGGTTTCCAATTATTATTATTGGCGGGATATATACAGGACAATTTACGCCTACAGAAGCAGCAGGAATTTCGGTTCTATATGCTTTTGTACTAGAAGTGCTCATTTTCCGTTCGATTAAACTAAAGGAAATCCCTAATATAGCGTTGTCTTCAGGGATTGTCACATCGGCAGTATTTGTACTTGTTGCTGGTGGTCAGGCATTCTCTTGGGTCATATCATTCGCTAGAATACCACAAATGCTTACAGATGCTGTCTTAGGAAATGATCCATCGGCATTATATATCTTGTTTATTGTGGCCTTATTTTTCTTTATTGGATGTATGTTTGTAGACCCTATCGTGGTCATATTAATACTAACACCTATTTTTGCTCCAGTTGCCACAGCGGCTGGTGTAGACCCTATTCATTTAGGTGTTGTTATTGTATTTCAAGCAGCTTTAGGTTCGGCTACACCACCATTTGGAGTAGATATTTTTACTGCAAGTGCTGTTTTTAATAAATCGTATTTAGATGTGATACGTGGCACACCACCTTATATTGTCATGTTATTAATTGTGTCAGTGTTAGTCATTGTTTTTGAAGATATTTCTCTGTTTCTTTTAAGGTTATTCTAAAACTAAGGATACTAAGCTGGGGAACCAGAACTAAAAGGAAAAGAGATGTCTTTAAAATAAAAAATTTGGGGGTATTATAATTATGCTTAAGAAAACAGGCTATCTAGCCGGTATCTTATCTTTCGGTGTGATTCTTGCTGCTTGTGGCGGTAATGATGGGGCTGGTGACAATGAAAATGGTAACGGAGAAGCTGAACATGAATGGCGTTTTACTGTAGAAGAAACTCAAGGGCAAGTCCAATATGTTTATGCTCAAGAATTTGCAGAGCTTGTTGAGGAAAAGTCAGACGGTGCTATCAATATTGATGTCTATGAATTCGGTGCCCTTGGTAGTGAAGTAGACCAAGTGGAACAACTTCAACAAGGAATCGTTGAATTTGCCATCATTTCCCCAGGGTTTACAGGGACGCTTGTACCTGAAGGGAATATATTTGCCCTACAATTCTTGTTTGATGATGATCAAGAATTAAATCAACAAGTTCTAAATGAAAGTGAAGCCATTAATACGCATTTAGCCCAAAAATATGAGGAACAGTCTATCATGCCTCTTGCTTTCTGGACAGAAGGTGCCATGCAATGGACTGGGAGTTCATCGATTCAATCACCGGCTGATTTTGCAGGCTTTCAAATGAGAACGCAAGAATCACCATTAATTCTACGCTCTTATGAAGCGTATGGAGCAAATCCAACGGCGATGAGTTGGAGCGAGCTTTACACAGGCCTGCAACAAGGTGCTGTGGATGGTCAAGAGAATCCATTATTCTTTATTGAGGATGCTGGCTTTCATGAAGTTCAAGATCACTTAACCATTTCTAATCATAATATGTACGTTACTATGACGACGGTAAATACTGATTTTTACAATAATTTAGATGAAGAAACACAATCTATTATCGACGAAGCGATTGAGGAAATGAGAGATCGTTCGTTTGAGATCCAAGAAGAGCAAAATGGGGAAGCATTAGAATTAATCGAAAACGCCACTGATACCCCAACAGATGTCTATGAATTATCAGAAGACGAGAGGGAGGAGTTCCGTGAGCTTGCTGGTGAGGCACGTGACTACTTCCGCGAAAATGGTGGCGACGATGCAGAAATGATATTAGATATGCTTATGGAAGAAATTGAAGAGGCACAAGAAAATCAATAATATATAGTTATGGCCGAGGGAGCTCACTTCCTCGGTCATTTTTTACATGCCACGTCATAAGACGAACAATATTTGAGAAAGAAATTGATTCGTGAGGTGTAGTGAAAGATAGGTGGGACCTCAATTATTCTGACCACAAACTCTATATAAACAATTGACACATGTTAACATTAGTGATATATTATCGTTGCTTTCGTTATCTATCATGATAAAGCAATAAAGTGTAAAAGGGGATTCGAGTATGAATGCAGTGGTTATAGCGGTATTAATTATGATTGTCTTAAGTTTATTAAGAATTCACGTTGTTATTGCTCTTATTGTTGGGGGAATAACTGGAGGGTTAGTGGCTGGTTTTACCCTTGTAGAAACGATTGAGATTTTTAGCGAGGGGCTGAGCTCCAATGTCACTGTTGCACTCAGTTATGCTATGTTGGGAGCCTTTGCTGTTGGGATAAGTTACACTGGATTACCTAATGCGATGGTTAAATCGGCTATTAAACTAGTTGGTAGAGAACAAGAAACACATAGAAAAACAATGACGAAAGTTTTACTCTTATTTTCTATTGCAATTGTAGCATCGTTTTCTCAAAATTTAGTTCCTGTTCACATTGCATTTATTCCGCTATTTATTCCGCCACTTTTAAAGGTGTTTAATGAATTGAAAATGGATAGAAGGGCGACTGCTACAGCCTTAACATTCGGATTGAAGGCGCCTTATATATTGATTCCGGCAGGGTATGGTTTAATCTTTCATGAGATTATTGTATCTAATATGAATGAGAGTGGAATGGTTGTAAACATGAGTATGGTACCGAAAGCAATGTTACTTCCAGTTATCGGTATGTTGGTTGGTTTGGCATTAGCGATATTTGTCAGCTACCGTAAACCAAGAAATTATGTGACACAGGAGTTGACTACATCGGGCGATTCTGAAGAACATTCGTTTACATGGCCTGGTATATTTGTTGGTGTAGCAGCTATTGTCTCAGTGCTTGTTTCACAAGTTTTAACTAAATCAATGGTGTTTGGCGCACTAACCGGTCTAATTATTTTATATGTTTATTTTGGTTACCTTCATCTCACGAAAAAATTAAGGTTAAGTCAGTCTGAAGAGTTACTAACCGATGGTATGAAAATGCTGGCATTTATAGGGTTCGTGATGATTTCGGCTGGTGGATTTGCAGAAGTGATTAGGGAAACCGGACATGTGGATCAACTTGTTGCAAGTGTTTCAGGATGGATCGGTCATAATCATGGTCTAGCAGCACTTATCATGTTAATTATAGGGTTATTAATTACAATGGGAATTGGTTCATCATTTGCTACGATTCCTATTATTGCAGCAATCTATGTTCCTTTAGCTGCTGCAATTGGCCTTTCACCTTTGGCGACTATTGCATTAATAGGTACTGCTGGTGCATTAGGTGATGCTGGCTCCCCTGCTTCGGATAGCACTTTAGGACCGTCGGCTGGGCTAAATTCAGACGGTCAGCACAATCATATATGGGATACCTGTGTACCGACATTTTTACACTTTAATATTCCATTAATTATTTTTGGTTGGCTTGCAGCACTTATTTTATAAAGGAGTCAATTTTATAAATGATATGAAAAATTAGGAAGTGAATTTTATCACAGATCGGATGCTGATGTCCGGATTTACTCAACCCTCGATCAGTGGGAGAAGAATGAAAGCTCCCACTGATCGAGGGTTCGTTTTATCCCGCTCTTAAGGGACAGTAAAACCCCCACTGATTGAAGCTTAGCTTTATTTAAATATGCGGATGTACAAAGTGTCTGAACCGTAAGAAGACGACTCCCTGAAGATAAACCTGTGGGAAAGATTCCGTCTGAAGTGAAGGTCATATTCATTATTCGATGTTGGCGTCTTATTTTGAATTTTGACAAGCATTTGATGTTTAAAAGAATAGAATAAATTACGAGCAGGGTAGTTTCACTTTTCCCTGCTCGTTTAGTGTGTGTATTTTTAAAATTTTAATCTTATGAAGAGTTAAAAATGGCTTAATTTTTTATGACGCCTCTTTCATCGAACTGAAGAAAGTTTGTGCTTTTTTTAATTTTGGAGCGATACTTGCGGTAAAAACTACGAGAATAAAATCTTTAACAAAGAAAGGACCCATGCTGATAGCAATTGTAGTGAACTGAATATTTTCTAATTGCAGTAGGATACTACTATGAAAGTAAAGATAAGGAACGCCAATAAAGTAGTTTACTAAAAGTCCAACGAGCGATGCTTTAAAGTAAGCGGTGGCTGTTTGACCAGCCCTTGTTTCTACAACACTTCCTGCAACATAAGCGATGGCTACAAAAGAAATTAAGAACCCTAAAGTAGGAGAAGCGAGAATTTGAAAGCCACCGGTAAAGCCAGCGAATACAGGTACTCCAATAAGTCCTACCATAATGTAACCAATTATAGAAAGAGCGCCCAACTTCTTACCGAGCAAAATACCGGCTAATATGGCAATAACGGTTTGAAACGTTAAAGGAACTGTACCGATTGTAATAAAAGCAGTTAAATTAGCTCCTATTGCCATAAGTGCAATAAACATAGCTCCTTTCGTTAAATCATTAATACGAAATTGTGAGGTAGATCTCATGATATAACCACTCCCGAATGTTAACGTTAGTTTATTTTAGTTAACAATAGAATAATCTGATCTAAGTTGTGTTGTCAACCATATTTTAAATTAGTTTACATTCAAAAAATGGTTTAGGTTTTAATTTGTCCTTCTATATAATATAAGATTATGAATTAATATCATCATACAAGCGAAACGTGTAAAGACAATTCATAGATTTGTTTTTCACATGGCTCGTTTTAAAAGTGCATGTGAATAGAGGGAGGATAAAGTGCCCTAAAGGTCCGATAAGTTAAACTAACAATCAGTGGGGATGAAGGCCCCCACACTGATTGTTAGTTTAGCTTTATCATTACTTACTTGTTATGTGGAATATTTAATTGTGATGTTCAAAGTATGAGGGTATTCAAATGAAATTAGCACAATTAAAGTAAGAGTTATTTATTAGCGCTATGGTACTCAAAGAAGAAACTTTTTAAATTCCTATTGACCACAGTCGTGAAGGTCGTTATAATTTATCAAGCACATGCTTATGAAGCGATAGTATAGAGAATAAAAAAACTATTGCTTTTTGTTTTCTATTCTAGTATAATATTTTATGTCGAGTTGACACCAATAAACACAAATTGGTTGGGGGCTTTAAAATTAAAATATAACTATTGACTTCGAGGATTGAAGATGTTATATTTATAAAGTCGCTAAAAAACGACAAAGCATGATTTTGACCTTTGAAAACTAAACAAAAAGCCAAGCAAAGTGGGATATGAAAATATCCCGTCAAAAGAAACAAAGCGTTGAGTGGAAACATTCAACAACGCCAGACGAAAGTTTGGACATGATGTCAGAGACATCGAACTCTATTGGAGAGTTTGATCCTGGCTCAGGACGAACGCTGGCGGCGTGCCTAATACATGCAAGTCGAGCGCAGGAAGCCGGCGGATCCCTTCGGGGTGAAGCCGGTGGAATGAGCGGCGGACGGGTGAGTAACACGTGGGCAACCTACCTTGTAGACTGGGATAACTCCGGGAAACCGGGGCTAATACCGGATGATCATTTGGATCGCATGATCCGAATGTAAAAGTGGGGATTTATCCTTACACTGCAAGATGGGCCCGCGGCGCATTAGCTAGTTGGTAAGGTAATGGCTTACCAAGGCGACGATGCGTAGCCGACCTGAGAGGGTGATCGGCCACACTGGAACTGAGACACGGTCCAGACTCCTACGGGAGGCAGCAGTAGGGAATCATCCGCAATGGGCGAAAGCCTGACGGTGCAACGCCGCGTGAACGATGAAGGTTTTCGGATCGTAAAGTTCTGTTATGAGGGAAGAACAAGTGCCGTTCGAATAGGTCGGCACCTTGACGGTACCTCACGAGAAAGCCCCGGCTAACTACGTGCCAGCAGCCGCGGTAATACGTAGGGGGCAAGCGTTGTCCGGAATTATTGGGCGTAAAGCGCGCGCAGGCGGTCTCTTAAGTCTGATGTGAAAGCCCACGGCTCAACCGTGGAGGGTCATTGGAAACTGGGGGACTTGAGTGTAGGAGAGGAAAGTGGAATTCCACGTGTAGCGGTGAAATGCGTAGATATGTGGAGGAACACCAGTGGCGAAGGCGACTTTCTGGCCTACAACTGACGCTGAGGCGCGAAAGCGTGGGGAGCAAACAGGATTAGATACCCTGGTAGTCCACGCCGTAAACGATGAGTGCTAGGTGTTAGGGGTTTCGATACCCTTAGTGCCGAAGTTAACACATTAAGCACTCCGCCTGGGGAGTACGGCCGCAAGGCTGAAACTCAAAGGAATTGACGGGGGCCCGCACAAGCAGTGGAGCATGTGGTTTAATTCGAAGCAACGCGAAGAACCTTACCAGGTCTTGACATCCTCTGACACCTCTGGAGACAGAGCGTTCCCCTTCGGGGGACAGAGTGACAGGTGGTGCATGGTTGTCGTCAGCTCGTGTCGTGAGATGTTGGGTTAAGTCCCGCAACGAGCGCAACCCTTGATCTTAGTTGCCAGCATTCAGTTGGGCACTCTAAGGTGACTGCCGGTGATAAACCGGAGGAAGGTGGGGATGACGTCAAATCATCATGCCCCTTATGACCTGGGCTACACACGTGCTACAATGGATGGTACAAAGGGCAGCGAGACCGCGAGGTTAAGCGAATCCCATAAAGCCATTCTCAGTTCGGATTGCAGGCTGCAACTCGCCTGCATGAAGCCGGAATTGCTAGTAATCGCGGATCAGCATGCCGCGGTGAATACGTTCCCGGGCCTTGTACACACCGCCCGTCACACCACGAGAGTTTGTAACACCCGAAGTCGGTGCGGTAACCTTTTGGAGCCAGCCGCCGAAGGTGGGACAGATGATTGGGGTGAAGTCGTAACAAGGTATCCCTACCGGAAGGTGGGGATGGATCACCTCCTTTCTAAGGAGCTATTAAGCTCAGCTTATTTAAAACTTTGCTTTGGCTATTTTGTTTAGTTTTGAGAGGTTAAACTCTCAGAAAGAAAAGACTTACCCGTTGGGTAAGAATCGACCTTTGAAAACTGGATAACGAAAGACTGATAATGACATCACCGGTTCACAATCGCTTGATATAATCAAACGATGAGAGAGCCGAGTGTCTTAGAAAAAGGCCATTAAGACGCCAATATTGCGTGAGCAAAAATCGGGTAACAAGATTTTTGCCAGGAGGATCAAGCAATTCGAGGAAACAACTGACGAGGCACCGGAACGTACCCACGTACGTGAGGATGGTGAGGAAGGAAGTTGACGAAGAAGTGCGCAGATCATCCGCCGCAAAAGAGGTTAAGCTAGAAAGGGCGCACGGTGAATGCCTTGGCACTAGGAGCCGATGAAGGACGGGACGAACACCGAAATGCTTCGGGGAGCTGTAAGTAAGCGTTGATCCGGAGATATCCGAATGGGGGAACCCACCGCTTGTAATGAGGCGGTATCCACACCTGAATCCATAGGGTGTGAGAAGGCAGACCTGGGGAACTGAAACATCTTAGTACCCAGAGGAAGAGAAAGCAAATGCGATTTCCTGAGTAGCGGCGAGCGAAACGGAATCAGCCCAAACCAGAAGGCTTGCCTTCTGGGGTTGTAGGACACTCCATACGGAGTTACAAAGAGTGATCGTAGGTGAAGCGACCTGGAAAGGTCCGCGGGACAAGGTAAAAGCCCTGTAGCCGAAACGGTCACTCCTCCGGAGTGTATCCTGAGTACGGCGGGACACGTGAAACCCCGTCGGAAGCAGGGAGGACCATCTCCCAAGGCTAAATACTCCCTAGTGACCGATAGTGAACCAGTACCGTGAGGGAAAGGTGAAAAGCACCCCGGGAGGGGAGTGAAAGAGATCTTGAAACCGTGTGCCTACAAGTAGTTGGAGCCCGTTAATGGGTGACAGCGTGCCTTTTGTAGAATGAACCGGCGAGTTACGATCCCGTGCAAGGTTAAGTTGAAGAGACGGAGCCGCAGCGAAAGCGAGTCTGAATAGGGCGACAAAGTACGTGGTTGTAGACCCGAAACCGGGTGATCTACCCATGTCCAGGGTGAAGTCCAGGTAACACTGGATGGAGGCCCGAACCCACGCACGTTGAAAAGTGCGGGGATGAGGTGTGGGTAGGGGTGAAATGCCAATCGAACTCGGAAATAGCTGGTTCTCCCCGAAATAGCTTTAGGGCTAGCCTCGAGGGAAGAGTGTTGGAGGTAGAGCACTGATTGGACTAGGGGTCCCCACAGGATTACCGAATTCAGTCAAACTCCGAATGCCAATCACTTATCCTCGGGAGTCAGACTGCGAGTGCTAAGATCCGTAGTCAAGAGGGAAACAGCCCAGACCATCAGCTAAGGTCCCCAAGTATACGTTAAGTGGAAAAGGATGTGGAGTTGCTTAGACAACCAGGATGTTGGCTTAGAAGCAGCCACCATTTAAAGAGTGCGTAATAGCTCACTGGTCGAGTGACTCTGCGCCGAAAATGTACCGGGGCTAAACGTATCACCGAAGCTATGGATGGCCACCGTCAGGTGGCTGTGGTAGGGGAGCGTTCCAAGGGCGTAGAAGCATGATCGTAAGGACATGTGGAGCGCTTGGAAGTGAGAATGCCGGTATGAGTAGCGAAAAGAGGGGTGAGAATCCCCTCCGTCGAAAGCCTAAGGTTTCCTGAGGAAGGCTCGTCCGCTCAGGGTCAGTCGGGACCTAAGCCGAGGCCGAAAGGCGTAGGCGATGGCAAACAGGTTGATATTCCTGTACCACC
The DNA here is from genome assembly GCA_024701455.1 of Bacillus sp. A301a_S52. Taxonomy (GTDB): domain Bacteria; phylum Bacillota; class Bacilli; order Bacillales; family Salisediminibacteriaceae; genus Salipaludibacillus. Next base: position 3,524,676 of record JABXYP010000001.1, on the reverse strand, counting down.
ACGTTTCCATTTGAGTGAAGGGGGGACGCAGGAAGGTAGGGTAAGCGCACCGTTGGATGAGTGCGTCGAAGCAGTGAGACTGACAAGTAGGCAAATCCGCTTGTCGTTAAGGTTGAGCTGTGACCGCGAGTGAACTAAAGTAGCGAAGTTCCCGATCCTACACTGCCAAGAAAAGCCTCTAGCGAGGAAACTGGTGCCCGTACCGCAAACCGACACAGGTAGGCGGGAAGAGAATTCTAAGACGCGCGGGAGAACTCTCGTTAAGGAACTCGGCAAAATGACTCCGTAACTTCGGGAGAAGGAGTGCTCTTGCGGGTGAATAGCCTGCGAGAGCCGCAGTGAACAGGCCCAAACGACTGTTTATCAAAAACACAGGTCTCTGCGAAGCCGCAAGGCGAAGTATAGGGGCTGACACCTGCCCGGTGCTGGAAGGTTAAGAGGAGGGGTTATCCCTTACGGGAGAAGCTCTGAATTGAAGCCCCAGTAAACGGCGGCCGTAACTATAACGGTCCTAAGGTAGCGAAATTCCTTGTCGGGTAAGTTCCGACCCGCACGAAAGGTGCAACGATTTGGGCACTGTCTCAACGAGAGACCCGGTGAAATTATATTACCTGTGAAGATGCAGGTTACCCGCGACAGGACGGAAAGACCCCATGGAGCTTTACTGTAGCTTGATATTGGATTTTGGTACAGCTTGTACAGGATAGGTAGGAGCCTTGGAAGCCGGAGCGCCAGCTTCGGTGGAGGCATTGGTGGGATACTACCCTGGCTGTACTGGAATTCTAACCTCGAACCGTGATCCGGTTCAGGGACAGTGTCAGGTGGGCAGTTTGACTGGGGCGGTCGCCTCCTAAAAGGTAACGGAGGCGCCCAAAGGTTCCCTCAGAATGGTTGGAAATCATTCGTAGAGTGCAAAGGCATAAGGGAGCTTGACTGCGAGACCTACAAGTCGAGCAGGGACGAAAGTCGGGCTTAGTGATCCGGCGGCACCGTATGGAAGGGCCGTCGCTCAACGGATAAAAGCTACCCTGGGGATAACAGGCTAATCTCCCCCAAGAGTCCACATCGACGGGGAGGTTTGGCACCTCGATGTCGGCTCGTCGCATCCTGGGGCTGAAGTAGGTCCCAAGGGTTGGGCTGTTCGCCCATTAAAGCGGCACGCGAGCTGGGTTCAGAACGTCGTGAGACAGTTCGGTCCCTATCCGTCGCGGGCGTAGGAAATTTGAGAGGAGCTGTCCTTAGTACGAGAGGACCGGGATGGACACACCGCTGGTGTACCAGTTGTTCCGCCAGGAGCATAGCTGGGTAGCTACGTGTGGCAGGGATAAGTGCTGAAAGCATCTAAGCATGAAGCCCCCCTCAAGATGAGATTTCCCATCACATTTATGTGAGTAAGATCCCTCAGAGAAGATGAGGTTGATAGGTCTCGGGTGGACGCATGGCAACATGTGGAGCTGAGAGATACTAATCGATCGAGGGCTTAACCAAAAGCAAGTCGTCTTTTCTCTAAGACATGATGTCATATCAGTCCCGTTATCCAGTTTTGAAAGGTCGATAAGACCTTGATATGTTCAGTGACAATCGCGGAGAGGTCACACCCGTTCCCATGCCGAACACGGTAGTTAAGCTCTCCAGCGCCGATGATAGTTGGGGGCTCTCCCCCTGTGAAAGTAGGACGTCGCTGAGCATATTATCTAAACATAAACATTTACATATTTTGAAATGTTTATTTGGGGCCTTAGCTCAGCTGGGAGAGCGCCTGCTTTGCACGCAGGAGGTCAGCGGTTCGATCCCGCTAGGCTCCACCATTAATATTAATAATTTGCTAAATTGTGGCGGTGTAGCTCAGCTGGCTAGAGCGTACGGTTCATACCCGTGAGGTCGGGGGTTCGATCCCCTCCGCCGCTACCATAAAAATTCGGAGGAATACCCAAGTCTGGCTGAAGGGATCGGTCTTGAAAACCGACAGGGGCTTCACGGCCCGCGGGGGTTCGAATCCCTCTTCCTCCGCCATAATGGTCCCGTGGTGTAGCGGTTAACATGCCTGCCTGTCACGCAGGAGATCGCGGGTTCGATTCCCGTCGGGACCGCCATTTTAAAACGTTTGAGTACGAAATTTATATAAGCTCATATTTCTTGACGAGAAGCAAGAAGGTCAAGGAAACGAACGAAAGAAAGAATGACAGAACGTATTTAGTATACGTGAAGGAATGATAGAACGAAGCTGACGAAAAAAATCGTAGCTTATCACTATTTTCTTGACGAGAAGCAAGAAGGTCAAGGAAACGAAAGAAAGAGTGACAGAACGTATTTAGTATACGTGAAGGAATGATAGAACGAAGCTGACGAAAAAAATCGTAGCTTATCACTATTTTCTTGGCGAGAAGCAAGAAGGTCAAGGAAGCGAGAGAAAGAATGACAGAGCGTATTTAGTATACGTGAAGGAATGATAGAACGAAGCTGACGAAGAAATTCGTAGCTTATCGACAAGAAAATTTGGAGGGGTAGCGAAGTGGCTAAACGCGGCGGACTGTAAATCCGCTCCCTACGGGTTCGGGAGTTCGAATCTCTCCCCCTCCACCATAATAGGGGTATAGTTTAATGGTAAAACGAAGGTCTCCAAAACCTTTGATGTGGGTTCGATTCCTACTACCCCTGCCATCATTTTATGGCGGCTGTGGCGAAGTGGTTAACGCACCGGATTGTGATTCCGGCATTCGTGGGTTCGATTCCCATCAGCCGCCCCATTAATTTGATCTTTATAGGCCCATAGCCAAGCGGTAAGGCATCGGATTTTGATTCCGTGACGCGCAGGTTCGAATCCTGCTGGGCCTGCCATTTTAATATGCGGGAATAGCTCAGTGGTAGAGCACCACCTTGCCAAGGTGGGGGTCGCGGGTTCGAATCCCGTTTCCCGCTCCATGCGCCCGTAGCTCAATTGGATAGAGTGTCTGACTACGGATCAGAAGGTTAGGGGTTCGACTCCTCTCGGGCGCGCCATTTTAAATTATCTATTTTACTAAGTACATAAGCAGTCATAAACTTCATTAGAGATGTATGATTACAAAGTCTATATACAATATTATGCGGGTGTAGTTTAGTGGTAAAACCTCAGCCTTCCAAGCTGATGACGAGGGTTCGATTCCCTTCACCCGCTCCACTTTATTTTTCTTTATGGGCCTATAGCTCAGCTGGTTAGAGCGCACGCCTGATAAGCGTGAGGTCGGTGGTTCGAGTCCACTTAGGCCCACCATATTCCACAGTAGCTCAGTGGTAGAGCAATCGGCTGTTAACCGATCGGTCGTAGGTTCGAATCCTACCTGTGGAGCCATTAAGGAGAAGTACCCAAGTGGCTGAAGGGGCGCCCCTGCTAAGGGTGTAGGTCGTGTAAACGGCGCGAGGGTTCAAATCCCTCCTTCTCCGCCACTTTTTTGTTTGGCCCGTTGGTCAAGTGGTTAAGACACCGCCCTTTCACGGCGGTAACACGGGTTCGAATCCCGTACGGGTCACCATTATTTATCTATTTTTAATACAATACCTTTAGTTAAATAAACTGTGAGTTATTAACTCAGTGTGAAACCCGCGAAAGCATTAGTCTTTTGCGGGTTTTTGTTTAGATATAATTTCCTCAGATAATGTGTTATTACAGTTTGTGATATATGATGTGTGATTGGACTAAGTCATTTTGATGAAAAAGAAAAATACCAAGTTGTCATATCTGATGTAAAAACAGGAAACTGTTGGAGGATATACTACGACTGTTCTGTAAAAACATTGAGAAGCTATTTAAGGAAAAAAGGGAGACATTCCGAAATGGTCGTGATGAACATGAGATATTCATTTAAATCTAAAGGAATAGGTTGTCTCGTCATTGTCGCGGATCGCTTCCACTTCTGTCGCTATATTGTTGGGCATTAGATCGTGTGCGACGACACGTTCAAAAGGACTTTCAGAGTAGGGCCGAAAAAAGTGTAAGCGTATGAAGTATATTTTTAATAATAGTTAAGGAGGGATTATATGGGAAGTATTATGCTAGTATTTTTATTGCTCTGCGCAAGTGTTGTAATAAGTATTGGAGGGGTTGTACGTAAAGATCGAAAGTTTATTTTTGTGGGTCTGGCAGGTAGTGTGGTGGCGATCGGCATTTTTATAATAATCTTTGCTCTTGTAATATAGACATTCAAGTCTCTCTTGATAATTATGAAAGTAAGTAGCACGTTTGTTGGTTGAGAAGGAGCACAAAGCAATTACTAACATAAAAATTAGTATAAAAGAACGCAAAAGAGCTTATTTAACTGATTATGAATTAGAGTGTGCTGAGTGGATAAAAGTGAATGTGTTAGAGGAATTCTTATTGACTTTTTTTATATGATTTTGGTATAGTGATATAGTCAGAAATGAATTCCATAAGTATTAAAAATCTTTAAATAATGAGTTCTACTTCCACTTTTTTTGTCACTAAATTTTTGTCTTTTTACGGCGATAATACGGAGCAATAAACGAACGAATTACCAGTTAATCATTTTCAATACAACTGTTATAGATAACAGTTATCATAGAATTATAACTATGAGCCATTAGCTCAGCTGGTAGAGCATCTGACTTTTAATCAGAGGGTCGGAGGTTCGAATCCTCCATGGCTCACCATACTTATAAGAGTATGCTTCCTTTATAAAAGGAAGCTTTTTTAATTTTTATTGCAATGACAGAAGTAATTGTTGGGAAGGATATGTAAGGTAGTTGCCATCATTTTTACAAGGGGTTATTTAAAGATTTTGAAGTTCCTTATAATAACAATTCACCCCTTTATTTCTAAAAAATGTTTTTAAAGGTTTCTGAAGTCGATATTTTCTGATTATTTTAAAACATTTTGAGCACAATGGTTGTTTGTAAGTGTTTTCACATGTTTTAATAAGTAACAATGAAAGTAAATACACTTTCATACTTTAAAGAAATGGAGTGATCTTCGTGAGTTTACGACAAGATAAGAAAGTATATCCTTACCTTTTTAATAATGAATGGAAAGAAAGTACAACTGGAGAGACTGTAGAAATTAAGTCTCCAGATGATGGTGCTGTAGTAGGGGCGGTTCCAGCAATGAGTCAAGATGAGGTAGATCAAGCAGTGAAAAGTGCCTCTGATGTTCAAGAGAACTGGGAAGCGACAGAAGGACACGAACGTTCTGAGCTTCTCCATCGCTGGGCGGAAGAGTTAGAAAAAATGACAGATGAAATTGGAGAGAAGATACATTTAGAAGTAGGTAAAACGTTATCTGCGGCTAAAAGTGAAGTTAAGCGTACAGCGCAACTCATTCGACATACAGCAGAGGAGGGCTTACGAACTCACGGTAGCTTTATTCAAGGAGATGCATTCCCTGGTGCTTCTAAAGCAACAAAGGCAATGGTACAAAAGGTGCCTCATGGGGTTGTCCTTGCAATATCTCCATTTAACTACCCTGTTAACCTAGCAGCATCTAAAATTGCGCCAGCTTTAATTACAGGGAATACAGTGGTGTTTAAGCCAGCAACCCAAGGAGCTATCAGCGGTTTATTAATGGTTGAAGCACTTGTTAAAGCAGGGTTACCAAAAGGGGTGTTAAATGTTGTAACAGGACGAGGTTCTGTTATTGGAGATTTTGTTGTTACACACCCATCTATTGATATGATTACTTTCACTGGAGGGACTGGAACTGGTCAACATATCGCTAAACAGGCCTCAATGATTCCAGTTGTGCTTGAATTAGGTGGTAAAGATCCTGCAATTGTTTTAGAAGATGCAGATTTAGAAAAAACTGCGAAGGAAATTGTTGGAGGAGCTTTAAGCTATTCAGGTCAGCGTTGTACGGCAATTAAACGTGTGATGGTTATGAATAGTGTAGCTGATGAACTAGTTAGTAAAATTAAAGATAAAGTTGAAACATTAAAAGTAGGTAAATCAAGTGAAAATGCAGACATTACCCCTATGATCGATCAAAAATCAGCAGACTTTGTTGTGTCCTTGATTGACGATGCAAAGGAAAAAGGTGCAACCGTTGTTACAGAAGGAATTCGTAATGAGAACCTTTTAGGTGCAACGGTATTAGATAATGTTACTGAGGACATGGAGCTAGCGTGGGAAGAGCAATTTGGTCCAGTTATTCCTATCATGCGTGTGGAAAATGAGCTAGAGGCTATCGATTTAGAAAAGCGTAACCAGTATGGTTTACAAGCAAGTATTTTCACTAAAAACTTTGAGAATGCTTTTACAATTGCCGATAAATTAAATGTGGGAACAGTTCAAGTGAATGGTAAGACGTCTCGTGGTCCTGATCATTTCCCATTCCTGGGGGTTAAAAATTCAGGTCAAGGTGTTCAAGGTATTGGGCGAAGCATTGATTCTATGCTCCGTGATAAAGTATTAGTTTTAAATTTATAATCTTGCTCATATTGAAATATTAGACAGGCCCTGTTGTATACTTACAACAGGGCCTTTTAGCTATATTGAATTACGATAAGCAGGAGTAACCTCACAATAGGTACAGTGCTAATTAATAATCAATGTGAGTGGCATTTTCTTTAATCTCTTCAGGAATTTCCAACGGGTCAATGTTATTAAAATCGTTAAGACTTATTGTGATCATTTGACTGACTTCAATAATGTCAATCATCATTTTCATTTCAATATTAATATCAGTTTGATAGTACGTTTCCTTATCAATTGTAATCGTGTATGTGATGTCTTCTAAATCGGAAATACCATTTAGAACCCCTAACTCCATATTATAAAATTCTAATTCTTCTAGGTGTTTTTGGAATTCATCAGTGTTTAATTCATCTTCCTGTAAAGAAATGATATATGACGTATCGGTCTCCTCCATTGTCAAGTGAGGTAACTGGCTTTCAAGGAAATTTAATGTCTCAGTTGTTGCTCCCGTATGAAATGCTGGTGCCGTAACAAAGGTTTCCACAAGGTCATCAGAAAGTTTACCCCACTGGTCAGTCGTTGTTTCTTTAAAATAGAAACCGTCTTCCTCTGAGAAGTGGGTAACATAGTCAACACCATCTTCCCCACCAATCTCTGAATGAACTTCCAATGTTAATGGATCATAAGTCACAGATGTCTGGGTATGTGTTAAGGACATATCGTGTTGATCTTCCATAATGAGCCCTTTGGAAACGTCAATAGTCGTCTGAAACGATTGTAAGGATTCGGTAGCTGAAAGTGATTCAGCTAAGACTTCCTCCAAAGTTAATTCCTTGCATGCTGTTAAAGTTGTAAGGATAATTGCAGTAAAGCTTAAAAGTGTCAGTCTTTTCATAGTTGTTAGGCCTCCATAGAAATTGTGTATTGCGTTATATAGAACATACTTTGCTAATATTAGCTAGAATTAAATAAGAAACATAGTGACTGTAGACTCATTTTTACGAAAAATTCACAAATGTAACGATGTTTGACAGAATAATGGGTTTTATTATTAAAAGGACCGATTGCATCACAATAATCGGTCCTTTACAGTGTTTTATCACAGATAAGCTTTCGTAAAAAAAAACGGCTCAAAATAGAGCGCAGAGCTAAAGCTATTTAGGCGGGAGATAACGGCCGCTAATGTCCTAATTCACTCAACTACCTTCAATCAGTGAGGGAAGAGCGAAAGCTCCCACTGATTGAAGGTTCGTTTTATGGTCACTTAAAAGTCCAACTCTTCTGCTTCTTCAAGAACGTCCTCAGGAATTTGGATCGGATCAGTGTTATTAAAGTTACTTAATACCATATGCAGTTGTTGATCGATGGAGCTAATCTCTCCCATGATCGTCATGTTAAAAGTCATCTCAATATCGATTTCTGTTTGATAAAACGTCTCTTTATCAATGGTAACCTTATGAGAAATATTTTCTATATCCATATCCATTTCATTTAAAGGGCTCATATCGTCAAACCCTAAATCTTCAAATTGGTCTAAAATCTCTTCCTTATTTAAATCACCACTGTCTAATGAGATTATATAAGACGAATCAGTTGTTTCAACTGAAAGGTATGTCAAATTCTCTTCGAACGATTTTAAAAGATTCTCAGGATTTCTTTGTATTTCTGTCATTGTCATAAGGCCATCTGAGAAATCGTCCGACATTTTCAACCAGGTTGTTGCTGTAGGCTCTTTTATATAGAAACCGTCATCTTCAGTGAGATAAACTAAATACTCTCCGTTACCTAATTCACCCATATCCGCCCGAATGACCATTTCCATTGTCGTAGGCTCTAACGTTAATGCTATGTCATAAGTGTAATCAAAGTTTATTGATTCAAGCTCGCTTTCTTCATTCTCCTCTTCTATAACTTGTGACATATCCATCGCTAACGTGTAAGAGTCCAGTTCTTCCATGGTAGAAATAGACTCCTTCAAAATATCTTCTACACTAAGCCCGTCGTTCGATGTGGTGTCCCCACAAGCTGTTAAGCTTAGTAAGGTAATTGCTAATAAACTTGTTAATAATGATTTTTTCATAAGATAACCTCCAAAAAATGTGTATTGCGTTATATAGAACATACTTTGCTAATATTAGCCGTAATCGTTCGAGAAACATAGTGACCGTAGACTCATTTTTACGATTATAAAAAAGACCGATTGCATTTAATGCAATCGGTCCTTACAGGGTTATAATGTGCCTTAAAAGTTTAGCTCTTCTGCTTCTTCAAGAACGTCCTCAGGAATTTGGATTGGATCAATGTTATTAAAGTCACTTAACAACATGTGAATTTGTTGATTAGTGGAGATTGTTTCTTCCATTATCGTCATGTTATAAGTCATATCAATATTGGCTTCTGTTTGATAAAACGTCTCTTTATCAACGGTAATCTTGTAAGAGATATTTTCTATATCCATGTCCATCTCAGTTAATTCATCCATGCCAAGACCCATATCGTCAAATCCTAAGTCACCAATCTGATCTAAAAATTCATTCATGTCTAAGTCGTCACCGTCTAATGAGATGATATAAGACGTGTCAGTTGTTTCTACTGAAAGGTTAGTAATATTATCTTCAAAGGATTTTAATTGATCTTCAGGACTTGTTTGCATTTCTGATATTGCCATAAGATCATCTGAGAAATCGTCCCCCATTTTCACCCATCCACCTAAAGTGGGATCCTCAATATAAAAGCCGTCATCTTCAGTGAAATACGATAAAAATTCCATATTCGTATCTTCTCCAAGACCTAAATCACCCATATCCATACGAGTAACTATTTCCATCGTCATAGGCTCTAACGTTAACGATACTTCAGAAGTAGAATCAAAACTCATTGATTCAAGCTCGCCTTCTTCATTTTCTCCTTCTAATGTTTGGGCCATTTCCATTGATAAAGTGTAGGAGTCTAGTTCTTCCATTGTAGAAATTGACTTACTTAAAATCTCTTCTACGCTAAGCCCATCGTCCGATGTGGTATCACCACATGCTGCTAAGCTTAGTAAGGTAACTGCTGATAAACTTGTTAATAATGATTTTTTCATAAGATAACCTCCAAAAGAATGTCTAATAGGGTGTACGAACGAATCAATTAAAAAGTTTCATTTTATTTGAAAAAGTCTTTTTAATTTAATTCATTAAACGATACTCTCCTTAAGTTTAACTCACAAGTGAACGTTAGTGCGAGAAAATGTATTTAATTTTTTTCAGATGAATAAATGCTAGCTTAAAAAAGTATTACTAGCCATACACCTTTAATTTGATTAGTAATTTTTTCTTTATTTAGAAGACAGGTTCGAGTATAAGAGGTTCCATATGCATAAAGTCTCATCTTTTAGTTAAATGAGATGCCTCTAAGTTATATGAAGTATTCACCTAGCTGGAATACTTTTAAAAAGATACTTGAGATGATCATGAGTAAAGATGGGATTGTCAAGAAAGGTAATTATGATATAATATTATCATAAATGATAATATTATAATTATTGATAATGGAGGAGACTATGAAGCAACGGAAAATTGATGTCGTGTTACATCCAATACGGATGCAGCTCATTAAATCGTTAGTTAAGAAGCCTATGACAGTGCAGGAGCTGCTTAACGACATGGAGGGGGTAGCACAGGCAACTCTATATCGTCATCTAAATTTATTAAAAGATCATCACATTATTCGTATAAAAGAAGAACGGCAAGTGCGAGGAGCCGTTGAGAAAACGTATGAATTAATGGAGGGAGCAGCTATTATTTCTGCTGAGGAAGCGGAGGCTATTACGAAAGAAGAACATCAGCGCTATTTTTTGAGGTATTTTGCAATGATTTTAAAACAATTTGATGATTATCTTGAAGGTGATGTCAACATGGAGCAAGATGGATTTGGTTATTCACAAATAGAATTGGCATTGACGGATGAAGAATTTCAGTCCTTTACGCTTGAATTTAGTGAGCTTATAAAACGATATGGAAATAATATGAGTCCTAATGCAAGAAAGCGAACACTTTCAACGATTTTACTTCCTGAAAAGAAGGGTGGAGGGGAAAAAAATGACTGAAGTAATGGAAATTCTACACGAGATTAATTGGACATTATTAGTTCCAATTATAGCTCTTCAATTTATTTTAGTACTCATAGCTCTTATTGACTGTGTTAGGCAGGAACAGACTAATGGACCGAAATGGTTGTGGGTACTTATTATTATAGCCGTCAATTTAATAGGCCCAATTTTATATTTTATTTTTGGAAGGAGTCAAAACTAATGGGACTTATTGAGACAAAGAATTTAACAAAAAGATTTAAAGAACACGAAGCAGTTAAAAACATCTCATTAACTATACGGGAAGGGGCATGTACCGCACTTCTTGGACCGAATGGCGCAGGGAAAACTACAACACTTAATTTACTAACAGGTTTAATTAAACCATCAAATGGCCACATTTCTTTCCATCAGGACTATCCAGGAGACCGAAGAAAGTTCATTGGCTACCTTCCTCAATCTCCTCAGTTTTATAACTGGATGAGTGGGGTAGAATTTGCTGTATTTGCAGCTGAATTGGCAGGGATGAATCGCACATTAGCTAAGAAAAGAGCCAATGAAATGATGGAACTCGTAGGTTTATTAGAAGCAAAAGATAAGAAAATTGCTGGTTATTCTGGTGGGATGAAGCAACGTTTAGGTATTGCTCAAGCACTCGTTCATGAGCCGAAGCTTATTATTTTGGATGAGCCGGTGTCTGCTTTAGATCCTATCGGACGTAGAGACGTATTAGAGCTAATGAGACGACTTAAGTCACAGACATCAATTTTGTTCTCTACCCACGTTCTTCACGATGCAGAAGAGATATCAGATGATATTTACATTATGAAAGAAGGCGAAGTGGTGATTGGAGGTTCTCTAAAAGAATTGAAAAAGAAATATCAGCAACCGACTATCATCATTGAAACAGAGAAAAATCATGACGATTGGATGGAGAAGATGAAAGGTAACTCATGGATTGAAGATGTTAAGCATTATAATGGCACAGTTACTCTAGAAGTTAAAAACGTCAGCCAAGCAAGACAACAGCTGCTACACGATCAGGACTTACATGACTTAAATATTGAGCGATTTGAAGTCGTTAAAACATCATTAGAAGACTTGTTTATGAAGGTGGCGATTAAATGAAGATGTGGTGGGTATTATTTAAAAAAGAAATGTCAGAAGCGACTAGAAATTTTAAATGGATGTGGCTGCCTATCGTCTTTATTTTACTGGGTATTATGCAACCTGTGACATCTTATTATTTACCTGATCTGTTAGAACAATTCGGAGATCTACCTGAAGGGGCTTTGCTTGAGATTCCTTTGCCTAGTGGTGCGGAAGTATTAGTGGGAACTTTTGGACAATTCAGTCAAATTGGACTACTCGTCCTAGTTCTTGCCTTTATGGGAACCATCTCCAATGAAAAAAATATGGGAACTCATGTTATGGTACTTGTTAAACCTGTCTCTTTCAAAAGTTACATTTTAGCCAAATGGTTACACATTTTAATAATAGCATCGTGTTCTTTTACAGTTGGTTACATGGCAGCTATCTATTACACATTTCATCTTATAGAACAAGTGCCTTTTTTAAATATTGTTTATGCTGGCCTCATTTATCTTCTATGGTTAATCTTTCATTTGACACTGATGGTTAGTTTAAGTGCTTTAAGTAAAAGTACGGCTTTTGTAGCATTTATGACGCTCGCTACAGCGGCTATTTTCACTTTATTAAGTTCATTTATCCCAAATGCCATGCGGTGGTCACCTGGGATTTTGACAACCCATAGTCAAGTGGTGTTACAATCAGGCACACCTGATAGTTATTTTTGGTTGAGCATTATTATGACAGTATTAGTTACCGTTTTTCTTTTGTTTGGTAGTACGCACATCTTCAATAAAAAGGAATTAACTAATGGCACATCTTAATAGAGCATTATATAAAATAGCACAGTCCCTGTAGATTTTAAAGGGCTGTGCTATTTTTGGTAATGTCATCTACTCTTTATCACAGATAAGCGTCCGTAACTCCCGAGTCAAAATAGAGAGGGAAGGTAACTCTATTTAGGCGTGAGCTAACGGTCGCTAATGTCCTGATTAACTCAACTAACAATCAGTGGGGGAAAGGCGAAAACGTCCACTGATTGAAGGTTCGTTTGATCACAGATAAGCGTCCGTAACTCCCGGGTCAAAATAGAGAGGGGAGGTAACTCTATTTAGGCGTGAGCAACGGTCGCTAATGTCCTGATTAACTCAACTAACAATCAGTGGGGGAAAAGGCGAAAACGTCCACTGATTGAAGGTTCGTTTTATCACAGATAAGCGTCCGTAACTCCCGAGTCAAAATAGAGAGGGAAGGTAACTATATTTAGGCGTGAGCAACGGTCGCTAATGTCCTGATTAACTCAACTAACAATCAGTGGGAGAAAAGGCGAAAACGTCCACTGATTGAAGGTTCGTTTGATCACAGATAAGCGTCCGTAACTCCCGGGTCAAAATAGAGAGAGGAGGTAACTCTATTTTGAGCTAACGGTCGCTAATGTCCTGATTAACTCAACTAACAATCAGTGGGGGAAAAGGCGAAAACGTCCACTGATTGAAGGTTCGTTTGATCAGACTAATAAAGTATGAAAAGTGTCGTTAAATTCACTAAGCTTTGCGATTAGATGATTATGAACAAAACAAGTAGGAAGAAAACGACAATATAAGTTGAAAAGTGACAACGCGAGGCGGAAAATCTCACATTTTCTTTCTTGACTAATTATTAAATTATAAGGATAATAAAAAATGCAATTTTCATAAAATTAAATTATTTAACGGCGGACCTTAAAATGATAACGCTTTCTTTTTAGAGGGAGGAGGTACTATGCTTTATATTTTTATCATTATCATGTTATTAAGCTTACTTGCAACGTTTCGTTACCGTAAAGCGTTTTTCTTAGCCATACCATTCCTAACTATATTTATATATTTGCTCGTTCAGATCATTCTTGTACCAGCACCTTTCATGGAGACTGTTAAGTTTATTTTTAGTTTGAGATGACAGAAAAGTGATATGGAGCCAGTTTACATGAGTGAATGAGGGCATGGAATTTAGGAATGGAATAATTGAGTACGTAAAAACAAAAGAGAGTAACTAAGTGATCTTTTTGGAGGTGACTATGTGAAGAAAATGGATCGAAAGCTAGCCAATCGTTACTTTAAAGAGCGAACACGTTATATGATTCTTTACTTTGTCATTTGGTTCGTCGTTTCTTATGGAGTGGTTATATTTGCTGAGCCACTGAGCCATTTCACGATCAACGGATATCCATTTCATTATTTTATGGGGGCGCAGGGAGCGATTATCACGTTTATTGTTTTGCTGTTTATTAATGCTTCGGTAAGCGATGCTATCGATAAAAAATTTGGGATTTTGAAAAAAGATAATAAAAGGTTAAATAGTGAAGAAGTGATTAATAACTGAGGTGCCAGTTCGGCTGTGTTTACAAAACATGAATAGCAACTCCTCGAACACGATGTTTTAACTCTGTTTTTATTTAAAAAAATAGCAATCAGCTGTTGAACGAAAGAAAGAAGGAGGGGTATTTTGGATACACAGTTTTTCGTATCATTATCGGTTATTTTGGCGTCTTTCGCCATATATATTGGAATTGCTATCTATAATAAAGCACGGGCTACATCGGATTTTTATGTAGCCGGCCGGGGCGTCCCAGCAGTCTTTAATGGGATGGCAATTGGTGCAGATTGGATGAGTGCTGCTTCCTTTATTGGGATGGCTGGCACGATCATGCTGCTTGGATATGATGGGCTCGCCTACATTATGGGTTGGACAGGTGGCTATTTGCTACTTACTTTTTTGCTTGCTCCTCAGCTGCGTAAGTACGGACGTTATACCGTCCCTGAATTTATTGGTGACCGATATGATAGTCATTTGGCACGCTTTATTGCTGCTGTGTGTACGATTATTATTAGTTTTACTTATTCTATTGGCCAGTTGTCTGGCTCTGGTGTGGTTATTGGAAGATTATTTGAGATCGATGCTAAATTTGGAACGATGATCGGAGTCGTACTTATTGCTTTCTATGCTGCATTTGGAGGTATGAAGGGTATCACGTGGACACAGGTAGCTCAATACATTATTTTAATTACTGCCTATCTAATTCCAGTTATATTCATGTCGCTTCAATTAACAGGTAATCCCATCCCATGGATTTCATACGGAGAGATTATTGGGAAAATGGGAGAACTTGATCGAGAACTTGGGATCTCTGAATACTTTGCCCCTTTTACTAATGATACAAAATGGCAGTTCATCGCACTTATGTTTACGTTGATGGCTGGGACTGCAGGCTTACCTCATGTTATCGTTCGCTTCTATACAGTTTCTTCTATGAAAGCAGCACGATGGTCAGGAGCTTGGGCCTTGCTGTTTATTGGCTTGCTATATTTATCGGCACCTGCCTATGCGGCTTTCTCACGTTTTATTCTAATGACAAATGTTGCAGGGAGTAAGATTACAGAGCTTCCTGAATGGACACAACCGTGGATTGATACGGGAAGATTGCAGCTGGCGGATGAAAATGGGGATGGTATTCTGCAATGGAATGAACTGATCATCTCAAATGATATCGTTGTCATGGCCACACCAGAAATCGCTAACCTTGGGGTATTCGTTATCGGACTCGTTGCCGCTGGTGCAATGGCAGCTGCATTGTCAACAGCTGGAGGGCTGATGATCGCTATCTCCTCTTCCTTCGCACACGATATCTATTACCGCGTCTGGAAGCCGGAAGCGACAGAACAAACACGGTTAAATGTCGCACGCTGGTCAATTGTCATTGCAACTTTGCTAGCTGGGGTGATTGCTTTAAATCCCCCTGGAGCGATCACACAAATCGTCGCCTGGGCGTTTGCGCTTGCCACGGGGACATTTTTTCCAGCCCTCGTTCTCGGGGTTTGGTGGAAGCGATCTAATTCTAAAGGGGTTATTGCTGGTTTGCTGGTCGGATTGATTACCACACTTGGTTATATTTTTGCTGCTAAGTATGGCGGCTTTACGATTCTTGGGATTATAGATACTGGGGCAGGTGTCTTTGGTGCTACTGCTGGATTTATAACAAATATCATTGTCTCTTTGGCTACGGATGAGCCTTCTCAAAAAATTCAAGAAGAGGTAATCGACCTTCGTTACCCTGAACAAATGGTCTATAAGGATGGTGAGGTATGGATAGTGGATGATCATAAAAAGACACCTTACTGAGAAAGCTCTAAAAGTTGTATTATTCTCTTTTAATTAAGGAGGAATTGAGCTTCATATAAATATGTGAGCTGATTTTCATAATGATGTTTTAAAGCAATAACACGAATAATAGGTGATATATTTTATTCAATAGGCGGATGTTGAAACGATTCTTCAATTCAAAGGCAGTTTTCTTACTTTTTTCACTGATTGGTCGTTGAGTCAATCCGGAGATTAGCGTCCGTTAGCTTTCTTCTCTAGCAGGGAGTTTTACGGACGCTTATCTGAGATATGGCTTTATAAAAAGAGGCGGATCCCCACCTCTCGGATTGTGAGAGGCTGCTTTTATTGGTTGGGGACAGGTTAAGGACCTATCTGGGACATAGATGGGAAAATTCCCTTAAATAGTTATTAGCCATGAGAATAGCTTAAATAGACGGAGAAATTCCGCTAATGATCGGGTAAATTTGAGGAATGGGCCGTTTTGCTTTAGATAATAGGAAAACTTCCGCCTATACTCCTGAAAATGGACTTTCTACTGCATTTAACCGAAAATATCCGCTTATTTTACTTTCGCTAATGATGCGATTATTGACAAAACTTCTTAATCTACAGGTAAAGAGGAGGTGAATTAGTTTATAAAAAAGTGCGTGAACGAGTTTTTTATTAATAACATGCCTGTCGTATTAGAGTTTCACGTTGTCTTTTTTGTCGCTAATGTTCATTAAAGTTAGTTATGGAAAGAAAAAGTCCTTTATAATGAGTAAGATGGTAACCCGTCCAAACCCATTCTTAACCTGTTACTTCTTTTTTGGTTCACACAACTAGAATCATTAAAACTGAAAATGATGATGATTATTTATCCCACTCTTAAGGGGCAATAAAACCCCCACTGATTGAAGCTTAGCTTTATGCAATGCTAGTGTCTCAATATTTTTGGGAAGGACAGTATACATGGTTATTGACGAAATTTTAAAAATAGGTTGTTACTTTAAACTATTTTTGATATAAATAAATTAAAGAAATCGCTTTCAAACCTTTCTGTTTAGTAAGTTTACAAAGTTTTTAAACGAATTGGTTCATTACCCTTTTAGTATACTGGTATTATCAAGGTGAAGAAATACTGTCCCTACAACCATTATTCCACGCGTGCATTCAACTAGTAGTTATTTCCTCTTAGAGATAGGCACACAGAAAACTTATTTATCCTTAACTCACCACATTTAATTTATCGTGCTAATTATCACCAACTCATTTTTTACTCGTTACTGTTTTAATGAGGATTAATCATTCTCCTACTTGCATAATAGTGATGAGATAAAGCATTTTTTGAAATAGCGCTTGAAAGGATTTCTTAATAGTTTAGTCATGAAGGGGGGACGAAACAGAGCTGGATAGATAAATGACAGCCTTTTATAAGTGTGTTGTGATAACCCAATTAAAGGGGAAGACATCCACTTTTAATAGTTGACGGTGAGAAACAGTACTATGGGGATACCATAGTCATTTAGAACGAGGTTATTCGTGAAACTTTGAACAAATGAATGATAACATCCTTAACAGTGTAGAGACTATGAAACTGTGAATCGGACGTCCTGTTTAATTAAGAGGATTTGAAATCCGGTTCATAAATTATTGGTGAAAAGAGGGGGGAATTTCATGAATGTTCTAGTTTGTATTAAGCAAGTTCCGGATACGAAGATCATTAAAGTAAACCCGAAGACGAATACACTTGACCGCTCCAGTGCACCAGCTATATTAAACCCTTATGATGCCCACGCAGTGGAGGAAGCGGTGCGTCTAACTGAACAACATGGTGGAAAAGTCATCGTTCTATCGATGGGCCCACCTCAAGCGAGAATAGCTATTAAGAAATGTATCGAAATAGGGGCTGATAAAGGCTATTTAATTTCCGACCGGCGATTTGCTGGGGCAGATACCCTTGCTACAAGTTATGCGCTTTATAAAGCAATTGAAAAGTTAATTAAGGAAGAAGGTCTTGATCTCGTATTATGTGGTAAACATGCGATTGATGGTGATACAGGACAAGTGGGGCCTGGTATTGCTCGCCGTATGGAAATACCGCCACTAACAAATGTCATACGTGTAGAAAAAGTGGACACTGATGAAGGAAGTATTATTGTTCATCGCAAAATTGAACATGGTTATGAACGTATCCAATCAAAGTTACCATGTCTACTTACTGTAGAAAAAGAAATTAATGAAGTCGCATATTCACCACTTCCTAATATGATTAAAGCTGCTAGGTATGAGCCAATAGTATGGACAGTAGATGATTTGAATGATGTTGATGTCAAACAGTTAGGGTTAAAAGGGTCTCCTACAATTGTTGGGAAAATGTGGCCGCCGGAAAAAAGTTCGGGTGCGGACATGATTGGAGGAACAGTTGAAGAGCAAGTTGAGCAATTACTGACCATCACCCTTGAAAAAAGAGAATTATTCAGTGTGAAGGGAGGGGAGTCAACATGAATATTGAGGAGTATAAGGACGTATGGGTGTTCATTGAACAACGAGACAGTCAAATTATTGATGTTGGGTTAGAATTGCTTGGTGCTGGAAGGGAGCTAGCTGACAAGCTTGACGTTAAATTGTGTGGTTTTATATTAGGTGATCACGTAACTGAACCAGCAAAAAGTTTATATGCATACGGTGCAGACAAAGTGTATGTGATTGAGGATTCTATTTTAAAAGATTATCGTACAGAAACATATATGAAAGCGACAGGGGATTTAGTTAGAAAATACAAGCCTGAAATTATCCTTTATGGGGCAACAGCCAATGGAAAAGACCTTGCCAGTGCGGTAGCTACAGAAGTGATGACGGGGCTTACAGCCGATACGACGTTATTGGATATTAATGTTGAGAAGCGCTTATTTGAGGCGAGCAGGCCAGCATTTGGCGGCAATATTATGGCCACTATTCTCTGTAAAAAACATCGTCCTCAAATGGCTACTGTTAGGCCAAAAGTAATGAAAAAACCAGATCCTGATTGGCAAAGAGAAGGGACTGTTGAACTCATTTCTGAAGCTATTTCTTTAAAAGAGGACACTCTCCGAACAAAGGTTATTGAAATTGTAAGGGAGGCTAAAAAGGCAGTTAATTTGGAGGAAGCAGATATTATCGTAGCAGCAGGAAAAGGGATTAAAGACGAAAAAGGATTCCAGATGGTCAAGGAATTAGCTGATGCTTTAGGCGCTTCCGTAGGTGCGAGTAGAGATATTGTCGAAGCGGGGCTTTGTGGACATGATCATCAGGTTGGGCAAACGGGGTTAACCGTTACACCAAAGCTGTATATCGCTATAGGCATCTCTGGGGCTGTTCAACATATTGTTGGCATGCAGAATTCAGACTTAATAATCGCCATTAATAACGATCCTGACGCTGCTATTTTTAATGCTGCACATGTTGGTGTCGTGGCTGATGCATTTGAAATCGTGCCTATGCTAACACAGGCCTTTCGAACTCAGTTAGCAGGAGAAGAAGCAGGGGGAGTGACAGCTGATGTCTGAAAAATTTGATGTGATCGTTGTAGGAGCCGGGCCCGCAGGAACAAGTTGTGCATATACTGCAGCAAAAAATGGTTTAAAGGTTCTTCTTATTGAAAGAGGTGAATATCCGGGGGCGAAAAATGTCATGGGAGGGATTCTTTACAGAAAACAATTAGAAGAAATCATACCAGAATTTTGGAAGGAAGCCCCAATAGAGCGACCTGTCGTGGAGCAACGTTTCTGGTTTTTAGATAAAGAATCGATGGTGACGACTAGTTATAAAGGTTTGGAATGGGGGAAGGAGCCTTTTAACAATTTTACGGTTCTCAGAGCGAAATTTGATAAATGGTTTGCTGATAAAGCGGTAGAGCAGGGAGCACTTCTCATTAATGAAACGGTTGTGACAGAATGCCTTGTCGAGAATGACAAAGTGATTGGTGTTAAAACAGATCGTCCCGATGGCGACATTTATGCAGACGTTGTTGTATTAGCTGACGGAGTGAACTCATTACTTGCAAAGCAGCTCGGTTTTCATAAAGAATGGAAACCAAACGAAGTCGCTTTAACCGTTATGGAAGTATTGAAAATCCAAAAGAAGGTCATCAACGAACGATTCAATATTAAAGATGATCAGGGAGTTTCTGTTGAAATATTCGGAGATGCTACTCAAGGAATTTTAGGCACAGGCTTCTTGTATACAAATAAGGATAGCGTTAATATCGGCGTTGGTACCACGTTATCAGGCATGGTAAAGAAAAAACTAAAGCCTTATGAACTGTTGGATCGCTTAAAAGAGCACCCAATGATTCAACCTTATATAGAAGGTTCGGAAACACAGGAATATTTAGCCCATTTAATTCCAGAAGGTGGCTATCATGCTATTCCTAAACTTGTAGGGAACGGTGTTATGGTTGCAGGGGATGCTGCGCAGTTTGTTAATGCTATCCATCGAGAAGGCTCTAATATGGCAATGGCGTCAGGAAAAATGGCTGCTGAAACAATCATAGAAGCAAAGAAAACAGATGATTTTTCCGAGCGAACACTTGACAGTTATCGAACCAATATTTATGACAGTTTCATTGGAAAAGATCTTAAAAAATATAAAGATGCTGCCCATACATTTGAAGAAAATCCTCAATATTTCCAAGAATATATTCCATTAATGAACGAAGCCATGCATGCCTTCTTCTCGGTAGATGGCACACCTAAACGAGAAAAACAGAAAAAAATTATGGCAAAAATGACGGCAGGAAGAGGGAAGATTGGTTTAGCTAAAGATATGTACAGAGCCTGGAAGGCGGTGAAATAATTATGGCGAAAACATTGGAAGACAAACAGTATCTCATTCGCTTTAACTGTGATAAAAAATCACACCTAGAAGTGTTGAATCATGATCTTTGTGCTACTGCATGCCCCGATAAAGCCTGTACACTGTTTTGCCCTGGTGAAGTGTATAAATGGGAAGGTGACCGGATGTTTGTAGGCTATGAAGGCTGTCATGAGTGTGGAAGCTGCAGAATTGGTTGTCCGCATGAAAATATAAAATGGGAATACCCGAAAGGAGGACATGGTGTTGTCTTTAGGCTGGCATAAAGTAAAAAAAGGACCCGCGGATACGTCCGGGGGTCTTTTGCCATTATTGGCAAATGAGTGGTGAACATGGCAAAGTGTTAATTAACACTATGGGTATAGGATTATTATAACTTATCCATTTAACAAGGTAAAGAGATGGATGTGGTGTATCAAATACTTTTATTCCTATCATGATCTAGCATAACGGAAGGGCGAAAATTAACTTTTCAGCTGGCGCCATTCATATTTTATTGCTTCTAAATCAAGCTCTTCTGAGGGCTGAATAGTGGCTTTTAGGACATGTGCCATTAAGTGAAGAGCTTTGTCGTTTTCTTCTCTAGAATTAGAAGCGGTACAATCAGATGGAATATAGAGTTTGTATCCTCGCATAAACGCATCATTTGCTGTGAAATGTATACACATATTACCAGCCACACCACAAATAATGAGCGACTTCACATTTAAATAGTTAAGTAATAATTCGAGTGGGGTCATAAAAAAAGCAGAGTATTGCGGTTTTAAAATAAAGTAGTCATCATCATCAGGTTGTAGAAGATGGAGGATTTTCTTACCTTGCTCGCTTTGCTTCATCTCTTCTACAATCCCGGGGAAATCGGATTGCCATCTGCCGTAATTGTCATTAACGTATAAAATAGGGATGTTAAGCTCTTTAGCACGCGTTTTTAACTTAGCCATTTTCTTCGCAGCTTTTAGTGTATGTGGAAAAAGTCTTTCCCCGTCTTCAAATGAAAAATCACTGATCATATCAACAAACAATAAAGCCACATGTTCATAATCATGGACATGTGGATGGCTATTTTTTTCACTCATTTTTCCATCTCCTTTGCAAAAATATGTCTGGTATGAACACTCACTGTCATGTAGAATATAGTGAATCAGAAAATTATCATTTCGGGAGGTCTAGACTTTGTAATAGAATTCCCTTTTAATATTAAATAAAACGATGTTTATGTAGATTATTGGGAGGTAAGCAACATGAAAGAAAAAGAACAGGAGTTGCTCAGTTTAATCGAAAAAGAAGGCAGAATGGAGAGTCATCACCTAGCGAAAATGCTTGATACAACGATCGATGATGTAGAAGACATGCTTAGAAGCTTGGAAGAACAAAAAATTATTCTAGGCTATTCTGCATTAATTGATTGGACTAAAACAGATATCCAAGAAAATGTTACTGCGATGATCGACGTGAAGGTGACGCCTAAACGGGGCGTTGGATTTGATGCTGTCGCCGAAAGGATTTATCGATTTAAAGAGGTAAAAGCGTTGTATCTTATGTCAGGAACATACGATCTTTCGGTAGCTATCGAAGGTAAATCCATGTCTGAGGTGGCCCAGTTCGTTTCTGAGAAATTATCCACATTGGATTCCGTTATTTCCACAACAACGCATTTTCAATTAAAAAAATATAAACACGATGGGGTTATTTTTACAGAGGACGATGATGATGATCATAGAATGGTGGTTTCACCATGACAATCATTAAAACTGAGCATGAACCTAAATTGTCACAAGGAGTTAGGCGAATTCAACCATCAGGTATTAGACGCTTTTTTGACCTTGCATCGTCAATGGAAAATATCATATCTCTAGGGGTTGGAGAACCAGATTTTACTACGCCGTGGAACGTAAGAGAAGCGAGTATTCATTCTCTAGAGCGTGGAATTACTGCTTATACAGCAAACGCAGGCTTAATGGAATTAAGAGACGCAATCTCTGATTATTTACATCGTCGCTTCACACTTTCGTATAATCCGAAAAATGAAATTGTCGTAACCGTAGGGGCTAGTGAGGGTATCGACTTAGCTTTAAGAGCAGTTATTGACCCTGGAGATGAGGTGCTTATAGTAGAGCCATGCTTTGTAGCTTATGCACCGCTCGTTTCTCTGATGGGAGGAATTCCAGTATCAGTCCCTGTAAAAGCTGAAAATCATTTTGAACTAAAGGCTAGTGATGTGGCTGATAAAATAACAGAGCGGACGAAAGCGATCATGCTGTCATTTCCTAATAATCCAACAGGCGCTGTCCTAAGTGAGAGTGCATTAGAAGATGTAGCAAAAGTAGTCGTAAAACATGATCTCATCGTTATATCTGACGAGATTTATGCTGAACTAACTTATGATACATCTCATGCTAGTGTCCCTAATGCAGTGGGGATGAGAGAAAGAACGATACTTATTTCTGGTTTTTCAAAGGCATTTGCCATGACTGGGTGGCGTGTTGGGTATATTGCGGCTCCAGAGCCCTATGCTAGTGCAATGCTAAAAATTCATCAATATGCGATGATGTGTGCGTCTACGATGGCACAATATGCTGCTCTTGAAGCATTAACTAATACGCAAGATGAGATGGAAGAAATGATTGTCAGCTACCGACAACGCCGGAATTACTTCGTTAAGTCGTTACGAGAAATCGGTCTTTCCTGCCATATGCCCGGAGGCGCTTTTTATGTGTTTCCGTCAATCCAAAGTACTGGTTTATCTTCTGAATCCTTTGCTGAACAGCTATTAATGTCACAAAAGGTTGCTGTTGTTCCTGGGCATGTATTTGGAGCTGGTGGTGAAGGATATATCCGTTGTTCATATGCCGCCTCAATGAAACAATTAGAGGAAGCGGTAGATCGAATTGATCTCTTTTTAAAAAATACACAAGTCGGTATTAGGTAACCATTAAAAAGAAGAGACGTATCAAGCACGCCTCTTCTAAAAGGGGGAATACTAGGTTGTAGTATACAGCTATAGTATTACCAAAGGGTGTGAAGGCCATACATTCAACTATCTGAAAGAGGACGGTTTTTGTAAAAATCCGTTTTCTTTTATTTTGTAGTGGGAAAACTAAATCTAATAAGATTTTGATCACAGATAACCGTCCGTAAAGCTCCCGGATCAAAATAGAGAGGATAGTTAAATCTATATAGGTAGGAGCTAACGGACGCTAAAGTCTTGATTGACTCAACTACCAATCAGTGGGAGAAGAATGGAAAATCCAACTGATTGAAGGGTCGTTATATTAAATAGTCGTTTTAAAAATATAGGACTATTGTTATAGCGCTTGGGCTATTAATAAAATTTTTTGTCATGATCAGAAAGCTGTGTTATAATTACACAGTTAATAAATAATTAGGAGTTGTTTTCATGTCAGGTCAATATGAAGTAGGTAGTATCGTTGAAGGAAAAGTAACTGGAATTAAGCCTTTTGGTGCGTTCGTTGCATTAGACGAGAAAAAACAAGGGCTCGTTCACATTTCTCACGTTGCACATGGGTATGTGAAAGATATCAATGAAGAATTATCTGTTGGAGATGAAGTGAAGGTAAAGGTTCTTTCTATAGATGAAGAATCTGGCAAAATTTCGTTATCTATTAAAGAGACGCAACCTAAGCCTGAACGTACAGAACGTCCACGTCCACAAAGTAGTGGCCCACGCGGTGGTGGTGGCGGTGGAAATCGTAAACCAGGTGCGGGACAACAAAGCCAGGCGCAAGGTTTTAATACGTTAGAAGACAAGCTTAAAGACTGGCTAAAACAGTCTAACGAAATTCAAGCAGATCTTAATAAACGCATTAAAAAATAAGTGGCTTTATTGCTTTTCCTGAAACGATAAAGAGGCGGCCCGCGGGCTGCCTCTTTTTTCGGTTTGTGAAAAGAATTGAGGGAATCGAGTTGAGCCAGATGAGCAGATGTTTAAAAGTAAATGGTTACTTCTAAACACACGTGATTAAAGCAAAATGGAATTGAAGCAAGTCTTCTCGTTAACGAAGCATCCATGGGTAAAACACGTAGCTAGTTGATGTACATGGAACGCATTAACGCTGTGGCTCCGGGCTTCTTTCCATCTCCTCAGATGGCTTAAATAATATTGAAATACAATATAAACCTGCCAATCCTACGAGGGCATAAATGAAACGGGAAAAACCGGCGGCCTGTCCACCGAAAACCGCTGCTACTAGGTCAAATCTGAAAAAACCGATTAAGCCCCAGTTTACAGCACCGATTATCGCAATCACCAGCGCAGTTCGTTGAATTCCGTTCATGCGCTCCTCACCTCCTTATAAGGGGTAAATTAGTCATATGCTGAAGCAAAAGTGCTTCTTCCTTTAGAATGATTAATGTCCTTGAAAATTATTCATCAGAAAATAAAAACTTCTCTTTTTGTCTTATTTAACTTTCTAATAAAAGTGAATAGTCTTTATTAAGTTAAGGATAGTTATTTCGGATAACGAAGCACATGTTTTGTTTTTTCTTTCTGTGTTCGCCATAATAATAAAGAGACTGTTGTTAAACAGACATGAGATGTTTTATAAAAAGTAAATAGAGGAAGAGGAGGCGTTTTATATGGATCAATTTATTTATCAAAATCCAACGCGACTAATTTTTGGGGAGGGACAAGTTGAGCAACAGCTTGTAGCGCAACTCGAGCCGCTTGGTAAGAAGGTTTTACTCGTTTATGGCGGAGGAAGTATTAAACGCAATGGCCTTTATGATGAGGTGATCGCTTTATTAAGGACTAATGGGTTCATTGTGTCTGAATTGGAAGGGGTTGAGCCAAACCCGCGATTGGAAACAGTGAGAAAAGGAATAGAGCAATGCAGAAGAGATGACGTGGACGTCATTTTGGCAGTGGGTGGCGGCAGTGTCATTGATTGCACTAAGGCTATTGCTGCTGGAGCAAAATACGATGGTGATGCTTGGGATTTTATCACAAAAAAAGTGGTGGTAGAAGACGCTTTGCCTTTTGGAACGATCTTAACATTAGCCGCTACAGGTTCTGAAATGAATGCAGGGTCTGTTATAACCAATTGGGACACCCATGAAAAATATGGATGGGGAAGCCCACATGTATTTCCAACCTTCTCGATCCTTGATCCACAGAATACGTTAACTGTGCCGAAAGATCATACGATTTATGGGATTGTTGATATGATGACACATGTTTTTGAACAGTATTTCCACTCTCAGCAAAACACACCGCTTCAAGAACGGATGTGTGAAGCTGTTTTACAAACAGTCATTGATACAGCCCCTTCTCTCGTTGAGGATTTAAACGATGTTGCGCATCGTGAGACAATACTATACGCTGGTACAATCGCTTTAAATGGTTCGTTGCAAATGGGGACACGTGGTGATTGGGCTTCTCACAATATTGAGCATGCCATCTCCGCCGTGTACGATATTCCACATGCAGGAGGACTGGCTATTATTTTCCCACAATGGATGAGGTACCATAAGGAGAAAGGTGAACAAAAGCTTTATCAACTAGCCACTCGTGTATGGAACATAGATCCTGTCGGGAAAGATAAACAACAAGTAGTGGAAGAAGGCATAAAGAAGCTAGAAAGCTTTTGGCAGTCACTAGGAGCACCAAGCCGATTGAAGGATTATGATATCGATGATAGTCGACTTGAAGAAATGGCTGAAAAGACGATGGTTAATGGGCCTTTCGGTAATTTTAATAAGCTGCAGAAGGAAGACGTCTTGTCCATTTTGAAGGCGTCGCTGTAACTAAATAAAAAATCTATGCGGTCATTCTGGCAGATTTAACACATCTGTCAGAAAATATTCGATTTTGAAAGCGATTACTTTTGAGTCGTCACTTGATTATCAGTCATTCTTTTAATAAAGTGAAAAGTGGAAGAAGTTCATTAATACGAAGGAGACTAAATCATGACTAAAAAAGTTTCATTTGATTACTCAAAAGCATCGTCATTTTTAGCACAACATGAAGTGGATTATTTAGCAGGAGCTGTTGAATCGGCTCATCATGCTCTACATGAGGGAACTGGTGCAGGCAACGACTTTCTCGGTTGGATTGATTTACCTGTGAACTATGATAAAGAAGAATTCTCGCGCATTCAAAAAGCGGCGGAAAAAATTAAATCAGATTCAGACGTGTTAATCGTCATCGGTATCGGTGGCTCCTACCTTGGTGCTCGGGCTGCTATCGAAGCGTTAACCCATACATTTTATAATGAAATGGACAAGTCTGGTCGGAAAACACCACAAGTTTTCTATGTAGGTAATAATATTAGTTCAACGTATGTAAAACATTTATTGGAAGTGATTGAAGGGAAAGATGTTTCCTTAAACGTTATTTCTAAATCAGGAACGACGACGGAGCCAGCGATTGCTTTCCGTATTTTTAGAGATTACGTGGAGAAAAAATACGGTGTTGAAGAAGCGCGTAAACGTATTTATGCCACAACGGATAAAGCGAAAGGTGCTTTGAAAAAATTAGCTATGGAAGAAGGATACGAGTCGTTTATCATCCCTGATGATGTAGGTGGCCGTTTCTCAATTTTTACAGCTGTAGGTTTATTGCCGATTGCAGCAGCTGGTTTGAATATTGAGACGATGATGAAAGGGGCAGCAGAAGCACGTGAGGATTTTAGCACACCAGATTTAGCTAAGAATGCTGCTTATCAATATGCCGCTGTCCGTAATGCCTTGTACAATAAAGGCAAAACAATCGAATTGATGGTAAATTATGAACCAGCTCTCCACTTCACGAGTGAATGGTGGAAACAGCTGTACGGAGAAAGTGAAGGAAAAGATGGTAAAGGCATCTTCCCTGCTGCTGCTGACTTTTCTACTGATTTACATTCACTAGGTCAATACGTTCAGGATGGCCGTCGTGACCTGTTTGAAACAGTCCTACATGTTGAATCAACAGCAGAAGAAATGACGATTGAAAAAGCAGAGACTGATTTAGACGGACTAAACTATCTAGCAGGAAAGAACATGAACTTTGTCAATGACAAAGCGTATGAGGGAACGCTACTTGCTCATATTGATGGCGGCGTACCGAATCTCGTCATATCTATTCCTACATTGGATGAGTACCATTTTGGTTATTTAATCTACTTCTTTGAAAAAGCGTGTGGTCTAAGTGGCTACTTACTTGGTGTCAACCCATTTGACCAGCCAGGTGTTGAAGCTTATAAGAAAAACATGTTTGCATTATTAGGAAAGCCAGGCTTTGAAGAACAAAAAGCAGAGTTAGAGAAGCGCTTGAAAGATAATTAAATCTCTTTAAAACACGTCTCCAGTAGTGAGGCGTGTTTTCTGTTTAATAAAGGGGCTCAGCAATAGAGCGGCATTTTTCAGTATGAATAGTGACATATTCAGCATTAGAAGAGAGGATTTCCGCAACGAAAGCAATAACGTGAGTGAGTATGAAAGCTTAAAATAAGTTTTGTCATTCAGGATAAACTAAGTGAGATGATGATATAGGGAGGTAGGTCATGTGCTAGAAATTCCCTCAAAAGTGGAAAATCACACGTTTAAATTGTATGATCTAGAGAAAAAATTAAAGCCTGTTGGTTATGTGATTGGTGGTGGATGGGAATATGATCATGGTTATTTCGATTACAAGATAGACGATAATGGCAGTTATTTATTTGTCCGCCTGCCTTTTCAAGCGGTTGACGGAGAAGAATTAGATGTTAAAGGTGTACATGTGACATTAGGACGCCCGTTTTTACTTGCGCATAAATATAAACAGGGTTTGGATGATCATGTTGATGATCCTAACCCTTTAGTGAATCAATTTTCTGAACCGGAAGATCCCGATGCACCATTTCCACCGGAATGGATTGCAGCAGGCCGTGAATATGTGATAGAGCTTGAACAAATGATTTTTAACGATTTAGAAATCTCACCGAGAAGTTAAGTGTTATTACAGATAACCGTCCGCAAACCACCCTGCTCAAAATAGAGAGCAGGAGGTACTATTTAGATTGGGAGGTAACGGTCGGTAATGTCCTGATTGAAAGATCGTTTTATCGTTTCACATAAATCAGTTCATCCCCTTGCTGTAAGACACATTTTTCTGAAGGGTGAAGAATCGCTTCATGAGCACGGCAAATGCCAAGAAGGAACCGATCAGAAGTACTAGCTTGATTGCAAATAGTCCCGAACCTCTTTCCGATATAGTCGGGAGGTAATGGTGCTATACAAAGGTGCTTCGTTTGACTCTGAGTGATAAGCTTTCTAATAACGTCGATTAACCCATGATGGTGGGTGCCATTCGTCAGCAACATCCCCACGTGCTGAGAGGCTTCTATAATTTCATCGGCTCCGGCCCTTTTAGCATTTTTATATTGCTCTGACGTGAGTAATTCAGCGATGGTATAGGTAGTCGGAGCCAATCCTTTCACTGTGAGTAATGTTAGGATCGTATTGGCGTCAGCAAGCCTTTCTTCAACATGTAAACTAGCGGTAATGACAATCGTATCAGCGTGGCCTATATTAGCGCGGGTTAATGTCTCATCTAATTTAGGATTTCCTTTTATGAAGCGAACATAGCGATATTGAACAGGAAGCTGTAGTAATGTTTCATCGACTAGCACGATGGATTTGGATGGGGAAAGTTGGTGCGTTTGCTCAATCAGTAGCTTACTTCGTTCATTCCAGCCGATGATTAATAAATGGCTTGCATGCTGAGTTGTACCTAACCCCTTTTCAGATTGCTCTTTAATCAACAGTGTAGACGCAGCCAAGTTTGTAACAAAAAACGAAAATAACGCTATACCTACGACAATTAACAAAATACCTAAAAGTCGTCCGGTTATGGACTTTGGTACGAAATCGCCGTAGCCTACCGTTGAAATGGTGACGATAGCCCACCAGATACCATCTAATAAGGAATCAAAAGTATTAGGCTCTAATGTATGGATGGCCGCTCCAGCTAAAGCAACGAAGAGCGACACGCCGAGAATAATTTTAAGTAAGACCATCTTTTTTTCATAGAGTTCAGACAATAACGTTTCACGAAACATGTGCGTCTCCCTTTCTAACTTCTATCTTTTCATTATGGGCAAAATAAGGTGCATTCCATTCATGAGTTTGTTACGATAGAACAGGTGAAGGAGGTCGGGGCCATGATTCAAGCACTGATTTTTACGATAACCATATTTATAGGATGGCTCATTTTTGACGCTATCAAACATAAAAAACTCTTGAAAGAAAATATCATTTCCGGTCTTTTAACAGCGGTGGTTGCGGGTGTTTTTTGGTATATACTTTTTATAGTGTTTTAATCTCACTAATAAAATTTTACGCTAATGGCCGCTTATGAAAAGGCTTTTTCGGTTAGCTTGAAAATGATGTGACGTTAAATGAATGAGTAGTTCTTCAACGGCAGAAAAGCTAGCAAGGATGCAAATGGAGATAACGACTAGATCTAGTGGTAAGAAAAAGAATGAAATTGGAAAGAGAGCCAGTGTTAATCCGGTCAGTTTATTTCCATAGGAATGGACAATACCGAACGTTTTGTACTTCACAATTACAATAATAAGTGATGTTGCTCTAATGAAGGCGATCATGATAACCCAATAAATAATGAACATAGTTGGATTAATAATCCCATACAAAACATACATTAAAATTATGAACGTGATCATATCGGCCATCGAATCGAGTTTTGCACCAAAACGGCTTTCCGTGTCGGTCTTTCTTGCTATATAACCGTCTAAGCCATCGCTAATGAAACACATGAAATATAGTGTGAAAAATAGACTTCCTAAAGGTTCGACTAAAAGCAAAAAGGGAGAAAGAACAATTCTAAAGATTGAAAGGTAATTAGGGATAGATCTCACTTCACACCTCGCCGCTGATTTTTCTTAATCATACACTTAACAATAAAAAAACGACTATGTTATTTGTGGCAATCTAGTAGCCTTTTTCATTTAATCACAATGATGGACGATAGATGATTAACATTGTGATTTAAATATGACATAATTTAAATTATTTTTAAAAAATTTAAGAAAAAAGCTTGCGAAATGACAAACTTCTGTTTATAATTTTAAATTGTGAGTCATATTTTACATAATCCTTTACGGGGCATTAGCTCAGCTGGGAGAGCGCAACACTGGCAGTGTTGAGGTCAGCGGTTCGAGCCCGCTATGCTCCACCATTAACATGTGAATGATTAAGAATTTTTACATAGAGGAACTATGGGCGGTAAACTAGTAAACGTGGTGGGAACTATGAACACTGTCCACATAATTTTTTTACGTGTTATACATATTGGGACCAACGACGCATTTTCTCGCAAAGACGAGGAGGTGTGTCGTTTTTTAATTTTCGTTGATGGAGGAATAAGCAAAGGGGAATTTTGGGGTATTAAACACAAATAACTGATAATTAATGATAAAAAATGTTAATATGACAATATAAGGTTTAGTTTGTTGGCTAAGTGAATGAATTATGAGCGATGTAACATCATTTTTATTTTAATAGATCAGAACAGTAGAGGAGAATTAAAATGATTGAGGGAAAAGTTAATATTAAACAACTTACTGATTCTATAAAAAAACAATATGATAATTTTGTATTAGCGAATATTAACGATCATTGTGTTCGAGTAGCTGTATTTGAAGGCATTTATGAATGGCACAGCCATCCAGATTCAGATGAAAGTTTTTTAGTACTCGAGGGTGAGTTACAAATAGACATAGAGGGATTAGAAGAACCTATTATCTTGCAACCACAAGATTTTTATACTGTGACGGCAGGAGTTGTGCATAGAACGCGAGCTAGCTGCCGAACTGTCAATTTGTGTTTTGAAAAAGATGAGGCTGAAACGGTTTTTATGAAGGAAGGACAAGATCGCTAGTAACATTGAAAACTAACAAGATAGTAATTTATCAAAACGAGTTTGAAAGGTTACGGTGGTTAAAAGTTTTTCCAACTCGAATGTATTTTGCTAACTAATAATTTCCCACTATAATCATGAGTAATTATGGCTTTCAACAGCTAATTTATCACAGATGAGCGTCCGCAAAACTCCCGGCTCAAAATAAATAGCAGAGCTAACGCTATTTAGGCAGGAGTTAACAGTCGCTAATGTTCTAATTGAAGGGAAGGTTCGTTTTATTATACGCTTTTTGTTTTATATGTGAATAAGCTGGGAATAAGGGCTCTAACTCTTAATTTAAATGAAAGAGAAAGGAGCATGATTTATGCGTCAGCAAACGAAACACTATATTAACGGAGAATGGCTTGAATCGACTGGATCAGATACGATAGACGTGATTAACCCAGCAACTGAGGAGGTAATTGGCACCATTAGCTCAGGGACTGAAGAAGATTTAAATAAAGCGGTGAAAGCTGCCCGCCAAGCATTTCCTTCGTTTTCTAAGTCCACAAAAGAAGAACGTATTCACTGGCTCGAAAACATTGTGAAAGGGTATGAAGCGAGAAAAGATGAGCTTGTCAACATTATGACAGATGAGCTTGGAGCACCTCTAACTGTATCTGAGGATGTCCATTATCAGATGGGCATTGGTCATTTTAAACAAGCTGCAGAGTCACTTTCAACCTATTCCTTTGAAGAGGAAAGAGGCGGTCATACTTTGATGAAGGAATCAGTCGGTGTGAGCGGCCTTATTACGCCGTGGAATTTCCCTACAAACCAGGTGTCAACAAAGATAGCAAGTGCTATTGCGGCTGGAAGTCCCGTCGTTCTTAAACCGGCATCTAAAACGCCATTTGCAGCGATGATTTTAGCTGAAATCATCGATGAAGCAGGAGTGCCTAAAGGAGCTTTTAATTTAGTTAATGGCTCAGGGTCTGTGATTGGAAATGGGATAAGCAAACACCCCGACATTGATTTTGTCTCTTTTACAGGGTCTGGCTCAGTAGGGGAAAAAATCATGCAAAATGCTGCCCCTACAATTAAAAAGGTAGCGTTAGAGCTAGGAGGTAAATCGCCCATTGTTGTCTTAGGTGATGCTGATGTGGAAGAAGCGGCTAAAACAGCACTTTCAAATATTATGACTAATACCGGTCAAGTGTGCTCGGCTGGTACACGGGTCATTATTCCACATACTATGAAAAAAGAATTTGAAGATAAAATAGTAGAGCTCCTGCCAACCTTCCCAGTAGGAGATCCACGTAAGGAAGGCATAGCCACAGGGCCATTAGTGTCCGAAGATCAATGGGATACTGTTCAGTCGTATATTGAAAAGGGTGAAAAAGAAGCGACAACGCTCGTTGGCGGAACGGGTAAACCAGAAGGATTGGAAACTGGCTATTACGCGAAACCAACAATTTTTACCGATGTATCGAACGATGCGGTTATTGCCCAGGAGGAAATCTTTGGCCCTGTTACGACAATTATTGCGTACGAGGATTTAGAAGAAGCGATTGACATTGCCAACGACACAGTATATGGATTAGCCGGCTTTGTTGTCGGTAAAAATCCAGAAACTTTGCAGTACGTTGCGTCAAACTTACGTGCCGGTCGAATAACAGTGAATAACGCTGAGACGGACTTTAACGGGCCTTTTGGTGGCTACAAGCAGTCCGGAATTGGCCGTGAATGGGGAGACTTTGGCATTGAAGAATATCTAGAAATTAAATCTGTGCATGGCATGCCATCGTCATAATTGATCATCGGGTGAGCATCCGGTTTGGTTGTTGTAGCAGCCGAACCGGATGCTTTAGTGTGAAGTAAAAACCATGGCAGCTCTGAATGGTTAGAAGAAAGGACAAAGGGTTAGACATTGTCTAATCAAATGAATGTCACGATTACACTTTCGACACAGACAAGTGCCCATTAATAAATAGTCTTTATCACCGGGGCGTTTTTGAAAAAGAGATGAAGCGAAGACAGGTCTTCGAAAACCCCCATCTGTTGGCTAATCATGGGTATTTTGTATGTTGAATTTGACTATATCAATTAGCTAATTGGTTGTGGAAAGGGAATTGAATACATAAATATTGGTAGTAATACTGTTAATTATAGGCATTTTAATTGACGTATAAAGTGGCGTGCCTTTATTCTATTTCATATAAACTATAACTATCATTTTAATAAAAAGAGAGGGTGTTTGTATGGGTAAAAAAATATTTAAAGGCGGCAATATAATAACGATGGATCCTCATATAGGGGATCTAGAAAAAGGTGATATTTTAGTTGAAGGTTCTAAGATTATTGATATTCAGAGAGAGATAGACATAGATGACAAAGAATGTGAAATCATTGATGCTACCGATATGATTATTCTGCCAGGTTTAATCGACACCCATCGTCATACGTGGGAATCACTTATTCGAAACATTGGTGCAGACTGGTCACTACAAACCTATTTAAGTAGTATTTATTACGGTAATATAGGGTCTTTGCGGTCACCTGATGATGATTATATAGGCAATTTAATAGGTGCACTTGAAGCTCTAGAGGCAGGTGTCACAACCATTTTAGATTGGACGATGATTATTTCTCAAGATCATACAGACGAGCTTATTCGAGGCTTACATGAATCTGGTATTCGAGCAGTCTTTGCCCATGGATCTCCAGGAGAAGGAACATTTTGGGATAGAGAAAGTGAGCGCGTAAACTTAGAACAGGCGAGGTATACGAAAAAAACTCATTTTTCATCAAACGATCAGTTGATAACGATGGGACTGGCTATTCGTGGACCTGAATTTTCTGCTTGGGAAGCGACTGTAAAGGAAATTGAATTAGCTCGGGAATTAGATGCTATTTGCAGCATGCATTTAGGGTTTGGCACATGGGGGGCTCAGGACCGTTCTATAGAAAAACTAAATCGCGCAGGTCTACTAGGAAAAGATTTAAACTTTACCCATGCCAACGCTGTTAGCCCAGAGGAAATAAAGATGCTTGTGGAAAAGGGAGGGTCTGTTTCCGTCACACCAGAAGTAGAGATGATGATGGGACATGGTTACCCAGCAACGGGCTTATGCTTGGAAAACGGTTTAAACCCAGCATTGGGGGTAGATGTGGTCACGTCCACAGCAGGTGATATGTTTGCCCAAATGAAATTTGCCCTACAAGCAGAGCGAGCACGAGTCAATCAGAAGATGTTGGATGACGGGAATATGCCCGGTCCTGAATTATCTATTTCTGCAAGAAAGATGTTGGAATTAGCGACTATCGAGGGGGCTAAAACGTTAAACCTTGATGATAAAGTAGGGTCATTAACCCCAGGGAAGGAAGCGGATATTGTAATGATCCGCACCTCCGATTTAAATCTTTTTCCAATAAATGATCCTGTGGGAGCTGTCGTACAAACGTGTCATGCTGGAAATGTGGATTCAGTGTTCGTAGGTGGGAAACCAATTAAACGCGAAGGAAAGATGTTAGATATCGATATCACAAGCTTAAAAAAGCAAGCGAACGAGGCAAGAGATGCTATTATGAGCCGCTATCAGCGCTAAAACTAAAACGCCCCGTTCTGAGGCTTCCTCAGAACGGGGCGTTTTCTATTCGATACGTTCTCATTGAGGTAAAAGGGTTAAGACTGAAAAAAAGTGCATAATACTTCCTGCCAGAACAAAAAGATGCCATAGAGCATGATGGTAGAGAAACCCACGCCATACATAAAAAATTGATCCTACTGTATAAAGCACGCCTCCGATAACTAAATAGACAATACCTTGCGGGGGAACATTCGCGATTAGAGGCTTCCAAACGAAGACAATCATCCAGCCTAATACGACATATAAAAAGGTCGAAGCATGTAAAAAGCGTTTCACGAAGAAAGATTTAAATACTGTTCCGCCAATAGCAAGTCCCCATACAATTCCAAAAAGTGTCCAACCTAAAGGGCCGTTTGCTGCGATAAATAAAAAAGGTGTATATGTTCCTGCAATGAAAAAGTAAATCGAGGAGTGATCTAATATTTCAAAAATATCCTTTACTTTCCCTGCCGGAAAGCTGTGTAATAAAGTGGATGATGTGTAGAGTAAAACCATCGAGAATCCGAATAATGAAAAACTAACGACATGCCAAGCAGTTCCGTATAACACAGAAGATACAACTAAGATGACGAGAGCCGCTATGCTTAAAAGGACACCAATGCCATGAATAATGGCATTAGCAAGTTCCTCTTTTTTAGTGAAAGTGTGTGTATTAGACAGTGGGATCATCCCCTTTTTTAAAAGTAAACGATAAATTTTTAGAACATCACCTAGTTAACAAACAGCACGATAATCGTATCATACGTTAGAATACACGTAAGTGTCTACTCCTTAGTTTTTTTTACTTTTATGTAAGGCCGAACTGTTCGCATAAGGAAAGCAGAATGTGAATTAACAGGAACTTCTAATATATAAGGATGAAAGAGAGTAAGATGTCTCATACTAGTACAAGAGAAAATATGGAGGTGTTTTTTTGTGAACGAATTATCCTTAAAAGAATTGACTAGTGTAGAAGACGAGATAAGAACTGAGGAAATTTTAGCTAAAACGATTAACTGGTGTGCTAGCCAGTGCGATGATCCTGAAATTAGAGGGGTATTAGAAGGAATTGCAGAACAACACCAATTGAGAGTAGCCGAAATTTCTCAATACTTTAATCGTTCTCATTTAACACAATAATACATAGGAGGACTGACGATGCCAAATAATATGGATGGCCGTGGACTAACAGATAGAGAAATGCTTCAGCTTTGTTTGGAACTTGAAAAAGGACGATGTAGAAGTGCTGCCAATGTCCTCATGGAGACGAGTCATAAAGATCTTAGAGATATTTATGAAGGTTGTTTTGCAAATGCGAAAGACAGTCAATATGACCTATACGAAATCCTTCACAGTAAAGGATGGTACATTCAGTCACAAGCAACCAACGAAGATGTGACACGTGTCCGAGAGGAAATGCGCAACAACCTACATCCCGATGATCAATTTATTTAAGAAAAGAGTCTCACCCGCCGTTTTTGGCCGTGGGACTTTTTTCAATTGAGCGTGGAGGGCTGTTTTTTATAGTGCCTAGATATTTTGCCGTATATAATGAGCAATACATTGTAATAAATACCCATTACTCTTGTATTACAAGGTATATTAATTTAAACTATGTATATACCTTGTAATGCAAGATAGTGAGAGTGGTGATAAATAAATGTCGCAAACACAAATGATGAAGGGGATATTAGATGGCTGTCTTTTGGCTATTATCGAAGGGAAAGAATGTTATGGGTATGAGATGGCTGAGCGTTTAAGTGAGTATGGTTTTGGGACGATTAGTGAAGGCACAATTTATCCATTATTGATGAGAATGCAACGGGATGGACTTGTCACTTCTGTTCGTAAAGATTCAATAGCTGGGCCAAAGAGAAAATACTATTCATTAACTAATGAAGGATATCAAACATTAGCCGAGTTTCTAATTAGATGGAAACAACTTGAGAAAAGTGTTAATGCAGTTATTAAGAAAGAAATTAAAGAGTGAGGTGAAGAGAGTGGGACAATTTCAACTATCTGAAAAGAGTAAAAAATTTATCGATGATTTAAAGTTATACTTGTTTTCAAACGGGAAAAATGAGCAAGAGATTAAAGAGATTACCGAAGAACTTGAGGTTCATCTATATGAAGCAGAATTAAATGGCAAATCAGTCGATAGAATTATTGGTCCGTCACCAAAGGAGTATATGCAGAGTATCTCAAGTGAGATGAAGACTGACTATAAAGCATGGGTAAAATATATTCCATTAATTATTATGAGTGCTTTTTCATTTTCTGTGTTCGTTGACCTTTTACAGGGCACATTAAGTTATAGTTTATTAAAAATTATAGGAACATTTGTATATAGTATCATTTTCTTTATAGGTATCATAGTCGCTTTTAGATATGTGGCGAGGAATCAAGTGTCAAGAGTTCAAGAATTTATAATTTTACTGTTACCTGTTTTTATTAGTACCCTCTTTATAGGAGGCGTTATTGTAGCAGATTCTATTTATACGACACCTATGGTTAGCTTTGGTAAGCTAGGGAGTGGCATAATTGGTTTATTTTCAGTATGTTTTGTAATTGCTTTTTCAATATGGGCAAGAAATGCGATTTTGCCTGTAACTTTAATTGCTCTTTATCTGCCAACAATGGTTTTATCATTAACTTCATATAATCAAGAATCACAGTTAATAGTAGGTATGTTGATGCCGTATTTATTGATTGGCACTTATTTATTTTATGTATTTAAAAGAGAAAAAAAGAAAAGTAAGATAACATCGTGAACTAAACAAATATGTTGAGTGAAAATGAGAAATAGTTTTAAATGAAATAGTAGATTGTGGAGGTTATACTATGTATGATTGAGTTTATAAAGTTCGATCATTAACCAGTAAGTAGATGGGGAAAATAGGTGTATAATTCAGATAAATGCTTGCCTAATATTTTTGCCTGTTCATCTTTTTTATTATGACCCAAAGAATTTTTTTGGTAAGTGAATCAATTTTACAATGACGTTTCACGAGCAATAAAACGACTAATATTTATTGATTTGGATGACAAAAATAGCAGAAACGTAAGATGGGGACTCCCGGAAAAAGCGCAGTCCAAAGATCCACTTTTGCGAGGAATTACCGAGCAAAAGTTAGCTGAAGACAAGCCCTCGGGAAATTATCCGTCTGAAGTGAAAGCTACATTCAATATTCGGGTTTTAACATCATATTTTGAATGATGGCATTCCTTTCAAGTATAGCCCTATTAAAAACGTCATTTTATTGGGAGTGACACCTGAATTAATAAGATGATAGACTTTATTTTCTTAACTCCTCTAAAATTAAAGGTATTCCCTTCAAATCTTCCACTATGAAGTCTGCTTTAACGTTCTCCCATTGATTGTCTCTTTTCCACACAGCTTTCATACCTACATTTTGAGAAGCTTGTATATCATTTTCTGGATGATCGCCGACATATATGCTTTCAGATGGTAAAACATTGAGATTTTTTAAAGCTTTTTGGAAGATTTGAGGTTTAGGCTTTTTCATTCCTTCCCATTCGGATATAACAATTGTTTCAAAGTAGTTTTCAATACCTAAAGCCTTAATATTATCTAATTGGAACTGCCCTTTACCATTCGTTATTATTCCAAGGACAAGGTTATAATCCTTTAATTTTTCTAACGTACTAATAAGGTTAGGGAACGGAACACAGCTATAGTGAAATTGACTGATATAATCTTGGAGTAATTCTTCCCAAGTCAAACCAGTAATAGCAAATTCATCGATTAACTGTCGATAGACCTTATCCTTCCACACATATCCTCTTTTATCGAGTTCTATGAATCTAGTTATGTATTTTTCCATTGGGACATGACTAACCCAATGATTAAATCGCTTGTATTGCTTCTCAATAAATAGTAGTACTGATGCATCTCGATTTAACAAAGTGCCATCTAAATCAAATAAAACCGCTTTGAGGATAGTCATCATCTCCTTAAAATACTCTTATATTTTCTATTATAAGCTGAATATTTTCTTGATGTATTCTGTTTTGTTAGCAGAAAAAAGAGTAGCCAAAAAGACAACTTCGGTAGTTGTTATCAAGCTCCCATTAGCTCTATAAGAGCCACAATCACTTGAGTACGTCATCTGCATACTCATTTTCATTTAGCTTGATTTCTTTCTTTTTTCGTCCTTTTTCAATAAGCTTATCCTTTTATCACACTTAAGCGTCCGTAACCCTCCCGGCTAAAAATAGAGTGGAGAGGGAGGTAACTCTATTCTCTTACTGATTGAAGGTTCGTTTTAACTAGTTATAATACCACTGTTTAATTTAAAAGGATTTATAATAAAAAACGGTAGGGTGCAGTTCTCCGTTTGCCGATTTGGCGTAATTGGGGATTTTACCAGCTTGATGATACCCCAGTGAAGAATAAAGAAGATTTGAAGGGTCTCCTTCTCTTGTGTCAAGAACGATTAACGACTTCTGTTCCTGCTTAGCTCGCTCCTCGGCTTTATCCATGAGTTTGCGACCAATACCGTTACGTCGATAGTTAGGGTGCGTCATTAGTTTTGCGATTTCAGCTCTATGAGCACCATTTTGCTTATTACAAAGGTGCAATTGGACACTACCAGCTATTTGATTGTTTACCTTAGCAACGAAGAGGAGAATGTCCTGGTTCAATAAATTTTCCCAATAGTGATGAGCATCCATTTGTGAGAGTGGCGGTAAAAATCCAATTGATGCCCCATCCTCTACTACTTGCATCAAAAGTTCAGACAACTTATCAATGTATCTTTCAATTGATTCTACTTGTTCAATTTCCACATTATTCATCAATTAAATCACCTCAAGAATATAATAAATTTTCCATCCTAATCGACTTCATAAATTATGATTGTATCGTTATTTTATAATGTTGATAGCTTTAACGTTTTCTTTTGGCACCCACCCTTCTTCTGCGTGAGAGGCCTTTTTAACCCATAACCAGCCATTAAGTTCTTTGATTTTCACAAGTTCTTCCCCAACCTTTACATGCAAT
Source organism: Bacillus sp. A301a_S52 (assembly GCA_024701455.1). Lineage (GTDB taxonomy): Bacteria > Bacillota > Bacilli > Bacillales > Salisediminibacteriaceae > Salipaludibacillus. Next base: position 3,484,648 of record JABXYP010000001.1, on the reverse strand, counting down.
TCTTTTGCAGTATAATCCTCTAAAATCACGCCATCCTCACCTTGAATATGAATGATTTGTTCAGGTACCCATCCCTCTAAATGATTATCTTTAGTGTAGCAATATATCCAGTTATTCCAATCTTCCTTTCCCTCGTATTTAGTGCCGACAATAACATCTTGCCCTTTAAGCAAGCTAATTGGGTTAGGGTAGTTGCTTGTATGTTGTTTCGTTACTAGATAAACCTTTTTATCCTCCATCATATTCACTCCTTTAGTAAAGTAATCTATCTTAATCTTAATAAAATTAAAAGAAATAGTGTACTAGACAAAGTGAAATCGACAATGAAAATGGATGGGTCTTGATCATCTGCCACATTCATATGAACCTGGCCGTCACGTAAGTTATCGAAGCGAAGGCCCGGTTCATTACTCTAATTCTGACATCCTATTTTGAATTATGGAATTCCTTTCGTTTATAAAAAAATAAAGAAGATCATGATGCTACAGTCTAGTTAGGCTATTGATTTAACTGGTGCTTCTTTTATCACATGACGCAATGTTATGGTAATGATAATAAATGACATAAAAAGAACGGTACTTAATACTTGAAAGGGTAAAATAACATTTTGCACGGCAACCATTTGTGTAAATAACGAAAGTAGCATAATTCTAGTCCCTAAACCGATGCCACGAAATAAGCTATCGACCCTTCCAATCTTGTCATTTGGGATCCGTTCCATTATAAGAGAGTTTCTTGCAACGCGCGTGCCAGCATTTCCAAAAGCAATAAGAACCGTTAAAAGATAAAATATCGAAACAAATGGGAAAAAGATATATAGCGTAATTGAGACGGCAAATAAAAGGACTGTAAAAACAATGGTAGACTCATTTCCAACTCTTTTTAAAATGATTGGTAAAAAGATACCTGCTAACACTGCCCCAATACCATACACCATCGTTTTCATCCCGTAAACAGAAGCACCTGCTTGCAAAATGTTATCGATATATACTGGAAAAAGATAATTAGTCATCATGACCCCGATAAAAGGCATAAACGAAGCAACAAGAAAAAGAAATAAACGCGGGTAGCGCATCATGTAAACATACCCTTCCGTTAACTTCCTCCCAAAAGAGTCCTTTGTTGGACTTTTAGGCATTTTCTTATAGGGGATAAGACTAAAGAAAACAACCGCTATTGCATAAGTCATTGCATTTAGTAGTAATAGCCATTTGAATTCTACAATGGGAAGTAGTAAGGCGGCTAATCCTCCTGATAAAACAGCTGCTAATTGACCTTGCACTTCCATAATACCATTTAGCGTTTTATATTGAGTTGGTTCGAAAATCTCCTGATTGAAAGCAAAAATAGTTGGATAAAAAAGATTATAGTAAAATGACCCTGTGATAAATAAAATAACGAAATGCCATGTTGTATAACTGACACCAGAAAATCCTGCAATCGTGAATAGCATAATAATGAGCAATCCAATCATTTCACCAGCAATGAGCAGGCGCTTACGGGATACTTGATCAATTAAGTTTCCGATAAAAGGAGTAGACATAAATAAGAGTATAGTGACACATAACGTTACATACCCAAAGACCGTTTCTCCGCCATCCTTTGTTACAAAAAGCCAAGGGACAGCTATCATTGTCATCCCTGATCCCATAGAAGAAAACATATTGGCAGCTAACATCTTAAATAATCGTGTGTCTTTCTTTAAAGTAGTCATGTCACGTCACTAACGGTAAAACGTTTCCTCTCCAAGTTTAAAAGCTCTACTCTGGGTATGGATATAAATACGTGTAATAATGTCATTCGACATCTCTCCTTCATAATTTGACTTCTCCTATTCTCAGTATAAAAGCTCGAATTCCTCTTTAAATCGGAGGGAGGTTCGAACTTCTGCTACATAAATAGACTTGGGAATGGAGAATGAAAAGTCAGACTAAAGTTGTAGAAAGAGAGCTTACTTAAACATTATTATCTACTTAAAGATGATGCTTAACCGCATAAAGCGCAGCTTGGGTACGGTCTTGGAGTTCCAGCTTCGCTAATAGATTGGAGACGTGTGTTTTCACCGTTTTTTCCGTTATGATAAGACTGGCAGCAATCTCTTTATTACTTTTTCCTTTCGCGATTTCCGCTAATACTTCTTTTTCCCTTTTTGTTAATCCACTTAGTCGTTTTTCTTCTTTATTGCCGTGAGATAAATGGGACATCACATGAGACGTCACTTTTGGATGTAGCGGGCTTTCCCCCCTATAAACACGTCTAATCGAAGAAACTAACTCATCTGGATCTACATCTTTCAGTTGATAGCCGCTGGCACCTGCTTTGATAGCTGGAATAGCATGGCTTTGGTCAGAAAAGCTTGTTAAAATTAAGACTTTTACATCGGGGAACTGTTCCTTGATTTTTTGGGTTGCTTCGGTGCCATCCATGTTAGGCATGTCAAGATCCATTAACACGATATCTGGTTGAAGTTTCTCAACTAATGTAACTGCTTCTATCCCATTTTGGGCTTCCCCTACAATTTCAAGACCAGCTTGTGTTTGTAAAAAAAATAAGAGCCCTCTTCTAACAACATGGTGATCATCCGCAATTAATATTTTAATCTTCATTTTTCTGCTCCTTTAAATCGGCAATGACACACATATTTTTGTCCCTTTACCAACTGCCGTTTCTAAATTAAACGTGCCACCTATCATATCTGTCCGTTCCTTCATGGAAGCTAACCCTAAAGAACCGGTTCCTTTCATTTTTGAAAAATCAAATCCATTGCCTTGATCTATTATGTCCATGCCCACACTGTTATTTTTAGCGATGATATTTAATGTAGAATGCTTCGTGTTTGCGTGTTTTTGAATATTGTTTAGTGCTTCTTGACCTATACGCCACAGTACTTCTTCTATTTCTGGCGATAAATCCAGGACGCCATCCACGTTGATAGCCACTTCTATTCCTAGCACTTTTCCATAATTCATTAACGCCATTGCAACCCCCTCTTCCAACCATTGGGGGCGTAATTGCCAAATAAGAGCTCTCATTTCACTCGCTGCCTCTTGGGATAGGTTTATCATATAGGAAAGCATGTCTTTCATTTTTTCATCATCAGTCATTTCTTTTGCCCCACCAGCGGTCAACTTGAGTGAAAAAAGAAGCTGGTTTACTGAATCATGTAAATCTCTAGCAAGTCGATTACGTTCATTCATTAAAGCCATCTTTTGTTCAGTTTCCGCTAATTTTATTCGTTTAATGGCCGTTCCAATTTGAAATGCCACGGCTTCTAAAAGAGCTAGTTCCTCACTAGAAAAGTGTGTCTTTTTTGGAGAGGTGACATTTAATAAGCCAAAATTTTCAACTCCTGCACGAAGGGGGATAGTGGCATGATGGGTGATCTCATTCGTCTCTCCCCAGCGATAGTCAATGGCATTTTCAAGCCTTTTACATTCAATTATATTAACGGCTCTTTTTAGCCGGCCATCATTAAAACGTTCTATGCACCAACAATCACCTTCACACATCGGCTTTTTATCTTGCCACGTTAACGCAGGTGGAAGTTTGACATCAGCTGCTAGAGTATAATGACCACTGTTATTAACTAAAAAAATCCATCCCGTTTCCATTCCGATGAGTGATAAAAGTTCGTGTAACACTTCTTTAAGCATGATATCAAGTTCATTTGCTTCATTTAACTTCTCAGCAATGACCTTTAACGTATTAAGTTTCTTAACTTGTTCACGTTCATTTTTATCTGTCATCCTCATTCATCCTCTTTAAGATTCATAGCTACTATACTATTATACATTTCTACTGAAATGGGGAGTACGTTAAAACAAATAAAGCTTTTTCGTTCATGTTTGTCAGAGAAACATCAACGGTTTTGAAGAAGACATTTACATCTCATCATGATACCATGACATAGAAAAATATGCCTTTTATCCATTAGCAGACGAGGAGGGGGAATGAGTGAACAAAACGATATTAGCTAAAGGGGCTACAACATTTAACGCTGATGTGTCATCATTACAATTAATCGGAGGATTTTCAAATAATGTGTTTGAATGTATTAGAAACGATGAAAGAGTTATATTGAAATTTTATCCCAGTTCAAAATACAATAAAGACGCCATTATGGCGGAGTTGGATTGGATAAAATTTCTATTTATCTCAGGTGTTAACGTCACTGAACCACTCCATTCTAATAATAATAAACTTTTAGAGGTTATTCAGTTAGATCCTGAAGAAGAGTGTTATGTTCTTGCTTTTGAAAAGGCCAAAGGAACGTTCATAAACACATCTAATTCTGGCACGTGGAATAAGGACATTTTTTATAAATTGGGGCAAACACTTGGTAAGATCCATTTATTAGCGAAAGAGTATCAACCCTCGGATCATACGATTAAACCAAACCATTGGAATACGGGTGTGGTATTTTCTGAGCCTATTGATTATGTAAGTGCACGTGTAGCTGCCAAATGGGAGACATTTATTCATGCCATTCATCAACTGCCAATGGATATTGGGGCCTATGGGATGATTCATAATGACCTGCACCCCAAAAATTTTCATCTCTACAATAATGATATTATCCTTTTCGATTTTGGCGATTGTGAATACAACTGGTTTGTATATGATATAGCGATTGTTTTGTACCACGCCATTCAGTCACTTTCCGAGGAAGAGTCACAAAAAAGAAAGGGTTTTGCCGTTCATTTTTTAAAATCGTTTTTACAAGGATATTTCCAAGAAAATAACCTTGATAAATATTGGTTAACTAAGTTGCCGTTTTTCTTAAATTACAGGCATATTTTTTCTTATATTTATTTTCAAAGATTTTTAAATGAAGATCAGAAAAATAATAAAAAAATCAAACAAATACTTAATACTATGAAGGAAAGGATAGAGAGTGATATTCCTTATATAACGCTCTCTTACAGAGATTTCACATAACTATTCTCTAATTCTAATTAGTTGGCTTTATGAGAAGCTGATTAAATTCGTTGATATCCTCTGAATACCCAGGTATCTCACTAAAATAGTGACATTGGATCAGGAGTTTAATAGATCAGATATTTAAGTGGTTGTTGTAATATTAAAGATGATTAGGGAGGGTGTAATGAGCATCAGAAATTCAGCAAAAGCCATTATTGTTAATAGTGATAGAGATAAGGTGTTACTTACAAAAAATCTTGATAAGGAAGGTTTCTTTTATCTTTGCCCTGGTGGTGGACAAGAACATGGTGAAACACTTCATGAAGCTTTAAAAAGAGAATGTATTGAGGAGGTTGGATATCATGTAGACATTGGAGAGCTCCTACACATACGAGAGTATATAGGGAAGAACCATGAGCACTCAACATTTGATTATGATGTTCATCAAATTGAATACTATTTTGTTTGTGAACTGAAAGATAATGAAAATAACCAAATCGAGCCTATTAATCCTGATAGTCATCAAGTAGGAATAGAATGGGTACAAGTAAATGATTTGTTGCGATACAGACTTTATCCAAAAGAGATAAGAAAATATATTGTTAAACACTTTAATAAAGAAAAGGCTCCTGTTTATCTTGGAGATGTTAATTAAACCTTATTAAAGTAATGATAAGCGATAGTTATGCAACAGTTGTATTTACGGTGTTACTGATTGAAATTCTTAAAGAAGTCCTGAACGGCAGAGGGATTACGGTATGGGATATAGAGCTTAGGGAGACATAAAAAGGCCAAATTAATTCAAAGGATTAGAATGGTTCAGTTTATTATGTTTTTCCTTTATGGTGAAATAGAAAATGGGCAAACGCCAGTAGATGAAGCGAAATGAGGAGCATTAGAGGAATTGTAAATAGAAGTTATCAATGATGCATAGTGTCTAGTTTAAGTTTAAAATAATGTAATGAATTCACTCAGAGAGAAGGACTTAAAGTTGTTTTTATTGAATAAAAATATTCTTTTACTTTTATTATCCTTAGCGTTTTTTCTTGGGATAATCGTTATTTCTTACAGTAATTGGATCGGTATAGGGGTTATAGTTTTCTTTCTACTTATGATCTACACTATAAAACAGGAATATCGTCAATTAACCTCCATCTTTATTGCTTTCCTTGTCAGTTATTTAGTTTATCAGCTTATAAATAGCTATATAGAAAACTATAACATGTCCAAAGAGATAAATGTGTTACTCAATAGAGTTTTACTACTTATTATTGTTGCTGGATTAGGTTTAGTTCAGTTCTTTAGAAAAAAGAAAATATCCTTCTTTAACAGGAAACCTAATTTCAATCGTTCTATTGTGATGCCTTTTCATTCCATTAAGCTATCCTATTTTATGCTAATTAGTCTCATTATCTCTGGAATATCTTTTCTCCCGTTTATTATTCAACAGGAACTAAGTAATATTAAATCCCTTATTATTTTTTGTTTATTGTTTTCAATTATCAATGCAACTCTTGAAGAACTTATATGGCGGGGGCTTATGCTAGCAAGTTTGAAAGACTATGTTTCCATTATAAGTAGGGTTATGATTACAAGCATTGGTTTTGGTTTACTGCATCTTGCTGTAGGAATCCCTTTAATTATTAGTTTGCTTTTTTCTTTTGGCGGAGCATTTTATGCTTTTGTTGTAATACAAACCGAAAGTATTTATCCTGCAATAATATTTCATTTTATTGTAAATATCGGAATGGTTTTAAGTGGATTGATTCTTTAAGGTTATTAAACGGAGAGCGATAGCAGAACAATGCTATTTTGTACTTGTGGCGCTAACGGAGAAGTCTATGTCATAAGGATGAGAGACAGTTGATGGTGAGAGGAAAGATAACAAATGAAACCAATTAAAAAAGTCTATGGTTATGTAACACGAATTAAAGAAGGCAAAAACCAGGTGTTAGTCTTTCAGCATCCTATTGCAGAAGCTGGAATTCAAATACCAAAAGGGACTGTACAACATGAAGAAGACACGCAATGTGCAGTAAAAAGAGAAATTGAAGAAGAAACAGGATTAAGACATTTTCAAGTTGAGCATCTACTTGCTGACGATTTATGGGAGAATGATGATGGGACAATACATAACAGATTTTTTTATAAAATAACTGTCTCAAATAGTGAAGATGAATGGGATTACGCCCCAACAGGTGGTGGAGAGGAAACAGGATTAACTTTTCATTTTTTTTGGGTTTCATCTCCAAATGAGGTTGAACTTATAAGAGGACATGGAGATTATTTGAGCTTAATTTTCTATTAATCTTAGCTAAAACGGGGGAGGTTTAAAAGAGGTTAAGAAACCGATCTGAGAAATAGCGGGAGGAATTCCGTCTATTGACTGGAGAAATCTGAAAATAGGCAGTTTTACTTCGGATAATCGGAAAATTTCCCGTTATATTCCCTAAAGTGAGCTTTCTCCTGCACCTAACCGAAAAATCTCCGCTTATTTTACTCTTACTAATGACTCGATTATTGGGTAAAGAGGTGAACAGTTTTATAAAAAAGGTGCGTAAACGAGGTTTTTAATTAATGACAAGCCTGTCGTATTAGGATTCTCCGTTGTCTTTTTTGTCACTAATGTTCATTAAAGTGATGTTGTGCAAAGAAAAAGATCTTTACAATAGAGAAATACGGTGGTGACCCGTCCAAACCCACCTTTAAGAACAACTAGAATTATTAAACTGAAAATTATGATATTATTTATACAATGCTAGTGATCTGTGCTATAAAACAGGAATATTGTCATTAACCTCCATCTTTATTGCTTCTTCATTTATCAGCTTATAAATATAACGTGTTCAAACAGTACCTCATTATTTTAAATTCTTAGGAGGAGATTCAATGAATAAAACATTCAGTCAGTTTGGAAAAATGGGTGATAGTATTTTGAAGTTAAAAGAACTCCCTGAAGACATACTATCTGAACCTATTAAAGAAGGAAAATGGTCAATCATACAAGTGGTTGGACATTTATACTATTGGGATAAATATAATCTTGAAGAGATGGCACCGTATATGACTGAAGGGGCTGATTTACCACAGTTCCCAGGCCATGACCAACATAATGAAAAGGCAATGGCTTTTATTGAAGGTTTTTCTGTTGCATCTCTTATTGATCGTTTTGTACAAACTCGAAAAGAACTTACTGAAGAATTATCTAAAGTCGGGAAAGGTGTAAGATTCACTATTGGCGGGGGAAAAAGGAAATTCTCAGCAGAAAGTTTTGTTAAAATATTCATTAAGCACGATGACCACCATCTAAAACAAATTCATGAGAAATTACAATAAGGGATAACGATATTTTGCGTATTGATATGAAGCAAACGAAGAGCGTCGTATACGCGGGCTGTAAGTGATGCAGCTCGTTTTTATGTTAAGAAATAATGTGAAAGAAGGAGGGGATTTGAACAACAGTTGTTATTATGTAAAAGGGGTGTTGTTATGAAAGTCAGCAAAGCGCTATCTGATGTAAGGGGAATGGTCAATGTCCACGTTGATAGTTGGCTAATAATAATCAATAAAAAGTGAATACATAAACTGCCGTTTTTCATAAATTAATGTAGTCACAATGTGAGAGGAGAGGAGTGAAGAGAATGAGGAATGAGCAAGAAATGTTTGAATTAATAATTTCAGTTGCAAAAAACGACGAAAGAATTAGAGCTGTCTATATGAATGGATCAAGAACGAATCCAAATGTTCCAAAGGATATTTTTCAAGATTACGATATTGTATATGTTGTAACGGACACGTCTTCATTCATTAAAGATGAGCACTGGATTGAGATATATGGGGATGTACTTATGAAACAAGAACCAGATAAACTCGACAAAGGCAAAGGTCTGGATGCGAATTTTGAGCGTACATACGCCTATTTGATGTTATTTACAGACGGGAATCGGATTGATCTGCGTATTCAAACAACTGAGGCAATGCTTGAAGAGTATGGAGAAGATAAACTCACTATCCCATTATTGGATAAAGATGCTATTTTACCTTCTATACCACCACCCTCGGATCTCGACTATCACGTTAATAAACCAACAGAGGGGCAATATGATAGTTGCACTAATAATTTTTGGTGGTGTCTACAAAATGTTGCAAAAGGAATACGGCGTGATGAGCTACCCTATTCAAAATTAATGTTTGAATATACAACAAGGGTTGCTTTGGACGAGATGGTCAACTGGTGGATTGGAATAGAGAATGATTTTCAAGTTTCAACAGGAAAAATGGGAAAATACTTTAAAAAATACCTTCCTGAATCATATTGGGAGATGTACATAAACACGTACTCTGATTCAGACTATGAAAATATGTGGCAATCAGTTTTTATTGCTTGTAAATTGTTCCGAATTCTATCACATGATGTAGCTAATCACTTCCATTTTTCCTATCCTGTTGAGGATGATAACAATATTACGAAATACCTTAGACACTTAAGAGACTTGCCTGCTAACGCTAAGGAAATATACTGAAATTGTTGGATATATGAGTGAAAGTCATTATACAGTTTGATATGTCTAACATGTTTGAAGATATGAATATTTTTATGGATAAAAGAATGATTTTTTAGGGGAAAACGGGCATAGTGTTGCATATACCATAAAGAATTTAATTGGCTAGACTGTATGAGTGCGAAGTGAATTGGAGGCATTGAATATGAAACATTATGACGTCATTATTGTAGGAGCAGGATCGATAGGAATGGCGGCAGGCTATTTTTTAAGTAAAGAAGGAAAACGTGTTCTGCTACTTGATGCGCATGATCCGCCTCATACGATGGGAAGTCACGGTGGAGAAACACGGTTAATTCGTCATGCTTATGGGGAAGGGAGAGCATATACGCCACTTGCATTGAAATCTCAACAGCTTTGGGATGATCTCCAAGAGCAGACAGAGCTGCCAATTTTTCAGAAAACAGGTGTACTTAGCTTTGGCCCAGTGGATACGCCATTTCTAAAAGAAGCATTAGAGAGTGCTAAAGCGCATCATTTACAAGCTGAAAAATTAACGGAAGCAGAGATGAAAAGGCGCTGGGCAGGTCTTCAATTTCCAGAAGAAGGGCCATATATCGGTTGCTATGAGCCTGACGCAGGCGTGTTATTTGTTGAAAATTGTATTCAAACTTACCGAGATTTAGCTTTACAGGAGGGAGCAGAGCTTCTAACTGAAACACCTGTGAAAGACGTTACGATGAGAGATGAGCAAGTATCTATTCAAACTAGCAAAACCTCTTATATAGCTGATGACGTGATAATCTGTGCAGGAGCTTGGAATAGAAAGCTACTCCAAGGCGTTGATCTTATGCTCCCACTGCAACCGAAAAGGCAGGTCGTGGGATGGTTTGAAGCCAATGATCAATTGTTTGGAAGTTGTGAAGGGTTTCCAGGTTTTTCAGCCCACACCTCTTCTGGTATTTTTTATGGTTTTCCTAGCATAGACGGAAGCGGAGTTAAGGTCGGCTGCCACGATTTTGGCCAAGTGACAGAGCCAGATGAGGTGGTTAGAGAATTTGGGGTGTATGATGAAGATGAAGATGTTCTTTCCCAGTTTTTAAAAACGTGGATGCCGGAAGCGGGAGGACATTTGAAAAAAGGACTTACGTGCTTGTACACAATGACACCTGATGAACATTTTATTATCGATACACATCCAAATAGTAATCGTATCTTGATAGCAGCAGGGTTTTCAGGTCATGGCTTTAAATTTGCGAGCGGGATTGGCCATGAGCTAACGCAACACATCTTAAAAGGCAAGACAGAAATGGATCTCTCACTATTCAAATTAAACCGCCAAGCTTTAACAACTTGATAAACGGATACTCATTGCCAGTATCAAGTCATTGGAGGAGATTCAAAAAGAGGTGACATGTAAGCAAATTGATCCAATTTCCTAATATTACAGTTAATGAAGTAGAGGAAAACGAAGTGAATACCCATATAAAGGGTAGTGCAAAAAGATGACTTTTGACATTGTCCTGCCTATTTTTAATTGGTTGAGAGATGACGTATGAATCTCATCTTTCCCATTTTAAATGTATTAAACTAAACTTAGGATCTGGGTTGGGCTTCGTGAAATGTGTGGCAAGTGTTTTAAGGGTGTGGATTAAATATAGTAAACTTAAAGCATTATAAGGGTGAGGCAAGCTATTAGTAAAGGAGATGTGAGAATGGAAGCAACGGAATTTAGCAGAAAAGTTGTTCTCATAACTGGCGCTGCATCAGGTATTGGTTTGGCAGCGACCAAGAGATTTACTCAAGCTGGTGCTCATGTTTGTATGCTTGATATAAATGAACAAAGGCTAAAAGAAGCAAAGAAAGGCTTACATGGAACGGAGATATTGCCGATTGCCTGTGATATAAGTGATAACTGTGACGTTCAAGCTGCTATTGAGAAGGTGACAACATTATGGGGCAGGTTGGACATCGTTTTTGCCAATGCGGGTATTGGGGGGATGATGGCGCCTATTGAACACATGACTGTGGAGGAGTGGAAAAAAACATTAGATGTGGACTTGACTGGTTGTTTTTTAACGGTGAAGCATGTCATTCCATGGATGAAGACCCACGGGGGTTCTATTATTATGACGAGCTCTGTAAGCGGAAACAGAGTCTACTCACAACCAGGATTTAGTAGTTACAGTACAGCTAAGGCTGGACAGACGGCATTTATGAAAATGGCAGCCTTAGAATTAGGGCAGTTTGGCATTCGCGTGAATGCTGTTTGTCCAGGTAGTGTTGATACTAATATAAAGGAGCATATGCGAAAGCACCCTGAAGTAGATAATATTAGTATGCAAGTAGCGTTTCCACGGGGGCGCCAGCCGCTCATGCAAGGCAGCGCTACTGCTGATCAGGTGGTTGATGCTGTTGAGTTTTTAGCCTCTGCTAAATCAGGGCATATTACAGGTACGGAACTTTATATCGACGGTGGGGAATCCCTTTTACAAGGGTAAACTGGTGGTTGTTTAGAAGTAGGTGTATCACGCTTCAATTATTAGTATGGTATGACCAGAATTATTGTATTAAGAAAGTAAAAGCCTGTCTAAGAGGGATTCATATACCTCAAATTGGACAGGCTTTGTTGTTTTTAAACAACAAGGAGTAGAAAACTTAGTTTTTTGATACGCTAATTGTATGAAGGTTTTTGAGTTTATAAGGCGTAAGGTCTTGATGTGACGGGCTCGCAG